>CAYPFC010000008.1:20265-29850 GCA_964409815.1 uncultured Pseudobdellovibrionaceae bacterium
AGGAAAGCCGGCAAAACCAAGGCACATTCGATCTCGATCGCGGCGGAGGACGCCGGAGATTTGGTGAAGGTCTCGGTCCAAGACAGCGGATGCGGAATCTCGGAGGCGAACCTCCGCCAGATTTTTAAGCCGTTCTTTACAACGAAAGACATCGGCTCGGGAACGGGCTTGGGTCTCGTAACGTCCTACAAATTGATTCAATCCTGGGAAGGCTCCATGTCCGTGGAAAGCAAGGAAGGACATGGAACCACGTTCAATATCCTGCTTAAGAAAGGGCGCTGACTCCTCAGCGCTTCCCTTCCCGTCGCGCGAGCTTTTGCACTTTATCCAAATGGTCCCGCACCGCTTTCGGCACGTGCACGCCGCTGGAGCCGGTGTAACCGAGCGTGACGCTCTCGCGGTAGCGCGCGTAGCAGAGCTCGGCTTGCGCGGAATGCGGCAGCTTTTCGATGCAAGTCAGGAAGTACATCTCGTGAAGACTCCACAAACCCAGCTCGCGTAGGGCGTCGTACGAGAGCCCGATGATGTATAGCGCCTCGGCCGCCTGCTCCTTCTTCGTCTCGCGCTTGAGCACTTCGTGCATGAGCACGGAAGCGCGCAGCAATCGAACTTCCTCGTGTCCACCCAATACCGGCTCGCGCGTTCCATCAGACTGCACCAGGCGGCGTGCCGCCGCGATCATCTCGGTGACGTCCGAATATTTCTTGTCCTTTTCCGACCGCCACGCCGAAATGTCCTTGATCCAAACCTTGGCCGCCTCTTTCATGGCGAAAGTGGCCGACGGCGACTTTTCAATTGCCCGCGCCAGCAGATACGCGCGATCCGGATCCTGCTTCGAGCGCACCGCGATCGAAAGCGCGATCCGGGCGCCGCGCTCGAGATCGAGCGGACTGATGCCCACCGTGCCCGGTTTTTCAAGTTGGGTCATGACTTCCGCGACGACGGGGTCGAACTGGCGACTCGCCGATTGAAATTCGATACGCTCGATCCACGATGCGCGCTTGAGCGGCTCCGTGAACGCGGCCAGTACCGGAAACTCCACGCCGCCTTGAGTCCGCGTATGGCAAGCGATGCAATACGCGACTGACGAGCGAACGACACCCTTGGCATATTCCGTATGCCCATCCTGCAGGCTTTGGTAGGCGCGTTCGATGTCGCCCTTCAACAAACCGGCGATGTAGGGAAGCGCGGGATCCGTGTCGGGCATCGCGACCGCGTGATTGAGTTTTCCATCCAACTGCTTGGTGATGTCGTAAATTCGCTTCACCTTCGCGGTGAGCTTTTTCGGATCTTGGGCCGGATCCGGATACAGATATGGGATCGATTCGCTCAGCGCTTGAGAGAGCTCGCCCATTTTCGCGCGCCAGGCTTGCGGTGCGGACGCGAAGGCCGCTCCCGAGATCGCAGCGAATGCAATTAAACAAGTCATCGCCGTTCCCGGCTTCCGTCTTCCCTTCATAATTTCCCCCTATTCCTCATTCTCCACGTGAAAAACCCAGACCGGGCACTTTGCCTCTCGGATCATCTGCCGCGCATGACTTCCAATGATCGCCGCGGATACGGTCGACGCTTCCGTGGCGATCGCGATCAGGTCAAAGTTCTGGTTTTCCGCGTACTGATCGATCGCCGTAACGACGTGTCCGGGCTGGTTATCGATTTGAATTTGGACCGGAACGTGGAATGACGCCGCCCAGGCCCGCCACTCCTCGGCGCGCTCCATGCGTTTTTGCGCTTCCCTTGACTCGCGGCCGTTGGGCTCTCGCGAGATCGAGTAACCTGGGACCGGAGGCTCTTTGTAATAGATAGTCAATTCCGCGTCGAGAATCTTGGCGATCATCACGGCACGCTCGTAAGCACTCCGGTACCGCTGTCCAAAGTCGGTCGGGAATAGAATTTTGGAAATCCGCTCGCGCACCTTGGTGTCAGGATTTACCGTGAAGATCGGAACCGGCGAAGTGAACGCGAGCAGCTCCGCGAAGCTTCCGACAAACATTCGCGGAAGCCCGGTGCGCGAGTGCGTGGCGACGATCAACGCGTCCCCGCCCTGCGCGCGAACGTATTTAATCAAAACATCGACGTCATTCCGGGTGGAGGACGCCGTGGACTTTAAAATTTTTCCCGGAAGCATCGTGGGAATACGCGACGATTCTACAAGCGTCTTCAGATTCTTTTCGGCAAGCGCTCGGAACGGCTCGCTGAGGTATGGTGGGCTTTGAATGTAAACGGGTTGGATTTCGGATTCCGTTGCGCGCGCGAGGGCGCCGAGAAGGAAAATAGCTCCGGCGTTGCGACTGGGATCTTCCATCGCGTCCACCGCCCAAATGATTTTACTAAATGCCATGGTTTTCATTCTCGACTCCAGCTCCGATCACTGCTTTAGGCGTGTCGAGAGCAACTCGTTAAACGCGTTCAATGCATCCACCCAGGTGAAGATACCGACGAGTTTGTGGTTGTCGCAAACAAGCGCGCAGCCGAATTTATTCGAAGCCATTTCGGCGCAAACCTCGGCGAGGCTTGATTCCGGGCTCGTAATGTAGGGATCCTCGGTATACGCTTCGGCGACGCTCACGGCGCGCGGATCGACGTCCTTAAAAGACTCCACCAATCTTACGTCGCGGTCCGAAAGTATGCCGACGAGCTTTCCGCCCGCCAGTACCGGTAAGTGGCGCACGCGCAGCTTGGCCATCATTTCCTCGGCCTTGGCTAGACTCTGATCCGCCCCGATCGTGTGAGGCAGCGTGGTCATGTACTTGCTGATGGTCGGGATTGCTTTCATTACTTCAACTCCTTGATTGAGATGAAAGGTTACAAGAGCAACGCCGATGCCATGCATATCACGGGCGGCTCGCGCTTATATTCAAGGGCGCGCGAACGGGCTGAGACATCCCGTCTGATGCGACGGGCGCCCGAGCCATAATGTCCCGCTCTCCCGTAAAGGCCTCAAGAAACGCATCAACTTGAGACCAATCGGTGAGTTCGTAGTCCTGCTCGAGGTTTGTCGGGCCGCCCGCCAAGGCGCTGATCCGGCGCATGATTCGCTTCAAGAAAAACCCGTAATGACTATAGGACAAAGCGCCGGCGAAGCTCACGGCGGCCTCGGGGTTCCACCCCGTCGCGCGTCTGAATTTGTTGAGGAGAGCGCGGTCGGCCACGCGTGAGTCCGGGCGCTTGTCGGCGGCATTCAAGCTCACCGAAAAGAAGGCGTTCTTTCTTTCGCTCAGGTAAGACCGGTGGCTCTTCACCCACTTGACCATCGCCTTCGGATACTTCTGCGCGTATATCGGCGCCCCGACAATCACCGCGTCCACGGTCAGATCGGGATTCGTGAGAGCCGAACTCGAAGAGATATTCTCCAGTTGAACACCGTACCCGGCGTCGAATAACCGACGACGCATGTAGCGAGCGATTTTGGCGGTTTGTCCGTTTCGGCTGCTGTAAACAATCAGAATGTGTTCCATGTGAGTGCCTCCTGTCAGGCACGATCAGCAGGAGACATGCCGCGCTCAAGTCGCAGCCGAGGGCACGGGACGGTAAGGATCAGACAGATTGTACCGGGCACGGGGCAAAGTGGCCCGACTAGATTTGCTTCAGCTTAATGCGATCAACGCGTGATTGCAGGGCTTTCACCGATGAGGTGATCCAGTCCTGCGTCTTTTCGTCGACGGGCTCGAGCGCGACCGCCTCGGCCATTTTCTTGATCTGGTTTTCCATCAAGGGGATCAGATCCATCTTCGCTTTCGAGAACAGCTTGCGCTCGTTCTCTTGAAGCTTGCGCAGATCTTCGTGCTTATGCGCCCTCACGACGCCTCCTTGCGGAGCCGAGATCTTTTCAAGCGGGATAAGTATCGAATCGAGCAACATCGAGAGCACGACTTCTTGTTTCAGTTCCTCGTTCTCGCGATCCATGCGCGCAATGTCCGCGGCGGTGGCGCTCAACTGAACGACCTGCGTGGAGTACGCGATCGGCTGAGCCTTCACCCATTCACGAAAGCACTCGAGTTTGTATTTCGATTTCGACTTCGGGCAGAGCTTCGCGTGCGCGTTGGTGTAAAATGCCATTTTAATTTTGCTCGCCACGCACACGCGAACGCTTTCCTCGTGGAGGTAACGCGCGCTCGGGTCGATCGTCGTGCGAACGGCGTACTCCTTCAGTGACTCGCCGGCTGTAAGCGCCTGTTGCTTGACGACGTTTTCACACTCCTCGGTGAGGGGATCGGCGTGCGCGTAACCTGACAGCACAATCAGAAACGGAAGCAAATATCTCATGGGGAATTTATCGGTTTTACGAACGCGCGAATCAACGGACCTGGGTCCAGGCCTCTATACGAGTCGGGTCTTGATCGACGTCGGAAGCTTCGACACTTGATCGAACACGCCGCCCGGCTGATCCAATTCGATGTCCATGACCAGGTAACCGATGTGTTGGTCGGTCGAGAGGTACTGCGCGCGAATGTTCGCCTTCGCGCCCGACACGATTCCGTTGATCGCGCTCAAGACGCCCGGAACGTTTCTGTGAACGTTGATCAAGCGAGACCCCACGCTCTTCGGCGGTACGCTGACCTGCGGGAAATTCACGGCGCCGAGAGTGGCTCCGCTCTTCAAGAACATCGTCAGGCTCGCGGCCACTTCGCGTCCGATGGCTTCCTGCGCCTCCTCCGTGCTGCCGCCGATGTGAGGCGTGAGGATCACATTGCGCGCGTTCTGAAGCTCGGTGATGAATTTCTCGTCGTTGTTTTGAGGCTCATCCGGAAAAACGTCGACGGCCGCGCCCGCGACATGGCCGTTCTTGAGGCTCGCGGTCAACGCCGCGATGTCGACTACGGTTCCGCGCGAGGCATTGATCAAGTAAGAGCCCGGGCGCATGAACTTCAGCTCCGACGCGCCGATCATGTTCTGGGTCACCGGAGTCTCGGGCACATGCAAAGTGACGAAATCGCTCTCGCGCAGTAGCTGATTCAAGGAATCCATCGGGCGCGCGTTTCCAAGCGGAAGTTTCTTCACGATATCGTAAAAAACCACGCGCAGCCCGATCGCCTCGGCCAAAACGCTCACCTGGGAGCCGATATGCCCGTAGCCCACGATTCCGAGGGTCTTTCCGCGCACTTCGCGCGAGCCCTTCGCCGACTTCAGCCATTCCCCGCGATGGGCGGCCGAGTTCACGTCGCCAAGCTGGCGCGAGAGCGCGATCATCTCGGCGATCACGAGCTCGGCCACGCTCCTCGTGTTGCTGTAAGGGGCGTTGAAAACGGCGATGCCCTGCCGGTTGGCCTCTTCTAAAGCGATTTGGTTGGTACCGATGCAAAACGCGCCGATCACCTGAAGGTGCGGGTGCCGCGCGAGCAAACCGGCCGACAGTTGAGTTTTCGATCGGATTCCCAGCGCCTGGTAATTCGGTAAAATCCTATCGAGTTGCTCCTCGCTCAGAGCGCCTTTCTCGACGTCGACTGTAAAACCTTCCTCAACGAGCGCTTCGCGAGCGCAAGGGTGCACGTTTTCAAGGAGAAGAATCTTTCCGGTGGCCATGCAATGAATCTACCGTGCTTCCAAACGGTTGTCACATTCGGAATCTATGGGTATTGAGTCCTAAACCTTTAAAATCGGATGCTGGACGTGAAGGATCCTGTTCTCCTGGTGGTTGACGATGATGAGCTGGTAATCCAATCCGTAAAATTGGCATTGCCGTCGCATTGGCGGATGATGGCCAGCCGGGACGCCGTACTGCCTGAACGCGGGTACGTCGCCGCCCTGGTCGACATGCACCTGCAGCTCGGCGCCGCGGAGCCCGAGGGTCTCGAGGTTATCCGCGCCTTGCGGGCCAAGCACGCGAATTTGGAAATCGCCGCGATGTCCGGAAACCTCGACCGCGAGCTCATGGAAAAATGCTTGAGAGCCGGCGCCTCGCGCTTTTTAGCTAAGCCATTGAACCTCGACGAACTCGTGCTTACCCTCGGCAAGATGGAGGCCTTGCTCGATCTTCGAGAAGGCACGCGCTGGATCGGCTCGGGGCCGGCTTCGGGCGCGATCCGGAGGCAGCTCGCGCAGATGCGCGGCGAAGCCGGTCCCATTCTCATCGAGGGGGAGTCCGGCACGGGCAAGGAAGTGTGCGCGCAGCTGATTCACGCGCAAGAGAAGCAGGGACCGCTCGTCGTATTGAACGTCGCGAGCGTTCCGGAGAATCTTTTCGAGTCGGAATTCTTCGGCCACGTCAAAGGCGCGTTCACCGGCGCCGATCAAAATAAAATGGGCCTCGCGGAGTTGGCCGAAGGGGGCGATCTCTTCCTCGATGAGATCGAGGCCCTTAGCCCCGCCTTGCAAGCGAAGCTCCTCCGCTTTCTCGAGAACGGCGAAGTTCGCCGCATCGGCGGCAACGAAACGATCCGAATCGAAACCCGAGTGATCGCCGCGACAAACCGCAATCTCGCGCAGCTCGCGCGAGAGGGAAAATTCCGCGAAGATCTGCTGTGGCGCCTGAACGGGAAGAAAATCGCTCTTCCCGCCCTGCGCGAGCGCGCCGAGGACATTCCCGAGCTCGTTCGCCACTTCCTGGGGCTCGATCCGGGCCGGCGCAAGAGCGTGGACGATGACGCTATGCGAGCCCTGCGCGCCTACCCTTGGCCCGGAAACGTCCGCGAGCTTAAGCGCGTGTGCGAGCAGCTCGCGATGAGCGCGCCCCTACCGGTCATTCGCGAGTCCGACGTGCGCGCGATCCTCGCCCCTCCCGCGCCCAAGACCGGCGCCTCGGGGAACATCGACCTTAGCCGAGGCATCGCAAATCTCGTGACCGAATTCGAGGCTCAGATCATCCAGAAAGCGCTAGAGCGGAGCGAGGACATCGGCGAAGCCGCGCGCGTCTTGAAAATATCCCGCTCGAGCTTGTATAAGAAGATCAAAGACCACGATCTTCAATGGCGTAGCCATCAATATGAGCGCAGCCATCAATATGAGCGCAGCCAATCGAGGGAATAGGCAGCATGATTTACGGACACTGGAACGATCCCCGCTACGTGGAAGCCGCCGGCGTCATCATGGGCTTCCTGATCTTTCTTTCGATCCTCTTGTTCTTCCTCAAACGCAAAGGCGCGCCGTATATTTCGGCATGGGCAAGCGTGAAAAGCTGGCTCTTCGTGGCCCCGCTCTTGTTCGCCGTGTTCGCGCTGCCCGATCCCTGGCCTCTCGCCTTCATGACATTGATGGGCGTATTGAGCGCGAAGTCGTTCTTCCAAATGGTCGGCATGTATCATCGCAGCTGGTTCGTGTGGATCACGTACATCTTCATCTTCGCGCTCGGCTACTTCATCCATAAAGACCAATACGAGTTTTACAACTTGAGCCCGATGATCTTCCTGTTCGTGGCGGCATTGATTCCGCTCCTGCGAAACTCGGCGACGCACATGATTCAGTATATCTCCCTCTCGCTCGTCGCGTTCATCTTCTGGGGCTGGTCGTATATGCACATGGGCCGCCTGATGAACTTCGAGGGCGGCGCGCTGATGGTGCTCTATCTCTACCTGCTGACCGAGGTCAGCGAAAATACCACGTGGGCGGTCTCGATTCTCTTCGGGAAAATCAAGCCGTTCAGTCGCATTTCCAACAAGGTGTCGCTTGAGGGCATGATCGTCGCGCTGATCGTGACGATGTTCGTGGCGTGGGGGCTTAGGCACCTCCTCCCCAACCGCTCCGAAATGTACTGGATCGGCGCGGGCCTCGTGGCCACGATCTTCGGGCGCATGGGAGACTTGACGATCGCCATGATCCGCCGTGACCTCGGCATTAAGAACACGGGGATCTTCATTATCGGCCGGGACGGAATTCTCACGCGCGTGGAGAAACTGATCTTCATCGGACCGATGTTCTTCTACCTCTTCATTTACCTGCCGCAAATCACGATTCCGCGATGAAGGACTGGGACTACGAAAACGAACAATGGACGAAGTTACCCGCGCACTTGAAGCACTTGCCGCTCTTTACGCGTCACTTCGATTTTACGAGCATGATCTTCCGCGCGCTCTGGGGAATCGTCATGAAGGGGATCGCGTTCCGGTTTTATATTCGCCTTCAGGTGATTGGCGACTTCAAGAAGATCTACCGTGAGCATAAACGCCTGATCCTGATCTCGAACCACTCCTCGCACTTGGACGCGGTGTCGATCGCGGCCGCGGTTCCGTTTCAGTATTGGCTCGACCTCTACATCACGGCGGCCAAGGACTACTGGTTCCGCAATCCCGTATTCACGTATTTCTCGAAACACTGCCTCGGCGCCATTCCGATCGACCGCAAGGATCGCAAGGGCGAGGCGATCAAGCTGTGCACGTCGCTCCTGGAAAACCTCGAGCGCATCTGGCTCATCCTCTTTCCCGAGGGCACGCGCTCGAAGGACGGCTACATCAACATGTTTAAACGCGGCGTGAGCCTGTTCGCGATCAAGACGGAAACGCCGATCCTATTTCTTTATCTCGAAGGCAATAACGAGCTTTGGCCGAAGGGCCGCCCCGTTCCCTTCCCCGGCGTCCTGAAGGTTCACGTGGGTCCCGTACACCCTCCCGCCCCCATCGAGGAAATCTATGAGGCCTACCGGAACTGGGTGACGGGGATCAACCCCAATGCCTACCGTCCCGAGGAGCTCACCGAAGAGGACGAGGACGATCTGCTTGAAAATATTCCAGACGGGGAACTTGAAGACGAATAGGACTGTGATAAGACTTTGTCCATGTCCCGAGTCAATGATTTCGTCATCACGGTGGCTACGGCCAACGGAAGCGGAAGCCAATCCTCCAATAACATCTTGGTGAGAACGCTGTTCCGCATGGGCATTCCCGTGGGCGGGAAGAACCTGTTCCCCTCGAACATCGCGGGATTGCCGACGTGGTTCACGATTCGCGCCAACGAGACGGGATTTACGGCGCGCAAGCGCCTCGCCGACATCGTCGTCGCGATGAATCCGGCCACCGCCGCCGACGACCTCAAGCTCGTCCGCCCGGGCGGCCACGTCTTCATGAACGCCGAGATCAAGATTCCCGACTCCGCGATGCCGAGGGACATTCAGTTCATCCCGATTCCGTTCCGTGAAATCGTGACACCGCTTTCGGACTCGGTGAAGCTCCGCAAGCTTCTGGTGAACATGATCTACGTCGGCGTACTGGCCGAGCTGTTGAAGATCCCGCGCGACGTTCTCGCCGGTGTGGTGAGACACCAGTTCGGCAGCAAAGAATCGGTTATCGCGGTGAACGAAAGGGCGATCGAAGCCGGGCGAGAATGGACGGCCGCCAACCTCGG
This sequence comes from uncultured Pseudobdellovibrionaceae bacterium, assembly GCA_964409815.1. GTDB lineage: Bacteria > Bdellovibrionota > Bdellovibrionia > Bdellovibrionales > UBA1609 > JALHOQ01. The sequence goes on from CAYPFC010000008.1 coordinate 29,539, forward strand.
CAATGTCGCGTTTCCGTATTCGGCGCGCGCCCATCCGGGAATGAACGACGAGCGCGTATTGATCGACGGCAACACCGCGGCCGCGATGGGACTTGTGTTCGGTACCCGATCACGCCCTCGAGCTCGCTCGTCGAAAACTTCATCGATCTCGCCGACGAGCTCAGCACGGACAAGGACGGCAAGAAGTCTTTCGCGGTCGTGCAAGCCGAGGACGAGCTCGCATCGATCGCGATGGTCGTGGGCGCCGGCTGGGCCGGAGCGCGCGCGATGACCGCGACGAGCGGCCCCGGCATCTCGCTGATGGCGGAGTTC
>CAYPFC010000009.1:0-2974 GCA_964409815.1 uncultured Pseudobdellovibrionaceae bacterium
GGGGAGCTACGGGCTTGGGCGGGAGGGAAACATCCTCTTCGAGTCCGAGCGGCAAACTTAGAAGTCTAAGACTTCGACTTTCTTAGGGGGGAGGGGGAAAGCGCTCACCGCCTGGACTCAAGAAGGATTTCAAACAACAAACGTACAACTTCAACAAACGTTCCGCGTGCACTTATGTAGCAACTTGTGCTCCATGTGCGCCCCCCCGTCAATCGGCCTCAGCACCACTTAAAATCTTTCTAAGAACGTCTTGAAAAAAGGAAAGACCCGAAGTTCGGCTTCGGACGCCCAAATTGGCAGGCTTGAACAACCCATATATAAGTCCTCGGATGTTTTCCTGTGAATATTTAGACCGTTGCGGAGGCTGCCGCCCGGAAGGGTCGTCGCTTCAAGAAAAGTTGGACTCCGTCCGCTCGGTTTTTAAGGATGTGCGCTTCTCGCACGCCCCCGAATCTCGCGTGCGCGACCGCGCCGATCTGGTGTGGGAGAAGCGCGACGGTCGCATGCACCTCGGGCTCTACGCGCGCGACTCGCGCGACGTCGTGGATATCGAAAACTGCCCGATGATGACGACTCCGCTCGAAATGTTCCTGGTCGCTTTTCGCGCGAAGGCGCCGCCGATCTCGCGCGGAAGCGTTCGCCTGCGCGTTTCGCCCTCCGGAGAGCGCGGCGTGTGGCTCGACTTCGCGAACAACGATGTGAAGACGCTGTTCGAAGAGAAGGAATATCTGAAATGGCTGAGCTCGATCGCGTTCGTCGAGATCGGGCAACGCCGAAAAGCGCTGATCTGGAAAGACGGGCAGCCGAAGCTGACGGATCCCGTGTTGAAGCCCTGGTTTGAGTCGTACGACGCCGACGGAAAGGCGATTCCGCTGTACGGGCCGGTGGGAGGATTCTCGCAGACGGGGTTCGCGGCGAACAAAGCGCTGATTCAAGCCGTCGCCGAGGCGGTCGCGCAGTCGAAAACGCGCTCGTGGCTCGAGCTTTTCTGCGGCAACGGGAACTTCACCGTCGCTCTGGCGGCTCGGGGCTACGCGATCGAGGCCGTCGAGATGGACGAGCTCGCGATCGAGGGACTGAGACTCTCCAACCCCGCCATTCCCGTTCACCGCGCCGACGTTTATCTGAAGACAAAATCTCTTCCCGCGCTCTCGGGCCGCGGGTTGCTCGTCGATCCGCCCCGCGCGGGCCTGCGCGAAACCCTAAAGCTTCTAGAAACAGGTGAAAAGCCGCCGGCGATCGTTTATATCTCGTGCTTTACCGATGTGTTCATCAGGGACTGCGAGAAGCTCAGCGAGCTGGGCTACGCCGTCGAGTCGTTGGTGGGAGTCGACCAGTTTCCGCAGTCTCCGCACGCGGAGTGGGTCGCGCTCTTACGTTTGAGGAGCTCATGATCGTCGCGATCGACAATGTGACCAAGATCTTCCATGACCGCCCCGTGGTGGACGGCATCTCGCTCGAGGTGAAAGAAGGGGACCTGGTCGCGCTCATCGGGCCTTCGGGTTGCGGGAAATCGACGCTTTTAAGGTGCATCAACGGTTTGGAGGAGCTGAACTCCGGCCGCATCCGCGTTTTCGAGAGCGAGCTCCGCGCGCCCGCCGAGATCGGCGCGAAGAAATTCCACCAGCAGGCCTTGCGCGTGCGGCAAAACGTGGGAATGGTCTTTCAAAGCTTCAATCTCTTCCCGCACCTGACCGTTTTGGAAAACCTGATGAAGGCGCCGCAAGTCGTGCGCGGGATTTCCGCGGAGCGCGCCGAGGTCTCCGCGCGCGAGATGCTCAAGAAAGTGGGCCTCGAGGACAAGGCGCGGCGCTATCCCGGAGAGCTCTCGGGCGGGCAGCAGCAACGGGCCGCGATCGCGCGCGCGCTCACGATGTCGCCGAAGATCATGCTGTTCGACGAGCCGACGTCGGCGCTCGATCCGATGCTGGTGCAGGAAGTCTTGCGCGTGATGAAACAGCTCGATCAGGAGGGCATGACCCAGATCGTGGTGACGCACGAGATGCGCTTCGCCCGCGATGTCGCGGACCGCGTGGTGTTTATCGAAAACGGGCGCATTGTCGAGATGGGCCCACCCGAGCAGATTTTCGGCAAACCGCAAAGCCCAAGGACACAAGAGTTCCTGAGGCACTTCTTATGATGAAGTGGCTGTTGATATTGTTTTTCGCCTGTTCCGCCCACGCCGCCGAGAAGCTCAAGTGGGGCGCCGACATCGAAAGCGGAGCGCCGTTTTCCTACAAAGATCCCGCCAACCCGGAAGTCGTCATCGGCTTCGAGGCCGAGATCGTCGAGGCGCTGGCGAAGAAGCTCGGCATGGAAGTCGAGTTCCACCAGAACAGCTGGGAAGGCTTGATCGAGGGGCTAAAGCGCCGCGATTACGACATCGTCGTGAACGGGCTCGAGATCACGCCCGATCGCGAAGAGATCGTGAATTTCTCGCAGCCCTACTACGTGACCGCGGAAGTGCTTACGGTTCGCAAGACGGAAGAAAAAATTCACAAGCTTGAGGACGCCGAGGGGAAGCGCATCGGGACGCTGGCCGCGTCTTTGGCGCAGCGGATTTTAGGTGAGCAGTCCTTCCCGATGCAGGTCGTGACTTATAGTGAGGAGCTTCACGCCTACAACGATCTGGCGATGGGTCGACTGGACGCGGTTTTCCTGGATGAGCCGATTGCGCTCTACTACGCTTTGCCGAACCCGCAGTTGAAAAACGTGGGTGGGCCCGTGGGACGCATGCTCTACGGAATCGCGACCCGGAAGGACGATCCCGAGCTCACGCGGCGGGTGCGTGGGGCGCTGGACGAGATGATCAAGGACGGCACTTTGCGCCGGATCCTTGAGCGCTGGAACTTGTGGAACGCGACGACCGCGAAGGAGTGGGGGCAGTCCGAGAGGCCCGAGTCTCCGCCGGTGATGTACGACGAGTACTTGAGGACCGCGGGCAAAGAAGTCGGATTCGACGAGCGGATGAAGC
>CAYPFC010000009.1:2984-3562 GCA_964409815.1 uncultured Pseudobdellovibrionaceae bacterium
TTCTTGCCGTTGCTCGCGAAGGGCGCGTTCATGACGCTGCAGATTTCGATTTTGTCGATGGCGCTGGCGATGGTCGTGGGCTTGCTGACCGCGCTCACGCGCCTGTACGGGCCGCGCCCGCTGGCGTGGGTCGCGATCGCGTTCGTGGAAGTCGTGCGCGGTACTCCCTTGTTGATCCAATTGTTTTTGATTTTCTACGGCCTTCCGCACTTAGGGGTTCGCTTCGATCCATTTGTCGCGGCGGTGCTCGGGCTCGGATTGAATTACGGCGCCAACGAGGCCGAGAACTATCGCGCGGGAATCTTGTCGATCCCGAAGGCGCAGATGGACGGCGCGCAGGCCTTGGGGATGTCGCAGGCGCAGAGCTTACGGCACGTGGTCTTGCCGCAGGCGGTGCGCGTGGTGATTCCGCCCGTGACGAATGATTTTATCGCGTTGTTGAAGGACTCTTCGCTCGTGTCGGTGATCACGATGGTGGAGCTAACCGCAACCTACGGTCAGCTCGCTTCGACGTACTTCGATTATTTAGGAATCGGAATTTTGACGGCAGCGGTGTATTTTTTGATCGGACTGCCGTT
>CAYPFC010000009.1:3572-17048 GCA_964409815.1 uncultured Pseudobdellovibrionaceae bacterium
CCCCGCCGCTAACACATCATTAAAGCAGAGTACAACCGACGATGTCGTTCACTTCCGTCCCGCCATCACGGACACGCCAATTTCCGAGGAAGCTATTCGGATCGCGGCGGTCTGCCTGAATCCAAGTGATCGAGTGCGCGCGGCCGCTGTCGTCGGTGAAATGCAGGCTCCCGCCGCCGCGTTCGACACGAGTTTCAATTTCAGAAAGTGCGCGCTTAAAATCGCTGCCGAACTCGAAGCGAGTCACCTTGTCGGGCGAGAATACGGCCAGCTCGGTCAAAAAATACGTCGGTGCCGGCTTGTCGGACGTCATCACGCGCCCGTAAGAGGCCCAGACGGTTCCGTGCTGCACGGATTTGCATTTCATAAGGTCGAAAGGTTTGGCCATCGTCGGTGAGGCGTCCATCGCGAACGCGGGAACGCTGAACATGAGCCCGATCAAAAATTTCATGATTTTCACCTTTGGTTCTGGAATTGTCGTACCAACAACCGTCCAAACGCGCTTAGTTTTTTTCGAATGTGGGGAATTTTGAAATTAAAATAAAAAGGTCAGTCCTGTAAGGGACTGACCTTTCCAAATATCTCTACGTCCTTCTGGCTCGGTTGTTTAGACCGCTCCGGGATTGATGATATTTGTTCTCTCGTCACCACGCGGTTGCTGAACCGATTGTGACGGGCGATCCTCGTCATAGCCAATAGCTACATCGGGATCTTTTCCATTCTTTCATTCGTTCGCAGAGAAATCTTGGTCTCTACGTGAGCCGCCTTGCTCGCTTCCAGTCGAGCGTTGTCCGCCCGATTGTTGGCCGGGCTGATTCATACCGCCCGAGCGCTGCTCGCGGCCGCCAGATTGGCCTTGATCCTGCGAACGATTTTGATTCGAACCTTGGTTACGATTATCTTGATTAGCCATTACGTTCCTCCTTAAGGAAACATCGGTCGTACACACGTGAAATATACGAGCAAGATCGGGACCATCTCTGAGGCTAAAAGAGCACAGTGTTATCGCGTCAGGCCGGGGAAGGTTGCCCCAAATTATCGCGAGCCGATCTCGAATGGAAAACTCACGTTCACGAGTACGGTGTTGTAGTTCAGTTTGTCGTAATAGTCTTTCACTTTGCCTTTGGTGCCGCCGTACTCCACATCTCCCAGGGAGTATTCCACATATTCAATATTGATCGCGGCCGGAACGCGGTAGCGATACCCCACACCGATCTTGCGCGCGCTTCCCTCGAACTTCGTCGCTTCCGGAGACGTGTCTTCCGTCGCCTCGTACGGGCGGACCGTGATACCGCCGTACAGGCGAAAGCCGGTGAAGAATTGCCAGCCCATGATTCCGAAAATCGCACTCGAGTTCCACGCCGCCGATTCCTCTGTCGAGTCCTTCAGTTTCACGGTCGCGCGAATGCCCTGATATTCTCCGCCTAAGAAAAATCGGCCGAACATCCAAGCCGCGCGCGCGCCGTACGCCATTCCGTCGATCGAGCCTGAACTGTCCACGGTTTGGGTGGCGGTGTCCGGGTGAGACGCGTTTCCGTCTTTGCGCAAGGACCCGACCGCGTAGCCGACGTAAGGATCGAAAAGAATTCCGGCGAGCGCGGCCTCGCTCGACAAAAGTGCGATCAAAATGAACAAACGAAACATAACTCACCTCGGCCTCCTTAGTATAAGGCCAAGGTCCGCCGCGAGGGTACTCGACTAAAGGCAGGGAAATTTGTCCCGATCAACGCTGCAAACGTCGATTTAGACGGTGGAGTGCAATTTGCATTCTTGAGGCGCCATGAAAAACGAGAGCGCAAATTTCAACAACAAGAATTTAATGATGCTGCTTCCGGTATTGGGCGCGGGATTGCTCGGCTGGTATTTTTACAGCCGCCATTCGCGCACCGAAGACAACCCGAAGCTTGAGAAAAACTGGCGTGATGGCAAAGTCGATGCGGTCGATGAAGCGTCGATGGAATCATTCCCCGCGAGCGATCCGCCCTCCTGGTGAGGGGGTCCATCTACGACGGAGCGCGCGGCCCGGATCCGTGACGAGATTCCAGCGCCGAAGCCAAGTCGTTGAGCGCGTCGCGCATCTCACCCAAATCGTCCGTCGACCTCAGTGCGAGGCGGGACGAGTATTGTCCTTCGCGCAAGTTGGCGATGTGGCGTTTGATGGACACGAGCGGGCCGTAAAGCCGGTGAGTGAACACCACGCCGGTCACGATCGCGAAGACCGAGAGCGCGAGCGCCGAAACGCCGAGGTATATCGCGATCTCGCGGCCTTCGATGGTTGCCGCATTCGGAACGATGAGTCCCGCGAGCGCGAGGTTCGCGACCCAAACTCCCGCGATGAACGCCATCGCCGCGCGCGTTTGTTGTTTCGGGCGCACGATCAGTCCGATGAAAGTTTGTCGGTTGCGATAGACGGGCGCGGGTTGCTGGCCTTCGGTCGAGTCGTCGGCGAGTTTCATACTCAAAGCCTAAGGACTTTCGCACCGGTAAGCAATCGATTTGATACGCCGATAATATCGGTATGGCGGACAGCTCGAAATTCTATCGGGAGCTCCAGGGTTTTTCGAAATTCGAAACACTGGCCGAGGATCGCAACTACCATGCGGTGCCCGAGGATTGGTACGTGGTGATCTCGGACATCGAGGGCTCGACGAAGGCCATCGCGGCGGGACGCTATCGCGACGTGAACATGCTCGGCGCGGCCTCGGTCGCGGCGGTGCAGGCGCATTTCGGCGAAGAGCCGTTTCCGTTTATCTTCGGCGGCGATGGAGCGACTTTTCTGATTCCTCCCGGAAAAATAGAGGCGGTTCGGCATTCCTTGAGCGTGCTGAAGGGGTTTTCGAGCGCGCAGTTCGGAATGGGCTTGAGAGTGGGTGTCGTGCAGGTGGAGCGGATTCGCCAGGCCGGTCACAAGCTCGAGGTTGCGAAGTTCGAGATCGCGCACGGAAAGTGTACGGCGTTCATTCGCGGCGGCGGAGTTTCGTGGGCGGAGTCGCAGATCAAGAACCCGAAGCTGGATCTGTGCGTGGAGGCGCGGGCGGGCTCGCTCGACGCGCTCAAAGGTTTATCGTGTCGCTGGCAGCCGCTGGAGTCGCAGCGCGGGCGGATGCTCGCGATCCTCGTGCAGCCGCGCGGGCACGTACTCGACAAAGTTCTAAAAAAGCTTTCGCGGATCTTGGGCGGCCCGACGGAAATCGCGAGTCCCGTGAGCCAAGCGAACATGGAGTACAAATCCTTCTGGGCGTGCGTGAAGTCCGAATGGAAGATGAACGCGAATAAATTCTCTAAAGGCTTCGTATTCCGTTTGCTCGAGATCGCGCTTTGCATTTGGACGTTCAAATGGGGCCTCAAAGAGATCTTTCCGGCGAGCCGGTACAAGAGCGAGATCCCCTCGCATTCGGATTACCGGAAGTTCGACGACATGTTGAGATTGGTGTTGGACTGCTCGAACGCGCAGGTGATTGAGATCCGCGAGTACCTGGAAGAGTGCTACGCGCGCGGAGAAATTTTCTTCGGCGTGCACGAGTCCTCTCACGCGCTAATGACGTGTTTCGTGGAGAACATCCGTCCCGGCGGGCATATTCATTTCATCGACGGCTTCGACGGCGGCTACGCGCTCGCGGCGAAGCAGATGAAAGAGCAGATCGCCCTCGCGCGGCAGTACGCCGCCGCTTAAAGCTTATTGGGACAATGAAAATCGGTAGCCCAATCGACAAGTTCGCGCTTCGGCTCGATTTGCGTGGCTTCGATTCGGCGGAGGCGGTCTTTGCTGGGCGGATGCGTGTACGCGATGCGGGCGACGGCGCGCTCGAGCTTGGATTCCTTAGCCGCAAGAATCGCGAAGAGCTCTTCGGCGCCGTGGGTGTGGCCGTAGACTTTGTTCAGGAGCTCGAGGCCATAGGAGTCGGCCGAGGTCTCTTGGTGTCGGTCGTAGGCGCGCTGAAGAAACGCGTTGAGCGAGTCGAAGCCCCCGACGGTCTGAAAGCCGAGGACGCCGGCGGCGATTCCGAAGCTGAGCGAGCGCGCGATGCCGCGCAGGTGATCGCGGTGTAGGACGTGGCCGATCTCGTGGCCGAGCACGAACGCGAGGCCGTTCTCGCTTTTGAGGCTCGTGAGGAGCCCGCTTGTCAGAAAAATGCGGCCGCCGGGAAGAGCGAAGGCGTTCGGTGTCTCCTCGCACATGACCGAAACTTTAACTGGAATATCGACGTGCTTGAGGATGCCGGCGACGAAGCGGTCGAAGTTCGGGGAGGTGCGCGGTTTGCCGTCCTTGTCGAAGCCGTCCCAGCGGTCCCACATCGAGCCGAAGAGGCTGAGCTCGCTCTTGATGCTGATCTTGGTGATCGCCCAATCGGCGGCGACAGTGAGCGTGAGGAAGCAGAAGATAAAGATCGCGAAGAACCCCAAGAGGAGAATGACGACGTCTCTGAACGGCCGGTGGTCTTCCGCCCGCGGAGAGTTGATGCCTTCGATGTCGGGTTTAGGAACGTAAGTCATCCGCGGACGGCGGTCCCATAGACGCAGACTTCGACGCCCATCTGGTCGAGGAAGGACGTTTCGATGTGCACTTCGACGACTTCGCGGGCGCCCTGGGCGACGGCGCTCTCGCGCATGCGGAGCGAGGCTTCGCGGCGGGCGCGGTCGAGCAGGGTTTCCTGGGCGGTCATCGAGCCGCCGAAAAAGTTCTTGAGCGCGCCGACGAAATTTTTGAACTCGTCGGAGGCGACGACGACGTTGCCGGTGACGAGGAACGTTTCTCCGCCTGTAAGTTTGGGCCCGCGGTCGCCGCGTGTGGGCAGGCGTTGGAGGAGCGCGGCTTCGCGTTCTTTGATCTCAACGAAATGTTTGCGCTCACGGGCGCCACCGACGAAGAAGCCGATGACGATCATGGTCGCGGCGATGATCAATTCCATGTTAGCGCAACTTGACCGCGGTACCGTAGGCGAAGACTTCGGCGGCGCCGGCGGCGACGTCGCTCGTGCCGAAGCGGAGTCCGATGATGGCGTCGGCGCCTTTGGCTCTTGCCATGGCGATGAGGCGTTCGGTGGCTTCGTTGCGGGTTTCTTCCATGAGCTCGGTGTAGGCTTTGAGCTCTCCGCCGACGATGTTTTTGAAGCCGGCGAGAAAGTCTTTACCGAAATGTTTCGAGCGGACGGTGGAGCCGTTCACCAAACCGTAGTGTTCGACGATCTCGCGTCCGGGAATGTAATCCAGCGTGCTGAGAATCATGTTTCCTCCGAGGAGGCCTAGATTCCCTTGGGGGGGCTGCGGTCGTCAATGGGTAAAAAGCCGCGAGCTATTTCCTGAAGTGCTGGATCTCGCCGCTCTTGAGGCGGAACTCTCCCGCTTCTTCGAACGGGAGGCTGAGTACGCCGATCTGGGCGGCGCCTTTAATCTTATACGCGGTTTTGTCGTTGCGTAAGAAATCGCCGATGGATGAAAACACGTCGGCGAACTGTACGGTCAAGGGAAGTTGAACGACGCTTTTCGTTTTGGCGCCGACTTCGGTGGGTGTGTTGATGGCTTGAGTGCTCATGGGGCGGCCGCCGATTTCGATGTCGTATTTGACGGCGTCCACGCGCAGGGGAAAGTCGTTCGGGTTGTCGACGGCGACGCCGAACAGAAGTTTCGCGCTCTTGAGGTCGGTCTCTTTCACTTCGACGGAGTCGAGCTCGATCTTGGGTTTCTCCATGTTGCGATATTTGTCGATCGTGGAGCAGCCGGTGAACACTAGGGCGATCAGTAGGAGTCTCATCATGTCTCACTCATGCCCGAGCCTTTCGGCGCGGGCAAGCGTGGACTCGGGAATGTGCGTATGGCGCGGGACACGTTGTGGTGCGGGGGGAGATGTGCTATACGGTTAGGCGTCGTCAGTAATGGGGGCGACATGGTTTCGACGTGGGTCGTGAAACCTTAGGAGCATGCCGAGGCGTACGAGGACCTCGTAAAAACGTGCATCTGATATTCGGCAACGATTATCAACAACTTGCTGCCTAATTATTTAGCGTAGCTTCATCGACCACGGCTATCGCCGATGTACTGTGGAAGGTGTAACTTTAGTCGGATCGATCGCGGTTTGTTTTCTCCAGGGGCTGCGATTTAAATTTTCTGGGGGACGGGCAGAGAGAAGGATGTCGAAGTTCGTCTCACTGCCTAAGTTAAATCATCGACTAAGCATGTAGCGCCTATTGCTGGATCACTTACGGACGAGGGTTCGATTCCCTCCGCCTCCACCACTATTATCTAAGTTATTGAAATAACTTATGAATTTGTCGATTCCCGCAGGGTATGCTGCGGGAATCGAACCCTTTTTGGATCAAGCTTCAGATTTCGCCGTGATGCTAAGTTACAAAATTACGTAATTTGAGACAAAGGGTCTGTTTTTAGGCTATATTACGAAATTACGTAACTTTAAGTTCAAGAACCGCCGATGAGGTACTATAGTGAGGAAGCGGGGGAGGCCCTTAACTGATAGGGGCAGAGTCGAAGAGATCGTCCTAAAGAAGGCTATCGTGTTTAATGACAACGTAATTACCAAAGCCAGAATCGAGATCGACCATATCAACTATGGTCTGAATCCCAAGACTGGATCGCTTAATAAGAAAGCCAGGACCAATTTCAGCGTTGAGGACATCGAGAAGTTTCTAAGTTTGCTGGATCAAGAATATCTCTATACCGACGATCACAAAGGTAGAAAATCCAGATTTCGTCATAAGATCGACTGTCCTATTCCTGGACGCTTCTACCAGAAGCTGTTTTTAATGATTTTTGAAACCGACTATGACAAGAGCGATGAGCTTCATACGATCACACTTATCCCAGGATGGTAAAATGCGAAATTCAAATAAAGAATTAATAAAACTGATTAAGCGTACTAAGAAAGAAAAGAAGGAGCTTACTCACATTACGGACAAGTCACGATTGTCCACTGAAGATAAAGTGAAACTGAGTCTATGTAAGCATCTTGTCCGGTATGCCGTTGTCAGAAAACTGAAACTTAAAGAGCTTGGTAAACTGCTTAAATTGCCTGCGCCCCGTGTTTCAGAGATCGCAAATTACAAGATTGATAAGTTCACGGTGGATTGGCTGCTGAATACTCTGTCTATTTTGGCGGAGAAAGATGCTCAGATTAAGGCTTATCTAGAGTTTTTTGAGCAAGCAGCGGAAGTTCCAGCGCTAGCCGTCGCGAAGACCAGAAAGTTGACTCGAGAATTAAGAGAAGCATCAGTACATATTTAAGGAATGTGAAGATGGCAACCGTCCAACCGGTATCAAAAACTTCAAAGAGTGGTATCAGTCTCACGATACGTAGTCCGCAATCGGCGGACGCCGAGGAGATTCTGTTTCTTGCTAAAATTGGGATCATTTAGAACACGCCAAGGAGATCGAATCTGATAACACGAGACCTTTCGCCACACATGGTCCGCCGACGTTATCGAACATTCATCCAGCGATCGTCAGGCATTATCAAGAAAGCTGAATTGGCAGTCCAGGAACAACTTCTTGATCAGAATTTTAATGGGACCTCTGGGATCGGCGTTCTCTATCTCTTGTACGATGATGACCAACTCTACTATGTTGGCAAAGCCTCAAAACAAGGATGGCGCAGGACCTTGCAGCATCATAAGAACCGACACAAAAAACAATGGAACCAGTTCGTACTTCTAGGCGTTAAACTGAGGTATTTGACAGTGCTTGAAAGTTTGCTGATCGCCGTAGCTAGACCACCAGGTAATAGGACTATCCCGAGAATTCCAGTTACAGATCGCTAAGAATATCCAATCCCTACTTTCCTTCGGCATACCGACGCATCCGTTTGGCCAGCAATTCAGATTTGAGATCCACGCTCGTCAGACGAAGCATCAAGACTGAGCTCGAAATACATCTTGTGTCGTGGATATCGCCGGGCAAGTAAACCCGACTCTCACCCGCCTTCACCTCGTACTTGTCCCGGCGAACAATCTCTGCGCCGCCTTCGCGCTCGATCCGCCCGAATGTACCCATCTCCATCTTTCCGCGTTGAACGGCGTAAATCACCCAACCCTCACCATGGTCATGCGGCTGCCGATACTGCCCCTCGCGCTCCGTATGCGCCAAGAGAATAAATCCATGCTCGGGATCACGATACAGCTCACGGCTCTCATGCAGCTCGCCTTGAAGCGCCGCCAGCCAAGGCTCCGAGACAGGCGCGCGCACCAGTTCCTCGAGCGCCGCCTGAGACTTCATGACGAGGCCTGAATCCAACGGCCCCCAAACCTTTCGTATCTCCCCAATGAACTTAGCCAACGATTCGTTTTCCATATGTCCTCCTGTTTTGATGCTTGAATTGATTGATCAACAAAAACACGATCGCCACGGCCGCGATCGAAAATGTGATTTGGAAACCATCCGAGATCGCCTTCTCGGCAGAGAGAGAAAGGCCCGCGCCCTTCGCGAAGAAGTCGAAAATACCTCCCATCAAGTAGGTACCGGCGATCAACCCCAAGTTCCGCGAAAGATTCAATGCACCGGCCGCCGTCCCCCGAAGCTCGACGCGCGCGTTATTCATGAAACTGTTCGAGTTCGCCGAAAGAAAAAGCTGGTAACCCAGGCTCAGCAGCGCCGCCGACAACACAAAACCCAAAGAGCCAAGCTGCACCGGCAAGAAGATAAATGAAATCGTTCCCACTAACGACTGCGCAAACCCGACTTTGATGACGAGGCGGCAACCGAACCGATCCACCGCATACCCCGACAGCAACCCGGAAAGAATCGAAGTGACCGGGCCCGCCGACATGACAAGCCCCATCTGTCGGGCGTCGAGATGCAAAGCATGCGTGAGATAAAACGGACCGACGATCAGGGTCGAAACCATAACCGCGGAAATCGCCAGATTCGAAAGAAGATGCACCCGAATCGACGGATCGGAGTAGAACGCTTTGAGAGAGTCCAGAAAATTTCCCCGAGGCTCGCGGTCGCTCAAGCTTTGCACAGGCCGAACGAAATGGAAGGCCAGCAAAAGCGTCGCGACTCCCATGGCGGCCATCGCGAAGAAAACGGAGCGCCAACCGAACTCCGCGATCAGCAGTCCGCCGATCGACGGCCCTGCCGCCGTTCCGATCGCCGACATCGTGGCGAGCAACCCGATGACTCGCCCCATTTTCCCCGTGGACAAGGCATCCGTTACGATCGCTATCGGAAGCGTGGCGAGCGCGGCGGCGCCCGTCCCCTGCATCACCCGGCTGAAAACCAACGCCGGGAACGAAGACGAGAGCGCGGAAATGACCGTTCCCGCGCTGAACGTCGCCGCGCCCAGAAGCAAAATATTCCGTCGTCCCTTTAGGTCGCCGAGCCTCCCGACGACCAAACTGAATAAAGTAATCGCCAACAAATAAGAGAGAACGACCCACCGTACGGTTGAAAAGGAAAGCGAAAACTCCCCCGAGATCGAGGGCAGCGCGAGATTGGCCATGCTCGTACCCGCGGACACCAGAAGAGCGGAAAGAGCCAGGGTTCCCACCAACATATTTTGTTCGAATCGTGTTTTCATGGCCCCAGTGTGCAACCTCAAGTGAACTTGAGCTCAAGCGGATTCTTTCAATAATGAATTATTTGTTGGTTTTCGCCGGCTTTCGGCTTAGCTTGAGACCTCAAGTTAGGTTGAGGATGGCAATGAATAAAACGCTCGACATCGGCGAAGTGGTGAGATTGACCGGCGTGCGCCCCTCCGCGCTCCGATTCTATGAGGAAAAGGGCCTAATCCGTTCGACGGGCCGCAAGGGACTAAGAAGGCTTTTCAGCTCGCATGTCTTACAGCAGCTGGAGTTTATCGGGCTCGCCCGGCACGCGGGCCTGAGCCTGGAAGATATCGCGTCGATGTTTACACCGGAAGGGAAGCTTCAGGTGAACCGGGGGTTTCTGGTCAAGAAGGCCGACGAGATGGAAAGAAGCATTCGTAAGCTTACGACCGTTCGCAACACCCTCTTGCATGTCGCCAAGTGCTCGGCGCCCAATCATATGGAGTGCCCGAAATTTCAGAGGTTGCTCCGGGTCGCCGGCAAACTCAAAAAGCGCTCCAAGGTCCTCCGATGACCTAAGAGAGCGCCTTAGCGATTGGTTGCTATAAGCGTATACTCCCAATAGAAGCCGTCCCTGTCGATCATAGTCCCTCGAGAGTCGCGGAAATCGATGCATCCATGATCGGTGATCGAGCCAGAAAGTCCGTTCAACTGGACATAATTGTAGCCATATGACTGCCCCGCAGAACCCTGGCCAGCGTACAATACGAAGCCGGGCCCTTCACTTCCGTGATTGGATCTCCGTGCGGCATAGATTGATCCAAAGTTGATATTGCCATCAAGGACGGGTACATCGCTGGACCGACCGCGGACCTTATCGACTTGAACGGTTCGGGTCAGCGAGCCTTTGCCTTTGATGACGTAGCTGAACGAAGGTGAATCAAAGATTATTTCAATAAGAACTTCAGTCCCACTCAGCACGACTCTCAGTTTTGCCGTCTGTGTTCTCAGACTCATGATGTCCGGATAATCGAGGCCGAATTTCGAGCCGGCGACCGCATATTCGCCAGCTTGCCAAGCGGGGCAGCCCGACAGACTGTGGCAGCGGCGCCCAAACGTGTAAACGTTCAATGTGGCGATATCGGCCGAAGTTTCGCCCGGTGCAACCAGAGCTACGATTTGCGCGCGAGATTTCGAACCGCCCGCGCACGCCGGAACTTCCTCCGGACTCTGAAATGCGAAGGCCGAAAGACTAAAGACAGAAAGGCAGGCCAGAGTAAATGTTTTCATGGTTTGCGTTCTCCTTATCTAGCGCGAAACTTTTAGCGACTGAATGCGATCGTTAAATCCGCCGCCGAAACCAAAAAGGTTCGTTACGTTCTCGGTTATGTTCAGGCAGTCGGGCTTTTCGTCGGGATTGCCAACGGATTTGCAGGCACGCGCCTTCACGCCCTCGTCGACACGGATCGAAGAGATGCGATTGGCCCACCCGATATCCGCCAAGTTGCGCTCAATATCGCCTGCGCTTCTGCAGAAGGAGTCGCCGCGAAAATCCGCGTGCTCGAAAAAGCAAACTTTGCCTGGAGGGGGCGGCGGTGGCGGAGCCGGGCTTGTCGAAACATTCAGGACCACTCTGCGAATTTTAAGCTGGCCGATCGTTTGAAGTTGCCAGACGCCGCCCGTGGGCTCGCGGCCGATGCGGTATTCCAGATAGTCGAAAGTGCGATCTTCCGTGGAATTGTATTCAAAGGGTGCGCCGCCGACAGTCTTCGTTTCGAGGGCATTGCCGCTCACGACGAGGGTCATCTGCCCGCGCCCGAATTGCGACTTGGCATCGACGCTCACGGAGACGAGCCTCGCGCTTCTAAAGTCGAAATTCGGATAGCGCTCCATGAGATCGCGTTTTAAAGTGACGGTCGAATTGCCTCTAAGCTCGAGGTCCCGGGAATTTTCATCGCGGTAATCCAGCACGAAATACCGTGCGTGCGCCGAGAGGCTGAGCAGCGACAAAGTCAGTGCCGCTAAAATCTTGAGTTTCATTCTTGCTCCTTGGTATCAGTTGTTAGGCATTCATTCGGATCGATATCCCATTTGATCTGTCCGACTCTTTTCCAAAGCATGCAGACGATTTGGCTTTCCTGTGTGTATTTCGCGCACGTTTCGAGAATGGGTCTGAAGTTATGGCTTTCGCGTGTCGACAGTTCCACGCACTGCATGCCAAGTTCGGTCGTGATCGCATCCTCACACATGTGCGAGTAGTCCCGCCCCCATTCCCAGAATGGCGGACGGACATTTTTCTTTACGACCTGAGCGCATCGATCCGCGAAGGGCCAGAGGCTCTCATTCGCCGACGCGGTTAATGAAAAGAACAATACGGTTGCGAGCGCAATGAGGGATTTCATTTTATAGCTCACACACGATGGGTTCATCTGCATTTAGCTCGTAGCTTTCCATTGACGAAAACGAACCGCCACCAAGATCATCGAGCCCTGACCGCGGGCATTCGTTTGTGTCGCCGGATTTTCTTCCCATTCTCGAGTAAGCGCCGATTTTAAACGCGTAGGCGGAGGACTTGTCCGCCTCGGCGGAGATCTGAGCCGTGCCACAATAAACGAGACCTTCTGGCAGCGGAGAATTTCGGCAGCTGAATAGTGCCTTTGAGCGCATCTTGACACCTTTGGCCGTTAAGCGACTTCCATTTAACCATTCGCAAGGAACTCTGAATGTCATGGGAACCGAGAAACCTTCTTCAAACTTAAGGTTGTCCACGATCTCGCATACTTTGACTTCTTCGCCGCCGGCTGAAAGCGAGAGCGAGAACGCAAGAATTTGAATTAGCAGCTTGGAGATTTTCATGTTTTTTCCATCCTTTACTTGAATTTTGGAATATCCGCGGGCGCATAAAACGATCGTACGTCGGAACTCATGTCGACCGCGGCTCTACATAGGATGTCCGCTTTCAACGAGTCCGAAAGACCTTTAAAAATCCCGTACCATTCTCGAGCCTCGGTGAGTAAATCGCGGACTTGCTCATGCATATCATTTGGTGCGTATCTATCGAGTATAAGGGAGCGTTCATTCAAGGCGGTGAGCGCGAGGATCTTTACGAGGCTTGGGCTCCTTTTCGCCAAGTACATGCGCAACTTGTGCAAATCGAAATTGAATTGATAAAACCGTTCCTTCAGAGACCGTACCGACTGTTCCGTCAGATCGAGCGAATAGTCCGAAGCGTATGGAGACTTGGGCGCGCGCAGCTCACGCCTCGCGACTTTGCATGCCTTAACGCCAAAGTCAGAATTGCCGAAGTCGCACTTCGAAAAGAGCACGCTATTCAAGAGCAAATCCGGAGCGGCGTGCGAGGAAAGGTATGCCGCGGGGAGCCCCTCGCCTCGAAACGGGGAATAGAATCCTCCGCTCGCGCTAAATAAGTTGTCCTCTAGAATGGCCTCTCGATAGTCGGGGCCGGCCCATGGGCCGGAGTAGGGAGCATTGCCCTCAAAGTAGTCCTCAGCTATCACGAGGCTCGACCGTATACGCTTCAGGCGCGTGGATCCGGACAAATAGCTATTGAAGCAAGTCGAAATCGCGTTCTCGAGAGGGCGCTCGAGGAAGCTCAAATACTCGCGGCGAGCTTCTGCGCGAAGCTCCTGGATTTGTCCCTCGGTAAAATATACCCCGAAGCCGTTGATCGCTATCGCATCCTGCAAAAGCGCGGTGGAGAGATCGGGATAAAATAGCACCCCGGTCACAGCCCTTGCGCGTTGGACGTCCATCGTTTTCTGAGCGGCGATCAATACATGTCGCATCAGCAAGACGCCCGAATCCCTCTCATCAAATTTTTGATCGAGATCCGTGGTGCTGATGTAGATTCCGCGCGAAGTTTGAAAAATTGGTTCACCGAAATAAAATTTCGACTTGGCCAGCTCGGGAAAGGCCCTTTCGAGCGGGTAGGGGATCAAATACCAAGTTTTATTATTTATCG
>CAYPFC010000009.1:17058-24837 GCA_964409815.1 uncultured Pseudobdellovibrionaceae bacterium
TAGCTCGTTGAGCTTACGAAGAAAGACCGGATACCCTTTGACGCTGCGAAAATCTTTCGAATAGTAAGCCTCGACCACAACATCGCCGCCTCCGTAGCTGGGGACAACTTCCGCGCGTGCGCTAAACGGCCAAACCGAGAACGCAATGGCCAATACTCCAACCCATTTCATTTGGACCTCCTGGTCTCAATCACACGCAATCTAGCTCGGCGCATTATTTGCCTCCAGATCAAATTTGTGAAAATGGAAATAATTATTTTACTTTTTGTTCATAGATGTGATTAAATAATTGAAATAAGGTGATTTATTAGCATATTCGAACATCATGATTTTCGTCATTTTTTACGCGAATACTTGCGTGCGCAGCCCAAGAGAGGCCACGGACTCCTCAGTCAATGGGCTAAGGAGTTGCGCGTTTCCACTACGCTTCTAAGTCAGGTCGTAAGTGGACAAAAGCCGCTAAGCCTCGAAGTCGCGGAGCGACTGGGAACTCTGATGGGCTTGAGCCGCCGGGAGTTGGATTTTCTGATCTTGCTCGTGGAGTTCGATAGGGCGGGAACGCCTTCGCTGAGAGCTTTGTTTAAACAGAAAATCGTGGAAGCCCAGGAAAGCTCGCGTTTGCTGAAAAACCGGGTGAAAGAGGTAACGGAGCTGTCGAGTGAAATTAAGGCTCGCTATTATTCCTCTTGGCTTTACTCAGGCGTGCGCAATCTAACAGCATGCCGAGGAATGAAGAGCATCGATCATCTTGCCGAGCACCTCAAGCTGCCACGAGCGGTGATCGCCGAGATCGTCGAATTTCTGATTCAAAATCGGCTTATTGTCGAGAGCGATTCGGGATGGCAGCCCGGCGTCGTGAGCACCTATTTGTCGTCGGATTCGCCGCTCGTGAACAAGCATCATCAGAACTGGCGAATCAAGGCGATTCAGAAGATGGATGAAAACCTCGAAGAAGATCTTTTCTATACTTCGCCGATGTCACTGTCGCAGGAGCTGGCTCATCAGTTGCGCCGTCACCTTGTGGACGTCATTGAAGACTTGCATAAGAAGACGGATCCCAGTCCCTCGCAAGCCACACGTTGCTTAAATTTGGACTGGTTCTCATTCTGAGACTGGCACTTATATTGAACTCCAGATGAGTTCATGAGGCGATGGACTATCAACTCAATTTTATTGCTGTTCTGCCTGCATTTCGCCTTGGCGTGCAGCCAAAATTCGTCGCGAAATTCAGGCGACACGACACAAGAGGGTACGTCCGACCGCGGGGGCGGGGGTAACCTCATCGACGGGAAGCCGATCGATTTCTACGCCAAAGACATTACCCTATTGCCTGAATACCGGAAGTTCATTGAGCCTATCGACTCGAAGCTCTCGGGCCTTACGCCGGCTATGCCAAGGCGTCTCCTCAGGGCGGCGGCTTTAGCAAAGACTTGGTACCTTGTCCCGGTTCCGTTGAAAGATCTGCCCGCCGAACGCATCGGCGCGAAGTTTAAAACCACACAGGGGGCGATTCAAACCGATAAGGAAGTCTTCATCACCACGCTGGAATGGGAGAAGAACTCCGAGCAAGATCGAGCCATGCTTTTAATGCACGAGATTGTAATGGCCTACTTCCGATTCAAGTTTTCCGATTTAGCTGTTCATTGCTCCGCCTTCGACTCGACTCGAGATCAAGCGCAGTGCCGTCAATCGGCGGCGAAACTTGAGGGTACTGCTTACGGCGCGCCGGTCGCGGAGCCCGAAGACTTCTTAAGTGCAGGCGATTACGAGTCGATCCGTCACGTGTCGGAGTGGCTGTACAGCGGTTATCAAAATCTGGATCGCGACCTTTTCATACTCAAACTCTCGGATAAGAATTTCGATCCGCGAGTATTCAACAAAGCCAGCGTGTCCGACGCCGCCTGGGAGCCCTCGCGATCGGGCGGTTCGATCTCGGTCTCGAAGCTGGTTGAGGTCTGGCAAAAACAAGAAGGGGCGGCCGGCTTGCCGCGCTTCTGCGCCTTCGACCGCTCTTTCCCGATGCGGGCCAAGCGCGAATGCGCCGCGAGCTTTACCCTTGGGCGCGGTGGACTGTCGCTTACCGTCGACGGAAGAGAGTTTGCATTCGAGCGCGACTTCGCCCCGTCGCCTCTGATGGAGGGCCCTTCGACTCGCCATGAATCCGCGGGTGTTCAGGGAAACCAAGCGGCGGACCGGCCCCTCGAGTTGAGCCGCAGACATGTGCGCGAGGGACAAGTTTACTTTTTGACGCCGCTACTTTTTGCGCGAATCGAAGACCAATCGGAAAAAGTCGGGATTCGCTTTTGGTTAACGATCGTCGATGAGGAACCGAGGATCCACGCGATGGCCATTGACCGGTATGTCGAAAGTTCCTCGAGTGTGGACGCGTCCACACGGGGGGCGGGTGAGCGTGGCGGTGAATCCAAAGAAGGCGGAGCGGCTCTAAACCGCATTGCGGAGCGCGCGCACTTTGAAGACATCCACTGGATTTCCACGTCCCAACAAGAAGCTCTTTATGAAGAAGAGCTGATCGACTTTAGTTTCTCCTATATATTCTAAACATACGCCCTTCGGCCAATTCATAAATTTACTTATTCGCTTAAATTTCAATAGTATATTCAAAATATTGAACATTTTGTGAATATTTACATAACCGATTTACTCAATAAGTCTATCACCATTCGATGCGGTGAGTTAGATTCGGTCGAGCCCGTGTTTAACAAGTGATTTGAAAGGAAAAATCTATGACCAAACAAATTTTAATTACTTTGCTCTTAGGCATCCCCCAACTGGCGTCCGCGATCCCGGCTGGCGTGGAGCTCGCTGCGGAACAAAACTCTTACGGTGAGTCGATGACCTGTTCATACGGGGGTTATATGGCCTTAAGCGAGAGCGATTCGCGCAATCACGCGCTGGTCGTTCAAAGGCCGCTGGAGGCGGGAGGCTACTTTCGTGTTGTTTTACACGACACCGAACCCACAGTTCTGGTCGCGGATCTCAAGGACGGCAATCTTGAAATTTCGACGACGTTGGCGGTCTGGCATATTGATTACCAATCGAAAGCCGCAAGGGTTTCGATGGGTATCAAGCTCGGCGGGCGATCAAGAACTTTGGAATGCGAGATTCAAGATTCGCGACTCGCGCGAAACAACTAGTAACCATTAGGAAAGGCAAATTTATATGAAAAACCTTATGTGTATTGTCGCGATGATTTTCACTTTGCCCATGGCGGCGCGGGCCGAGAGTGAAATTATGGTTTGCGCCTCGAAAAACGCTTCGACCATTATCCTGGTCGAAGAAATGCGGGAGGTTTCGCCGCCGGAAGATTCGATTAACTACCAGGCGACGATGATCCTGGTTAGGGTGAAGGGTAAGTACCTCGGTGAGCGAATTCCGTTGGCTGGCCAGCGCGTGGAATCCGCGAGTGGATTCTATTACGAATTCTCAGCACCGTTCGGCTACGGCCTCTTCTTGGCGGCCCCAGCATCGCAAAGCGATTCCGAATTCACTGACGACGGAAAAATCACGAACCTGAGTTGCGACTGAAATCGTACTGGAGGGTGATTGATCGTTTTGCGCAGATGCATGGACCCATGCCCGCGCTGAGAGCGATTCACCCGATAGGAATCCGAAGATATCGCTTACCGTTCTTGCCCGGCGCCGGAAGATGGCCCGCATCGATATTCACCTGAACCGACGGCAGCAGGAGCTTCGGCGCCGCCAGCGTACGGTCGCGCTCCGTACGGAAGCGAACAAATTCCTCAAGAGACGTATCGGACTTGAGCTGAATGTTGTCCTTCTTTTCTTCCGCGATCGTCGCCATGAACTTTAACGGACGGCCATTCGGCATGTAATCATGCCCGGTATAGACCTTCGTGTCCTCGGGAAGCTCATAAATTCGGCCATGCACCGATCGGTAGAGATCGACCGCGCTGCCCGCGGGAAAATCGCATCGACCCGTTCCGTAGTCGGGCATAAACAAAGCATCGCCGACGAACACGTTGCCGTCGATGTAATAGGACGCGCATGCGGGCGTGTGACCGGGAGTAAAAATAGTTCTGATCTGGATCGATCCCGCGGAAAACTCCTCGCCGTCCTTCAAGAGCCGATCGAACTGCGACCCGTCCGTTTTGAAGTCCTCGGGAAGACCGAAGACGCCTTTGAAAATCTCCTGCACCGCCGTGATCTTCTCGCCGATCGCGATTTTAGCGTCCGGAAACTCTTTCTTGATGATTTGCGAGCCGCTCAAGTGATCCGCATGCGCGTGGGTTTCCAAGATGAAGTGCAGCTTGAGTTGATTGGAACGAAGAAACCGAATCACCTCGCGCGCCGAATCTTCGCTTACCTTCGACGCCGCCGGATCGTAATCCATGACGGGATCGATGACGATGGCGTCCTTGGTCTTCTCGTCCCACACGACGTAAGTGAGCGTCCACGTATTCTTGTCGAAAAACTCCTTAATTTGCTTCATACGGTTTCTCCTCAATTACGATGAAAGATGCCTTAACTGCTCCAGCAAAATCGTGATCCCCATGACCAGAACGAACCATCCGAAGGCGGCCTTTAACTTCCGCTCGCTGACCTTGTGAGCCACCGCCGAGCCGACAACGATTCCCGTGACCGCGAAGGCCGCCACGGTTCCGAGCAGGGCCCAGTCCACCGGCAGGCCACGCGAAATATCGCCCGCAAAACCCAGAAGAGACTGAATCGCGATTATCATTAACGAAGTGCCGACGGCGGCTCTCATCGAGAGTCCCGCAAGGAACACGAGCGCGGGGATGATGAGAAAACCTCCGCCCGCGCCGACGAAACCGGCCACGAGACCAACCGCCAGCCCTTGAAGACCGATCAAAGCAAATCGCCTGATCGAACGGGTCTCCGACGGATTTCGATCGCCTTTCCTTTTGATCATCGAGTAAGAGGCGGCAACCATAAGGACTGCAAATGCGACCATGACCAGGATTTCTTTTGTCAGTGTGAAGGTGCCAAAGTGAAATACGACGGTAGGAATGCGTGGGATAATAATTCCGCGAGAAACGGTCACCCCAGCGGCACTGGGAATTGCAAACGCAACAACTGCCTGAAAGTCGATTTCCCCTCTGCGTACGTACATAAGACTGCCAATTAGGGCCGTAGTACCCACAATGAAAAGTGAATAGCCGGTGGCAAGGGTTGGAGGTAGTGCGAACAGGTACACGAGAATGGGGACAGTCAGAATAGAGCCGCCGCCACCCATTAAACCGAGTGTGATTCCCATTGCAAAGCTGGCTACAACTCCAAGGTATTCCATCCTCATTCTCGCAATTTCAAATACGGTTCTGTTTTCTTGAAAGTAATCATTCCAACAACCATTGCCCCTACGAAAAGAATCACTCGAAAATCACCCGACGCAAGGGAGGTCACTCCTGGTCCCGGACAGAATCCACCAAGACCCCAGCCGACTCCAAAAAGCGCGGAGCCGAGAATCAATCGGTTTGTGACGTCTTTGCGGGTTGGCACATGCCACTTCGTATCTAGAAGGGGAGACGTTCTCTTCCTCACAAGTGGATAAGAAATAGTGTGGACTCCTACGGCGCCAAGCATGACGAAAAGAAGGGAGGGGTCCCACTCCCAAGGGTTCAAAAAGTTAATAATCTTTTGAGGCTGAGTCATCCCCGAGACCGCCAGCCCAATTGCGAAAATAAACCCAACGGCAAATGAGATCACGTTCTGCCTGGTTGAATTTGAAATCATACTGAACCTCCCGCGAGGTAGCGGACGGCTTGCACGGTGAGAAATCCAAAAAGCATGAAAGTTAAGGTCGCCATAAGTGATCGAACGGAAAGTCTGCTAATACCACAGACGCCATGGCCACTGGTGCATCCGCTTCCCATGACGGTGCCGTATCCGACTAACAGGCCGGCGACGATGATAGCGACTGAACCTCTACTTGAGGCATTCGTGAACAGATCAGGTCGAGCAATCTGAATAAGAACTCCGCCTGCGAGTAGGCCTCCAAGGAACATCCATCTCCACATTCCCTCACTTGTCGGCTTTGCCAGAGACGAGGCAATGATTCCGCTGATTCCAGTGACGCGGCCATTGAAGAGAAGCATTATTGTGACGGCTAAACCGATAAGACTGCCGCCCAAAAGCGAGGGCAGTATTTGAGCTAATTCCATTCTCGGCCTCCCTGTAAAGTGGCTCTGCCTGAGCGTGCTCCGCTGCCTCTAAGTTCATCTGGGGCACTTCCGGGCACGTCATCGACCACCTGAGGGTTGAATATTTGCTTTATCGTCACGTCTATCTCCTATTTTTCTTCTTGCCCAATACGTTAACATATTATAATATCATAATATGAAAAGTCAAGGTAAGAACAAGGCGCTCTCCGAATTGAAACGACGGAGCGAGGATGTAGCTGGATTGCTTAAGCAGCTATCTCATCCCCAAAGGCTTCTTATTCTTTGCAGTTTGGCCGAAGGCGAAAAATCGGTCGGTGAAATTGAGGACTCATGCGGTGCCTCACAATCTGCCGTTTCGCAGTTCCTGAAAGGAATGCGTTTGGAGGGGCTTGTGGAATCTCGACGTGAGGGGAAACAGGTCTATTACAAAATCAAAGATGACCGAGTTCATGACTTAATGAAGTCGCTGTTTCTTATCTTTTGCAGGTAGGGCCCTTCCGAGCCCGACCAAGGACTCATGCACTATAGTCCATAAAAATTCTGCGAGTTTGCGCGCGCGAAAAGCGTTCACCATACTGTAAACAATCACTGGAGAACTCAATAATGCGTCTATTTGTCACGTTCGCACTGCTCTGCTCGGTCTCTATCACTTTCACCGCCTGCGGAAAGAAAGGAGAATCCGGCACATCGCAAAATTCGGAGTCTGACAGTGGTGGTGGCGACGGCGGGGGAGGATCCGTCGCGATCGATGCGGCTTCCGTGAAATTCCACTTCACGGTGCAGGGGACTCTCACGCCTCCGGGCGAGACGGATACCGGCATCACCGCGGTACCCGCGGCAGGATCTCCGAGCATCGATATGACCGGCGCGATCACGACATTTGCAACTCCGGCATCGACTCCGAGCAACAACGCTTTCGGCATTGCCATTGCCGGCAATTACATCCAGAGCGCGCCGTCGATCTTGAATATGGTCGGCGATGCACGCACCCATCAAGTGACCGTCACTCAAAACGCGACATCGTGTTCGTCATCCTTTTCTCTGACCTGCGCGGTGAACGGCAGCGACCCGAAGAAGCTCGACCTCAGCGCGATCACTTACGCGGACTTCCTCAGCTCGACGACGTCGATTCCGCTAACAGTGAATGGCACATCGTTGAACGCGTCGGCGGCAGGATACACGCACAAGGCGATCAGCGCGGTCACGAACGGCTCGAGCCGTCTGTATCGAGGCGTCGTCGAGGCGGGCGGTTACACCTTTGCGACTTATAGCTACATTATCAGCGGAGGCACCTACGCGCGCCTCTATAAAATCGGCGACGGCGTCAACGAAATCATATTCAATCCTTCGGCCAGTATGCTCTTGGCCGAGATGACGGTGTTCGGCGACCAGGTTTATTTCGTGGCCCAACCTATGCCGGCGGGAGCAGGTCAGCTCTTGAAATACGATCCGGCGACGAGCACCCTCACCAATCTCTCGAGCTCGGGCTCGTTGCTCAAGGCCCCGCGCAATCTGAAGATCATCGGTAACCTCCTGTACTTCGTCGCACAAGATTCTTCGGGTTACGACCGCCTTTATAAAATGAGCTCTTCGGGAACGATTTCGCGCGTGTTCAATT
>CAYPFC010000009.1:24847-29317 GCA_964409815.1 uncultured Pseudobdellovibrionaceae bacterium
CTTCAAACAGCGACTTCGTGAAAACGATCGCGACCACTTCGCGTGGAATTTATGTCGACGTACGCGATCCGAACTCGTGCGGCAACGACATCGCGATCGTTCGTATCAACAGCGACGGCAGCGTGCTTCCGATATACGTAGTCAGCTGGCCGTATTCGGACCCCCTATTGGGTGCAGCCTACATCGCGAACGGCGTGGACTATTTCTCGCTCGCGGCCGCGGGCGAACTGTTCTCGCACACGTCGGGCGGGGTCGCGACGCACTTGAACGGTGACCCGATGGGCAACAGCAAATTCAAAGTCGCCAAAGGGATCGTGCAGGGAAGCGATCTGGTTTGGACGACGGATTTGAGCGGCAGCGGGAACATTTTCCGCATCGACTCGACGGGCACCATGACCCAAGCTGCCGAAAACGTCGGCACGAACTTCGGTAACGGCGTAAGAGATTTCATTCTGTACAACGGCGAGATATTCTTCAGTGCAGGCTCGCTCTATAAAGTCACCGCGAACGGCGACATCGTGAGAGTCAAAATCCGCGCCTCCAGCGCCGACGATCCGAAGCACTTCACGCTCTTCGACAATGAGCTCTATTTTACCGCCACGACCGACGGTGCGGGCCACCGGCGCCTATTCAAAATCGGTCTCGATGGCCGCATCCATATGGTCATGGTCTACGACCCGGGCGCAACGGATGCAATCAACCGCATGTACGCGACGGACAGCGGTCTTTACATAGACTACGGCAACAACGTGCTGATGCGGTTGAAGAAGATTTAGCGCGACCACTTGGATGGAGCGGGAAGTCTTTGGCTGTGGTCTTTTCTAGCTGTCATCGGCCGGCTTGATTTAAGATCCGGAAGATCCTAAAAGAGGGTCATATTTTACCGAGGGCATCCCATTGCGTACCGTCCGAATTGAAAAGAAATTCCCCGACTCCAAGTGGGTCAAATTCCTCTCGAACCATGCGCGGCTGAGAGCCGTTCACGCGGACATGGGGTCTCTGGCTCAGGAACTCGTCGACCGTCACGGCGTGATGGGAGTCGCCGCTCAGAAGCTGGCGGAGACCGTGGTGGCCGCGGTGTTGAACTCGTCGCTCCACGATGACGGTGAGGACATCAACGTCCGCCTCGAGGATGCCCGCGCGCGCTTACGTGCGGTCGTCGACGCGCGGCCCGAGGGCGCGGTTCGCGGACTGGTCTCCTTTCTTCCCGATACCGCCGCGGCGAAGAACTCGTTCGCCGTACTCTATACGCAGACGCGTGAAGGACAGGCGCCTTACCTGGGGATCACCGAGGGCCAGAGCGAGCGGATCGACGAGAACCTGGACAGCTATTTCCGCGAGAGCGCCCAGATCGCGACGACGACGGGAATCGTGGTCGAAGTCCAAGGAAGTCGCGTGAGCAAAGCGTCCGGCATGCTCGTGCAGGTCATCGGCGGAGCCTCGCCCGCGGATGTCGAGGCTGTTTTGAATGCCGATAAGTCGAAGTTGCGCGCGCTTGCGGCCGAGCTCGATGAATCGTTCGGCGAAAGATTACTGGGAGTCGGATTTCGAAAGATCGAGGAGCGGGAGCTCGCGACGTTTTGCACGTGCAGCTTAGAGAAGCTCGAAGATGCGATGAAGATGTCCGAGCCCGGAGAAAACGAACCCGCGACTCTCGAAGCCGTGTGCGACTTCTGCCGCAAGCATTACGTCATCGAGACGGCGAAGATTTGGTCGCGAGCACCAACCAGCAAGTAAGGGGATCCGAATGCACACGTCGAGCGCGGCCGATATCGAAACCGTGAAACAGATCTACGCGGCCATCAATGGGAACGATATCCCTGGCGTATTAAAATTCTTTGACCCTCAGATTCTGCGGGTCGAGTTCGAAGGCACGCCCGCCGAGGTCGTGTGCCGCGGGTTATCCGAGGTTGAGCCGCACTTTTCGAAAGCGCGCTCCACTTGGGCGGAGGGAGCGTGCACTCCTGAGCGTTTGATCTGTGAGGGCGACAAAGTGATTGCCGACGTTCACGTGCGCGTCCGGCTGAAGAGTCGGCCCGAGTGGGCCGAAGGGCGCGTCGGCGACGTGTTTACGTTTCGAAACGGCAAAGTCACCGAGTTTCGATCGTTCGGGGAATTGAATCAGGCTCTGAAGTGGGCCGGCGCTACGAGCCCGTGAGAATCCGAATATGAAATGGCAAGAAGCGGAAAGACGAGCTTGGCTCAGCGAGCAGACGATCAAGCGCTCGTATCGGGACGAAGTGGCCGCCAAGATTAAAAGACTAAGTTCGAAGTTTGAAGTCATTCAATACGGAGCGCTCGCGTACGATCCCGCGAAATACCCCTTATTTCTTTTGAGATCGAGAAACTTCGACCCTGCCAAGAAAACCGCTCTCCTTACCGGCGGCGTACATGGCTACGAGACGAGCGGGGTGCATGGCGCACTGGCGTTTCTCGAGCGAGCGAACCCGAATCATGCCCAAATGAATCTGGTCTGCGCTCCCTGCATCAGCCCGTGGGCGTACGAGACCATCAATCGCTGGAACCCGGAAGCGATCGATCCGAATCGCTCGTTTCGTGAGAACAGCCCGGCCGAAGAGTGCCGCCTGTTCCTAAAGGCGATGGAAGAATACGGAGTTAAGCCCTTCGTGCACATCGATCTGCACGAGACGACGGATACTGACAACACCGTATTCCGTCCGGCGCTCGCGGCCAGAGACGGCGTGGAAGCGGACTTATCCGAAATCCCCGATGGCTTTTACTTGGTCGCGAATACCGAGAATCCGCAGCTTGAGTTTCAAAAGTCGGTGATCGAAGCGGTGAGACCGATCACGCACATTGCAAAGCCCGACGGGCAGGGGAGGATCATCGGCGAGCCGCTCTTGG
This sequence comes from uncultured Pseudobdellovibrionaceae bacterium, assembly GCA_964409815.1. Classification (GTDB taxonomy): domain Bacteria; phylum Bdellovibrionota; class Bdellovibrionia; order Bdellovibrionales; family UBA1609; genus JALHOQ01. The sequence continues at coordinate 27,713 of CAYPFC010000009.1, forward strand.
CGGAAGGCGTGATCGCCTATCCGTTGAAGAAGCTTTTTCTGTGTGCGGGTTTTTCGGATGCGGCTTACACCACGACCACGGAAGTTTATCCGGACAGCCCGAACGCGACGCCGGAGATTTGCGTCGATGCGCAAGTGGCGGCGGTTCAAGGCGCGCTGGATTTTTTTGAAGCCTAGTTTGTTCAAAATAAACTAAACTTGTTGAATCTCAATCTGGCTCGAAAGTTCTGCTGCGTTATCGCCGAAGCAAGTCCAGGAGGGACTATGGCGCGCGAAACAAAGCAAGATCGGATAATTCGAGGAATGTTGGATCAGGTTACCGAGCACCTTTTGGAGTTGAAAAATCTAGAAGCAAATCCGACGGCTAAAGAGAGCGATGTTGAGCGTTGGGTGCAAGGGTTCCTCAAGAACTGTTTAGGTTACATGGCTTCAGGCGGATATCAGATTCGTGCGCAAGAAGCGAAAGGCAAGCATCGGCCCGATCTTGTTATATTTAAAGAAGATAAGGCGATCGTCCTGGTGGAAGTTAAAAAATTGGGATTTGATCTTAACAAATCCGATTTCCGCTCCGGAAAAGTACAGATCTCCGAGTATCTTCAGAACTTTAGCGGCGTAAAGTGGGGCATTCTGACGAACGGGACGGATTGGAAATTATATGACTTCAGCAATCCGCAACTTGGCGGAGTTGAAGTGACCGCATTCGACTTAAAAGAAGATGACCAACCGATCGAAGTAGACAAAAGAGCCGTTGAAGAGATCTGTTACTCGATCTTCGACATGCACGAACACTCTTTTCAATCGGGAGCTTGGCAAGAGCTTTCCAAAGAAGCCACGGTGTTCTCACCCGAATCGCTCGCGCGCGCCATCATGTCTCAAGAAGTAGTTCGCTACATCGCTAAATCCATTCGCGGCGAACATGAATATAAGGCAAACTTTGAGGTCCTTTGCGACCGCATCCATATTTTATTGGAACTTGGATTGAACGACGCTCACGTTGGATGGAACGAGGCAAAGGCAATCGAGCTGAATAAATACGTCAAATCTCAGAAACGGGCGGGCCGCAAAACTCGTCGCCAAAAGCGAACTGTCGCCGTAGCGCCGGTAGTGGAAGCGAGTCCGGCCGACCCCACAACCGCCGAATCTCCGCAGCCTGTTGTGGCCCTCGCGACGAAACCCGAAGTGGCGTAAAGGTGGCTCAAATGAAATCGATTTTACTAGTTTTATCTCTTTTGTTCTCGGCATTCGCTTTTGCTCATAGCGGGCGGACCGATGCAAACGGCTGTCACACGAATCACGCTACCGGCGATTACCATTGCCATAATCCGAAAGCTAAAGAGGCGAAACGCGAAGTTGCCAGCGACGAGAAGGAAACAACGGTCACTTTCAATACCCGCACTAAGAAAATTCATCGGCACGGGTGCAAATCCGCCAAGGCTTGCACCGTAAACTGTGTGGTCATCGACAAGAAAGAAGCCCTTGATAGGGGCGGGGTTCCTTGTGGTAACTGCGGCGGTTAGCGAGCGCGTCGGATCTCGCGAAAGCCATCTGAAATTAAACGAGTAGACAGCCGATAGTTATTTATGTGGGAACTTGTTTCTAAACCTCA
>CAYPFC010000010.1:0-16308 GCA_964409815.1 uncultured Pseudobdellovibrionaceae bacterium
GCCCGCTTGTTCCTAGAGTTCGAGCGCGAATGGCGAAAACGATTTCCGGGAACAAAAACCGTCGGCCGTGAGCAAGCGTTCGAGTGCTTCTGGGACCTGGCCGCGGGCCGCCCGGTCGCCGAACCCACGCCGATCAAGATCTCGGGCCGCATCGACCGGCTCGATCGCGATCCGAAGGGGCGTTACGCTTTGATCGATTACAAAGCCTCGAGCGCATCGCTGACCAACTGGAAGAAGTGGCTCGAGAAGCATTCGATCCAGATGCCGCTTTACGCGCTCCTCGTCGAGGAAGGCTTGGCGGGAGTCGAGGCCGGAGAAGTCGTGGCCGCCAATTACTTCGTGGTCAAAGACTCCGATCGCCGCAAGGGCTTTCACCTGAAAGACGCGAAGGCCGAGCTTTACGACGGCGAAGAATCCCACCGGAACTTTATCACCGAGGCCGAAAAGCTCGCGCTCTTCACCGAACTGGGCTCGAAGATCTCCGGCGCGCTCACCGCGATTCTCGAGGGAAAACTCAATCCCGCGCCGGAAAAGCTCAGCGTTTGCGACGAATGCTCATGGAGGACCCTATGTCGGGCGCCCCATCTCAACTAAATCATTCGATCATCCGCGCCGGAGCCGGAGCCGGGAAGACCACGGGCCTCGTCGCGCGCGTGATCGAGGTGTATCGTCAGTTCCAGGCGCGCGGAGAAACCCCGCGGATCATCGTCACGACCTTCACGCGAAAGGCCACGCAAGAATTGAAAGAGCGCCTGATCAGGGCCGCGTGCAAGGCCGAGGACGGCGCGCTCCTGCAGTTTCTTACGGATCCCACGAAACTTCAGATCTCCACCATTCACGGGCTGCTGAATATTTTCCTGCGCCAAGTGGGTCACCTGGCGGGCCTCGACGCCGGTTTTCAGATTTTAAGCGAGGGCGAGGCCGCGCGCCTCGCGCGCCTGGTCTTGCGCGAGACCGTGCTCGCGCATCCCGAGGGCCTGGCGTGGCTCGAGACCTACGGCTTTAAACGGACGCTCGCGATGCTCAGGGCGTACGAGCGCCAGCGCCGCGAGGCCGGACGACTCGAACCCGCGACCGCGGCCGAGATCGAAGCCGCGGTTCGCGAGATCGCCGCGGGATGGAGGAAGGAGCTCGACGAGCTTGCCGCCTCGATCCTCGAGGAGGTCGACGATCCGAAGTGGATCGCGTACGCGAACGAGCTGCGCGGATTCCTGAGCTCGTGGAGTGGAAGCGGCGCCGACATCAAGCTGCCCAGAAAAGTCGCGAACACCAAGAATCAGGAGCGCTGGGCCGCATGGCACGAGCGCGTTGAGGAAACCACCACGCAGTTCAAAAAGGAAATGAGCGGCGCCGGCTGGGATCACTCGCTCTGGCCCGAGATGGAGCGCGCGTGGAGCACCTTCACCGAGTTCGCCGAAGAGTTCGTCGCGAAGAGCTGGGCGCACAAGGATCAGAGCGCGCGCCTCGAGATGTCCGACCTCGAGCTGAAATCGATGGAGATTCTGCGCGAAAAGCCGTTCCTCGGGGAAATTTTCGCCGAGAATTGGGACTATTGGATGATCGACGAGTATCAGGACACGAGCCCGCTGCAGGCCGCGGTTCTGAAAGCGCTCATCGGCGGACGCTTCACATACTATGTGGGCGACCCGCAACAGAGCATTTACCTTTTCCGCGGCGCCGAGGTGCGCGTGTTCGAGCAGGCACGCATCGAGATCGCGGGCATGGGGGGCGACTCGAAGGAGCTTCGCCGCAACTACCGCTCGGCTCCCGACCTTTTGCTCTGGATTAACGAGTTTATGAGCGGGGTCGGTCCCGCGTTTCAAGAAATGGAGCCGCGCGAGGCCGCGAGCGCGCCCACGCGGACGGCCGTGCGTATGATCCGCGCGGCCGATGACGCCGCCGAGATGAACGCGCTCGTCGCCCGCGTCGGCGATCTGGTCGAGGGCGGCGCGAGCCTTGACCAAATCTGCATTCTGGGCCGCACGCACCGGGCGTTGATGGATGTCTCGCGCGCGTTGCGCGAGCGCGGCTTTCCCACGCACGTGCATTCGGCGCGCGGATTCAGCGAGCGGCGCGAAGTTCTGGACGCGCGCGCCTTGTGGAAGTTCCTCGTGAACCCGCACGACAACATGTCTTTGGTCACGCTTCTGCGCTCGCCCTGGTTTTTCGTGGAGGACGCGACGATCGCCGCGTGGATGGACGAGCGCCCGAGCTCGCTATGGGGAAAGATCTCGAAGCTCCCCGCGCAAGAGGCGCCCGAAAGCGTGACGCGCTTAAGGTCGGCACAGCTCAAGCTCGGCTTCGCGGGCCTGTCGCGCACGTTCGAGAACACGCTATGCGCGGCCGCGATGATCGACTTGAGTTTGGTGAACGATCCGGCCGGGCGAAAAGAATCGAATCTCTGGAAACTTATCTTGCGCGCGCGCGAGATCGAAAAGGACGGCGGCCAATCGCTGCTCGACTTCCTCGATCAGGATCCCGGCGCCGACGTCTTGGAAGCGAGCGAAGGCGACGCGACGTCCGCACAGGAGCCGAACTCGATCAATCTCATGACCATTCACGGCTCCAAGGGCCTCGAGTTTGACCATGTGCTCATTCCGCGAATGGGAGAGCCTTCGCCGCCGTCGCAGACGGCGCCGCTGTCGGTGACCGGAGCGAAGTTTCACTTTCCCGTGTGGAGCGCCGACGCCGAGGATCCGAAGAGTCCGTATATATCGAGCCCGCTCGACGATCTTAAACGCCGAGACGAGAACGCCCGCAAACTCGAGGAGTTCGACCGCTGGCTGTATGTCGCGCTGACGCGCGCGAAATCCACGCTCACGCTGTCATGGTCGAAGATCGCTCGCCATTCGTGGGCGTCGCGCAGCGAATGGTTCCGGCGGGACTTGGGAATTCACCAAAGCCCGAACTACATCTGCGAGCTCGTCGACGGGGAAACCGCGGAGGCCTCTTACGCGGGCTCCGCGCGCGAGGCGCGCGACGTACGCAAGCCCTGGCGCGCGCGCGACGGCGAGCACGTGGAGCGGCAAAGCGTGACCGAGCTTGTGACCGCGAAGCCGAGCGACTTCATCTCGCGGGAAGACCTGCTCAAGCGGTGGCAGGCGCAAAATCAGGGCACGCGCATTCACCGCGCGCTCGAGGCCCTCAAGTACGGGTCGATCCGCGCGGACGAGGATAAGTCCGTGACCTTCGTGCTCGAAATGACGGACCCGCCGATGCGCGAGCTCATCCATAAGGGCGAAGCTGAGTGGGGCTTTCAGGTGCGCACGCCCTCGCGCGTGGTGGAGGGGCAGATCGATCTCTGGTCGAAGCACGACGGCACGCTCTACGTGATCGACTACAAGTCGGGATCGCAGGCGTTCAAAGAGGCCGCGTTCTCGCAGCTGCAGCTCTACGCGTGGGCACTCAGAAAATTCGGACACACGGAGCCGGCGAAGCTCGTCGTGATTTACCCGTTAGCGGGCAAGTTCGAGACGCGGGATTTTACCGAAGAGCTATTTGCTTCCTGGGAACTTAAATTCAGCGGTACCGAGGCTTGAAGTGAGAATGACCTTGAGGGCCCCGTTCTCGATCGTGGTCATAGGAATATTAAAGGTAATTTCGTAAGGCGTCGAGAAGCGGTCCATGTGCGGGAAGATCGTTTGGATTTCGACGAACTTCTCGTTCATCTTGCGGACTTTGCCTTCGAAGCGCGAACCCGAGTATTCCAAATAGACTTTCCAAATCGTTTTTCCCTTGTGGAAATCGTCGTACTCGTTCTCGGGGCTGTAAAAACGCAGGAAAAATTTCGAATAGGCGGAAGCTTCCTGCATGACCTTGTCGCGCTCGGCCTGGTACGTGCGCTGATCCCATTGCAGAAAGTGGCCGCGCTGGCGAAGATTCGCCGTGATGACTTCGGTGTTGAGAATGGTCACGTCGGCCTGGAACGTCTGGTAGAAACCCGAGTATTGGTCCGTGCGCGAAGTGTTCTTCTTGATCAGGAGCCCGTACTCATTTTCCCCGAGCGGCTGAACGATGTCGGGATTATGGACGGGTGTCTGCGCGCAACCGATGACGAACAAGCAGATCCAAAGCCAACGCACGTTACGCTCCCAAGTAAGGGTGAATGAACTTCTTCAAGTCCGCGACCACTTGCTCGCGATCGAGGTCGTTGTAAATCTCGTGGTAATTCTCGGGATAGAGGATGAGCTGATTTTTCTTGCCGGGCAGTCTATCGAAGAAGGCGCGGGAAGCCTCCGTCGAGACGATCTTGTCGTCGCCCGAAAGCTGCATCAATACGGGCGCGTCGATTTTGTCCGCGTCTTCGGAGGCTTTCGCGAAATTGGCGACCATGCTCAAAAAAATCCCCGGAGAAATCTTGTCGTGGCGTAAAGAGTCGCTTTCGTAGGATCTGCGGATCTCTTCGTCGCGCGTGAGGTCCGAGTACTTGATCTCGTTGTACATCGTCAGCGTCGGCATCCATTTCAGTGCGACGTGCGCGAGCGTTTCCTTGAACTTCGGAACGGCGACGGAAAGCCCGAGGGCCGGAGAGCTCAAGACGAGCGCCGCGTACTCCGGCTTGCGCGTTTGCAGATACCGGATTGTCGCGAGGCCGCCCATCGAATGGCCGAAGAACACGACGTTCTGTTCGGGCGCCTGCTTGCGCACGAGCTTCGCGAACACGTCGAGGTCGTCAATGAAGTAGGAAATATCGCGCGCGAATCCGCGCTTGCCCTCGGAGCGTCCGTGGCCGCGCATATCCCATGCGAACACTTGCCAGCCGTCCTCGGCGAGAATCTTCGCGAGCGGGTGATAGCATTCGCTATGCTCGGCGAGACCGTGAGTGATCACGAAAGCGCCGCGTACCTTGTCCGGAGTCCAAGTTTGGAAGAAGAGCTCGGTCTGGTCGGCGCCTTTGAACTGGCCCTCGAAGCGCTGATGCATGGGAACATAATATGGGCCCACCTCAAGTCGGGTCAAGGTTCGGTTGTGGCGTGAATGTCTTTCGGCTAGTATCAATTGAATGAGATGGTTACTACACCTTGCATTCCTCAGCCTCATCTCGAGCCCGGCGCTCGCGCAGACTCCGCAGGGCGAGCAGGGCGGCGGCACGATGGGCAGCAACGCGCTCTATGAAGCCGGCGTTCATCTCGGCTACTTGCTTCCCAACCAGATCAATGGACTGACCGAGATCATCGGCCTCGGCGGAGCGCGCGTCGCTTATCGACTCGCGCCCCAGACGTACGCGGAAGCGGGGATGATCCTCGGCAATGGCGAAGGCGCGGAATGGAAAAACACGCACATCGACATCCGCATGGACATCCCCGTGGAAAATATCGTGGGCGTGGCGGGAGTCGGCGCCGACATGGTTTATTATAAGGGCGCCAACGAGGGAACCCGGATCATTTTCGGAGGCCACGCGATCGGCGGCCTCATGATGCCCCTGAGCGGTTTGGCTTGGTTCCGCACCGACATGAAGTTCAGCTTCAGCCCCGGAACGTCGCTCTACATCGGTTTTGGCCTCGTATTCCGCTTAGACGGAACTTAAAACTTCAAAGTATCGTGTCCTTAGCGTCGGGAAGCAGATCCGGATAATCCAAATTGAAGTGAATTCCGCGCGACTCGCGGCGCTCGAGCGCGCAGCGGACCGTAAGCTCGGCCACGAGCGCAATGTTCCTAAGCTCCTCGATGTCGGAATGAGTGCGGAAGGTCGCGTAGTACTCGTGAACTTCCTTCTGGATCATCTGTAATCGGTTGTACGCTCGCTCCAAACGGCGGTTCGTGCGCACGATTCCCACATAATTCCACATCAGGCGGCGGATCTCGTCCCACATGTGATGGATGACGATCATCTCGTCGGCGTTCTCGCCCTGAGCTTTCGGCCACTCGGGAATCGCCCCTTCGAATTTCAAGGGCTCCGATTTCAAGAAGTGCTCGGCCGCCGCGTGCGCGCCGACCAGACACTCGAGCAGCGAGTTCGACGCCAATCGGTTCGCGCCGTGAAGCCCGGTGCACGCGGTCTCTCCCAGGGCGTACAGTCCCGGCACATCGGTCACGCCCTGAATGTCGGTGAGAACCCCGCCGCACAAGTAGTGCGCGGCCGGAACCACGGGAATCGGCTCTCTCGCCATGTCGATTCCGAGCTCCATGCAGCGGTTGTAGATCGTCGGAAAGTGTTTGATCAGAAAGTCGCGCGGCTTCGACGTGATATCGAGGAAGACGCACTCGGCGCCCGTTCTCTTCATCTCGGCGTCGATCGAGCGCGCGACGATATCGCGCGGGGCGAGCGAGCCTTGCGGCGAGTACCGTTTCATGAACGCCTCGCCTCGCGAGTCGACGAGCTCGCCGCCTTCTCCGCGCATGGCTTCCGTTATGAGGAAGTTTCGCGACTGCGGATGGTACAGGCACGTCGGGTGGAATTGCATGAACTCCATATTGGCGACGCGCGCGCCGGCCCGGTAGGCCATGGCGATGCCGTCGCCGGTGGCGCCCGACCAATTTGAGGTATACAAGTACACTTTACCCGCGCCGCCGGTCGCAAGGAAGGTCGCGCGGCTCTGCACGGTGAGGACCTCGCCGCTTTCACGGTTCAAAACGTACGCGCCCAGACAGCGATTGTGGCCTACGGCACGCGGGTTCACGTTCTGCTCGAGGATTAACTCGAGCGCATAATGATTTTCGAGAATTTTAATCCGCGGATGCTGCAGCACTTTCTGAAGCAGGTGCGCGTGCAGATCCTGCCCGGTGTGGTCGGCGATGTGGAGGATCCGCCGCACGCTGTGGCCGCCCTCGCGGGTCAATGCCACGCGCGAGCCGTCCAGGTCCAGATCGAACTGGACCCCGAGGTCCATCAGATCGCGAATGCGCGCCGGACCTTGTTCGATGACCTGGCGGACGACGTGCGGGTCGCAGAGGCCGGCGCCCGCGTTGAGCGTGTCCTGAACGTGGCGGTCGAAGCTGTCCTCCTCCGACATGACGGCGGCGATGCCCCCTTGGGCCATGGCGGAATTGGTGGTTTTCAGGTCGGTTTTGGTGACGAGCAGGACCTTCGCATAGTCGGCGACCTTCAGGGCGAGGACCAAACCCGCCAATCCTGAACCTAAAACCAGTGCTTCGGTGTCCATAGGGGAAGGGGTCTACCATACGCGGCGCGCATCTAAAATCCCTATTCTCGAGGCCCGAAACTTTACTAGAATAAAGTCAGGGGTTTGCATTTGGAGGCGAGCCTAAAGCCCATGGAAGGAAGCCATGCATAAACAGTCCATACGCCTGATCCTTTTTAGCTCCATCGCCATCTTCTTCATGACGTTGGCCTGGGGCGTGAACCAAATTCCGCGCCAAAAGCGCCTGGCCGAGAAAACTCTGAAAGCCAGCGTGGAGCAGGAACTCCCGGTCATCGCGAGCGCCGTTCGCGCGACTTCGCACGCCTTGCGCTTCCGCTTGCTCGACGTTTTGAAAGCCGAAGGGGGAGAGCGCTCGACCCGCTCGTTCCAAGATTCCGTGTTCGCGTCGGTGACGCTTATCGAGTGGGACCAAGCCCAGTGGAAAACCCTGTGGCATTCGACGAAATTCAAAGATCGCCTGCAGGCGCAGGACGTGCGCTCGTGGATGAAGGATTGGCCGTTGGCGAAGATCGCACCGGATGAGTCGCACTTCGTTCGCGTCGGCGACGTCGGCGGCCAGGCGCACTTCGCCGTGCTGGTACCTGTACGCAAAGGCGGAACCGCGGTGATGATGGGCGTGGGAATTTTCCCCGCGTCGGAGTTCGGGCTTTCGTTCTCCGCCGACCGCGCGCGTGACGTGAAGGTCGTCGACGATCGCGGCTACGCGCTGGCGCTCTCGCGCCCGGCGTACCTCGGAGTGTCGCTTCGTAAGGAAAGCTTGATCGGCGCCATCGTCGACGGCGAAGAGATCAGCGCCCGCCAGGAATGGGAGACCGACGGCACGCCGATGTTCGGCGCCGCGACCCGCATGAGCGACTCGAACCTGATCGCCGCGATCGAGACGCCGATGAACTTCGGAACGGGCTACTTGTGGCAGGGTTGGATTTACTTACTCCTGTGCGCGGCCGGCGGCGCTTTGCTGAACTGGTGGCTGTTCAACACATTGTTGAGACCGCTCATGCAGCAAATCGAGCAGAGCGACGCCGCGATCGAATCGCTCAAGCGCGGAATCGCGCTGAGCCAGGGCGGAGACGTCGCGCGTGGGCCCGCGACCGTTGCGACTCCCGAACTCGAGCAGTACTCGTTCATCGAGCCCTCGGCGGCGGTGCCGGCGTCGGCGGCTGAGCCCGCGCGCATGTCGCTCGGAAAAGTCGTTCAAGCCGCGCTACGCAGCCAAGAGGCGCGACTGCGCGAGCACGACATCCGCACGCAGGTCGCCGGCGTCGAAAACGTGATGCTCTCGGCGGACGCGCTCCAACTGCAGACGGCGCTCGAAGAAGTGATCAAGAACGCGATCGAGGCGATGGAAGAGAGCGAGCCGCGCGTGCTCACCATTCTGGGCGAAATGCGCGGTAACCGCGTGCACCTGACGGTCGAGGACACCGGCTCCGGCGTCGAGGCGGTGAACTTAAGCAAAGTGTTCGATCCGTTTTTCTCGACGAAGGATTCCGAAGGCGTTTCGCGCGGGCTCGGCCTGAACGTCGTTCGCCGCGTGATCGAAGAGCTAAAGGGCCAAGTGAATTTGACGAGCTCCGGTCACGGCACGAAGGTGGAGATGGAATGGCCCGATAAGGATATGGTCGTCACGGAGTCGATCGAAGCGGTCGAAGCCTTCGAGTCCGAGGACGCGAGCGCGAGCGCGAGCCAACCGATCGAGCTACAGGAAGACGACGACTTCGAACGCATGATCATGTCGGCGCCCCTCGTGCCGAGCGCGCGCCGCGATTTGCCGGACGTTCCGATTCGTAAGCCGAAGGTCAGGACTCTGAATTGAAGATCGAAGAAGTTCGCCCGTCATTCACCGTATACCTCATCGCGAGCGAGCAGGAGCGCTTGGGCGGTCTTGCCGACGCGCTCGGGCTCGCGGGTTACATGGTGGCGAGCTTCACCGAGCTGACGGCGGCGTTCTCGGAGCTCGTTTCGAATCCTCCGCACTTCATTCTTTTCGATTTCGAAGAGTCAAAATTCAATATCAAGAAAGCCGTTAAGCAGATCAACCTGCAGTTGCCCGAGACCCACGTTTTTCTGGTCACGCCGCTCGCCCAGCGTGAAGCGGCGGCAGCGTTTTTAGAGACCGGCGTCTCCGATATCATTCTCACGCCGCTCGCTTCCCCCTTGGAGCTCGTGCGCGCGCTCGATCGCTCGGCCGAGCGCGATTACTTCATGTACATGAACGAGCGCCTCGCGGCCTCGAGCGAAGGCGAGTTGGTCTCGGAGCGCATCGAGGAAACCCGGGCAGGCGAACCGATGCCCGCGCCCGACGACGGCGCCGGGGACGTTCACCTCGAGTACGCGCGCAACCTTTTCGAGCGTAAGTCGGCTGACGAGTGCATTTCGGTCTTTATCGCGTGCGTTTCGAACGCGCTGGGCGCGGCGCCGGCCGTTCACTTCAAGTACATCGCCAATCGCCGCGTCCTCGTCGCCTCTCAAGGCCACCTGACGGACGGTGTGGATCTTGGCGGGTTGGGACTGAACTTCAATGAGATCAGTTCTTCTTTCCGCACGTCGCATCTTCGCGACCCGATGGGTTTAAAGGAGCTCTCGCACCTGGTCGGCGAGGTCTTTCAAACCGACGGGTTCTTTGCCGTTCCGATCGAGGCGTTCGGAGACGTGCTGGGCGTGACCGTTTTTCTGCGGCCCGAGCCCGCGCCGGCGGTGCTCGGCATGCTTCGCGACTGGATGATGCTCCTGAATCGCGCGCTGAGTTTGATCGAAGCCGAAAAGCGCCTACACGTGATGTGCGTGAAAGATCCGTCGACGGACCTGTACACGAGGAGATCAGTCGCGCGCGTAGGACGAACTTGCCGGTTTCCTTGGCGCTGATCGCGGTCGATCAATATGGACAAATGGTTTCGCAAGTCGGGCAAGAGGAGTCCCAGACGGTTCTAAAGATGATGGCGCGCATTTTCGAGAAGCATTCGCGCGTGAACGACATTATCGGTCGCACCGGTAACGACGAGTTCGGGATCATTTTGCCCCATACCGGAAAACAGGGCGCGCTGATCAAGGCCGAGCGCCTGCGCCGGATCATTGAATCGGCGGACTTCAGCCGCGTCCTAAGCACATTCCCTTCACTGACCGTTTCCCTCGGCGTGGCCGAGTATCCCACCATGGTTCGCGACGCCGAAGAGCTCGTGCAGGCGGCCGACGAGGCCTTATTCCAAGTGCGCAGAGAAGGAAACAAAACCTGCGTGGCGAAAGCTCCCGACGGATTCGTCGCGGACTTTGAGGTGCACGACAGGGGCGTTTAAAAATGTTACGGCAAACCTTCTTGAGAATCGACACCCAGGCGCTGAAACACAATCTCCAACTCTTAAAGAAGTGGAACGGTTCCGATTTTTTTTGTCCCATGGTCAAGGCGAACGCCTACGGGCACGGGGAAGCGACTGTCGCGCGAATCGCCGAGCAGACGGGCCTGAGCGCTTTGGGCGTCGCGCTCGTCGAGGAAGGCGTACGCCTGCGGGACGCGGGATTGAAGGCGCCTATTCTCACCTTCGCTCCGCTGAACGCGGACTCGGCCGAGGCGGTTAACCGTCATTGCCTGACTCCGGTCTTGGGGCGGTTTGAGGATTTGCACGCGTTGGACAAATTGAAGCAACCGGTGGGCGCGCACTTGAAGTTCAATACGGGAATGCAGCGGTTGGGATTCGACGCCGTCGATCTCGTCCGGCTCAAAGACGAGCTGCGCGCGCGCCCGTGGCTGAAGATCGAGGGTGTCTGTACGCATCTCACTCACGGGGAAGAGGCGAGTGAGAACGGCGGGCGCACGCAAGCTCAGCTCAAGAAGTTTTTGGAGCTCTGTAAGGATTTTCCCGGAGTCCGGCATGCGCACAAGAGCGCCTCGCTCGCGTCGCTCGGTGAAAAAAAGTTAACGGGAATCGGAGCGCGCCCCGGCATCGGAATTTACGGGCTGCCGCACGAAGGGCGGCTTGTTGGACCCGGATTGAAACCGATTTTGAGTTGGTGGACGCGATTAACGAACGTTCACGTCGTCGAAAAGGGTGAAAATGCCTCGTATTCGGCGCGCTGGACGGCGTCCCGCCGCTCGGTCGTCGGAGTTTTGCCCGTCGGATACGGAGATGGATACATGCGCGCGCTCTCGAACAGGGGAGTTGTGCTTTGCAGAGGAAAGAGAGTTCCAGTTGTGGGGAGCGTGGCCATGGACTACACCTTAGTGGACTTAACGGACATCGCCCAAGACGGGATTGGCGCCGGTGAAGAGGTGGCGCTGATCGGTCGACAGGGGAGCGAGGAAATCTCGGCCTTCGAATTGGCCGAGCTCGCCGGCACGATCTCATACGAAATCGTGACGGCGATCAGCGCGCGGGTGGCGCGCGAGGCAGTATGATTAAAGTTTGGACCGAAAACCGGGAGCGCGTGAACGAAGCGATCGACGAGTTTTTTCTCTCGATCTGGCGTTGGCTCAATCAATTCATCATCGATTGCGGGGCCGCGAGTATCTTCTTCGCCCAATCGTGCGCGCTGATCTTCAAGAGGCCGTTCCGCTTCGAAGAGATCGTCAAGCATATGGAGTTCGTCGGCAATAAATCCGTGATCATCATCGCGATGACGTCGATCTTTACCGGGCTCGCTTTGTCGTATCAGATTTTCCTGGGATTCCAACTCGTCAACGCCACGAACCTCGTGGGTCCGACGGTGGGACTGGGAATTACCCGCGAGCTTGGTCCGGTGCTCACGGGTTTGATCGTTGCGGCCCGCGCGGGCGGCGCGATGGCGGCGCGGCTTGGAACCATGCGTGTCTCGGAGCAGATCGACGCGCTGGAAGTGATGGGCGTGGACCCGAAACAATATCTCGTCGCGCCCCGGATCGTGGCGGCGGTCATTACGATGCCGCTCCTGTGCGCGATCTTCGATTTCATCGCGATGCTCGGCGCGCACTTTCTGTGCATCAACGTCCTCGGCCTGGATCGCGCGATCTTTTGGGATAAGATCGGTCTGTGGCTGAACCCGGGCGATATTTACCAAGGTTTGATCAAGGCCGGAGTTTTCGGAGTGACGTTCGCGGCCGTTTGCACGAATCGCGGATTCAATGCGAGCGGCGGCGCGAAGGGAGTCGGTGAAGCCACCAATCAAGGCGTCGTGAATAGCATGGTCCTGATCATTATTCTCAATTTTTTCATGACCAATTTCATCCGCTTCTTCTATCAGGTGATGGGATGGTGACGATGGCGGCGCGGGCGGAAAACGCGGTCCATATCGAGCGCCTCAGGAAGTCCTTCGACGGCGGTAAGGACTTTGTATTGAACGGATTGGATCTCGATATCCCTAAAGGAGAGATCACCTGCATCATTGGATTCAGCGGCACGGGAAAGAGCGTTCTTCTCAAGCACATCTTGGGCTTGCTGAGGCCGACTTCGGGAAAGATCGAAGTGCTCGGGCGCGATCTGTGGTCAATGAGTCTCGATGAGCTTATTCGCATGCGGACGCGCCTCGGAGTTTTGTTCCAGTACTCCGCGCTTTTTGACGATATGTCGGTGATGGAAAACGTTTGCTTCCCTCTTAAAGAGCATCGCCAAGAGCTGGGACTAAAGAAGTGGGAAGAAATTGCCGCCAAGAAGTTGGCCCAGGTGGGTATCGAAACGAACACTTCCGCAAACTTCCTTCGGAACTTTCGGGAGGAATGAGAAAACGCGTCGGTCTGGCGCGAGCTCTGGCCCTTGATCCCGAAATTATTCTCTATGACGAGCCTACGACGGGTTTAGACCCGATTCTTACCGAAGTGGTGGACGATCTCATCGTCGAGACCCACAAGGCTCACCCTGGATCGACGTCGGTAGTTGTGTCCCACGACCTTTTCGCGGCTTTCAGAATTTCCGACAATATAGTTATGCTGGATAAGGGCGGCGTGTTATTGGCTGGGAAACCTGACGTGTTTCACAAGTCGGATAATCCGCTGATCCAGAAATTTCTGTCTAAAGGCTTCAAGCAAGGGTAAAGCAACTACGCGTATGGCATCTTGGCTCGGTACCCCAGAATTCAAAGTCGGCGCGCTCGTCATGGCGGTGAGCGTTTTGATCGGCGGAATGGCGATGAAAGTCGCCGAGGGTCCCGGGATGCTCGCCGGCGAGAAAGAATATTATTTCATCATCGATTCCGCTGGCGGGCTGGTTCGTAACAGCGCCGTGAAAATGGCCGGAATCAAAGTCGGTATCATCGATGACATCATTCTGGAGAAGGGCCGCGCCAAGATCGTCGTCGCGCTTGATAACGACTCCCGCCTGACGAAGTCCACGACGGTCGAATTGAAGTCCGACGGGATCTTGGGCGATAAGCACGTTGAGCTCATTCCGGGCAATCCGCAAGAGGACGAGCTCCCCGAGGGCAGCGAGCTTACGGTTGGCAAGGGCGGCGGCGGCCTGGATGACGTGATGGCGGAAGTCTCGAAGGTCGCGAAGTCGATGAACGAGCTGATGGCGACCCTGAACGCCGCGGCCAAAGAGGGCGATCCGAACACGTCGATTGGCCGAATCATTCACAACATTGAAAATCTCACGAAAGACCTCGCCGAAGTTACCGGCGAGAACAAAGAGAAGATCAACGACATCGTCAATCACGTGCGCAACCTCACCAAGAACATCGACACGTACATCAACGAGGAGACCCTCGCCCGCGTCGACCGCTCGTTGCGCAACATCGAGGACATCACCGGAAAGATGGCTAAGGGCGAAGGTACGCTCGGCCGCCTGATCAACGACGAAAAAACGGTTGAGGAGCTGAACTCGGCGATCGAGAACGTGAACAAGTTTCTGGGTGGAGCCGGCAAGCTCGAAACGAGCGTCGACTTCCACAGCGAATACCTGATGGGTCCGTCGCAGACGAAATCGTTCCTCGGCGTGAAGATCCAGCCGGGGCTCGATCGCTACTACGAAGTGCAAGTGATCGACGATCCCGAGGGCGTGAAGCGCTCGGTTTCGGGCGAGTCGATTCAGGACGGCGTCGCGCATTCGTATAGCGACACGACGACCTATCACAACAAGCTTAAGCTCACGGTCTTGTTCGCGAAGAACTTCTGGGACCTCACGATCAAGGGCGGCTTGATCGAGAACTCCGGCGGTATCGGGATGGATTACCACATGTTGAATCACAAGCTGCGTGCCTCGATCGAGTTCTTCGACTTCGAGGAAGCTCAGCTGCGCGCGTTCATTCGCTACAACTTCTTCAAGGGCGCTTACGTCATCGCCGGGGGCGACAACATCCTCGGCAACGACGACGAGGACGCCTCGGCATTTGTCGGCGCGGGCTTGTTCATCACGAACGACGACTTGAAAATGCTCGCTTCGAAAGTTTCGTTCTAAGCTCAAAACGGATTTGGGGCTTCGTGAGACTCGTTCTTCTCTTCGTACTTATTTTTATTTCGATCGAGAGCTTCGCGGCCGAGAGTTCCACGCGCACGCGTCCGTCGGCGCGCGATCGAGGCTCGCTTTTCTGCATCGGCCCGCGCGATGCGCTCTACGGCGCGGTGTACTTGCACGGAACGGATCGCCCATACGGCAAGCGTGAGGAGCTGGCGAACCTCATCGAGCTCGAGCATTTGGCCGAGCGAATGAAGCTTCGGATCGCGCTTCCGCGCGCGGCGAAGGCATGCGGTACGATGGACTGCTGGGGCGTAAGAATGACGGACGGCGATTACTTCGAGCTCGGGCGGCAGATCCGCGCGGCGATCGATAAGTGCGGATTGCCTCGCGCGAATGTCGGAGCGATAGGCTTTTCGAGCGGAGCGTACAAAATCGTCGAAGCGTTCAAGCGTGGGCTTTTCGATTCGCGTTCGTTCCCGGTGTCGTGGGGGATCGCCGTCGGCGCGGGGAAGAACTGGAGCGATAAGCAGAAGCACGGGCGCGCTACGGTAAGCGGGCGACTGACGCTGATGCAAGGCTTACGCGATCCGCACAAGTTCGATCCTTCTCGCAAGCTCTACCGGTCGATGCTGAAGTTGACAGACAGCGTCCGGCTTGTTGAGTTCTACGGCGGCCACGAGCTCCCGGGCTTCGAATTAGAGCGGGAAATCTCCCGGCTGACTTCCTTTTAGATCTTGCTCGCGCGCGGTTCACGTCTTAGAGGAGTCGCCGATCGTGGCTGCGCCGAGATCGTCCGTCCTTGAGAGGCTTATCCCGACGCCGTCCGGGCGTCGTGACCGTGGAAGCGGGGGAGATTTGGAATTGGTAGGGAGGGGGGGCGCGCGGGATCGCGATCGTAGGATCGAGCCACTCAAATCAAATAAACCGCGAGTACTTCCGCTGCGGAAGTCGGCGGATTGCGCGCGAGGCAAGGCCCTCTCATGGATGGAAAGACCTCGCGCCATCCAAATCTGCTGCAAGAGCCGAGCTTAACGAGTCGAGCACGAGCGAAAATTGACAATTAAGGTAGCGATGGGTAAACCATTGAAACGATGGCGA
Source organism: uncultured Pseudobdellovibrionaceae bacterium (assembly GCA_964409815.1). Taxonomy (GTDB): domain Bacteria; phylum Bdellovibrionota; class Bdellovibrionia; order Bdellovibrionales; family UBA1609; genus JALHOQ01. The sequence continues at coordinate 15,557 of CAYPFC010000010.1, forward strand.
GATCGAAGCAGCAAGCATTCAAGACGAGCGGATTTGAAAAGCCGAAAGATTGGTTTGGCGGAAGCTATTTGAAGAGTCATCCGAAGACCCGCAGGCCGCTCGATTCGAAATTGCCGCTACACATCGTGCTTCGGGCGAACGCGAGCGTGCTGAGGCAACCGAAGACTTATGCGCGCGTGAATGAACTGGTCGAGCGGATTTCCCGTAAATACGGCGTTCGGCTCTATGAGTACGCGAACGTGGGCAACCATCTCCACCTCCTCGTACGCATCCCTAAGGTACAGGCATGGGCGCGCTTCATCCGCGAGCTGACGGGGCGGATCGCGCAAGAGCTGAAAGGACCGGCGAAGGGCAAGCCTTTTTGGTCGGCCCGACCCTTTACGCGAGTGGTGCGCGGCTGGCGACGCGCATATCGCATCGTCAAAGACTACATGCTCTTAAATAGACTGGAAGGAGAAGGACTCGTCGCCCGCGGAAGCACGGCGCGAGTCATCGACCTGACTTCCGCAAGACCGCTTTCACACAGAGAAATCGACATCCTCCACAGCGGTTGACGCCCCACAATCCACTGGTCCCGGCTCGAGGCCCATGCTAAATCCAACGCCATGACACAATTCAAGAATGCACTCGTCAGCGTTTCCGATAAAACCGGCCTCGTCGATTTTCTGAAGCCCCTTTACTCGAAGGGCCTCCGAATCGTTTCCACCGGCGGAACCGCTAAAACCCTGCGCGACGCCGGCATGAAAGTGATC
>CAYPFC010000010.1:16318-16993 GCA_964409815.1 uncultured Pseudobdellovibrionaceae bacterium
GGAAGTCATGGACGGCCGCGTGAAGACGCTCCACCCGCGCGTGCACATGGCGCTCCTTGCGCGCGAGGGCAACTCCGAAGACGACGCTCTCCTCAAGAAGGAAGAGCTCGATGCGTTCGATATCGTCATCGTGAATCTTTATCCCTTCGAGCAAACGCTCGCCACGAAGGCCGCACAAGAAGAGCTGATCGAGAACATCGACATCGGCGGCCCAAGCCTCCTCCGCGGCGCTTCGAAAAATTTCGAGCGCATGACCGTCGTGGTCGATCCGGCCGACTACGCCTCGCTCGCGAAAGGCTCGACGACCTTCGAAGAGCGCCGCCGCCTCGCCGCGAAGGCCTTCGCGCACGTGAGCTCTTACGATGCGATGATCTCGCAAACGCTCGCGCCCGGGGAAACGTTTCCCAATTTCTCCCTCGGTGGAACGTTGCTGCAGAGCTTGAGATACGGCGAAAATCCGCACCAGAAAGCCGTTTGGTACAAGCGCCGAGGCGCCCAGACGGGATGGCACGACTCGAAAGTCCTTCAGGGCAAAGAGCTCAGCTTCAATAACCTTCTCGATCTCGAATCCGCGCTCGGCCTTCTCAGGGAGTTCGATCAGCCGAGCGCCGTGGCGGTGAAACACAACAATCCCTGCGGCGCCGCGAGCGGCGCGAATATCGAGACAGCCGTTGA
>CAYPFC010000010.1:17003-23391 GCA_964409815.1 uncultured Pseudobdellovibrionaceae bacterium
GCTGCCTCGCCTCCGATCCGGTCAGCGTTTTCGGCGGGATCATCGCCCTCAATCAGGAGGTCAGCGGCCCAGCGGCCGAGGCTCTCGGCAAGGTCTTCCTTGAGTGCATCGTCGCGCCCAAGTTCTCGAGCGCGGCCTTGGAGGTCTTCGGCAAGAAGAAAAATCTCCGCCTTCTCGAATGGCCCGAGCTCGGAATGCGCGACGACTTCTGGAAGGTGACCACCATTCAGGGCGGATTCCTCGTGCAGGAGCCCGATCGCGTTCACATGTGGAACCCCGAATGGAAAATCCTCGGAAGCCAGCCGTCTCCCGAAACCCGCGCCGACCTAAGCTTCGCGTGGGCCGTTTGTGCCCATTTAAAGAGCAACGCGATTTCGGTCTGCGAGGGCAAACAGTCCCTTGGTCTTGGTATGGGGCAAACCAACCGCGTGGACTCGGTCGAGCTTGCGATCACCCGAATGCGCAAGTTCCATCCGAGTCGCAAGTCGCCCGTCCTGGCCTCCGACGCCTTTTTTCCGTTCAGCGACTCGATCGACCTCATTCACGAAGCCGGAATCAAATGGGTGATCCAGCCTGGCGGCTCCATCAAGGACGAAGAGGTTTTCGCTCGGGCCAAAGAGCTAGGCGTGAACATGGTCCTCACGGGTCAGCGCCATTTCCGCCATTGACGCGTACCGAAAACGTGACAGTATTCGCTACTTAAGCGACCATTAAGGGATGACGCATGAGGAATCTCTGTGGCTGGTGAAGAGTAGCGGCCGCATTCTTGGACCCTTTCCAGCGGCGAAGATCGCGGAGCTCTTGCGTACGCGAGAAGTGTCCGTGCTGGACGAGGTCTCTCAGCCCTTGCGTCGCTGGCAGACGATTCAATATCACGACGATTTCAAAGACACCGTCGAATCCATGCGCAAGGCCTCGCTCAGCGAGCGCACCGAAGCCTCGTGGACCCCGGGCACGTCGAATCTCACGCAGACCCTGACCGATCTTTCGGACTCCGAGCTCACGGACGAAGTGACGAACGACCTTAGCGGATTCACGAGCACTTCGAAAGAAATCGTCATTCACAACGTCGAGGAAAGCCAGCGCATTCAGCAACCGCAGTCAGGCGGCCGCTTCCAGGCGCAAGGGCAACACACGGCCATTCAGCGCAAAGTCGAGAAGACGACGCGCGGGCTGTGGGTTGTCACGGCCCTCGTTCTCGCGGGCGTGGCCGCGTTCATCATCAACAAGCGCATGTCGCCCGCGGATGGGCGCCCGTCCTCGTATAACCTCAAGCAAAGCGTGATCGCCAACGTGCAAGTTGGTCGTTACGCCGAAGCCTTGAAAGAGCTCAAATCGGGAGTCTCGAACGAGTCGCAAGCGGGAGACCTCGCGATCTATTACGGCTCGCTGCTGATTCAGGTCGAGGGGCAGACGACTCTCGGCCGCAGACTCTTGCAGCAAGTGCTGAACGCGCGTCGCCCGGAAGTGAAGCAGGCTTACACCGGCCTCGGCGTGGCCGACCTCATCGACGGACAACTCGATTCGGCGCAAGAGAACTTCGAGCGCGCTCTGTCGTACGACTCGCTTTATGTTCCTGCGCTCGTGAATCTCGCGGCCCTTCACATTAAGAAGCGCGAATACGCGCGCGCGAAAACGATGGCGAGCAAAGCGCTGCAGGCGAGCCCGCTTCAAGGCGAAGCGCTCTTGAGTCTCGCGGAAGCGCAACTTTATCTTTTCCGCACGAACAACAACATGAGCGAGCTGAACCAGGTCAACAGGATGCTCAAAGAGTTCGCGCGACGCCAATGGGATTACGCGGCCGAGATCGGCTTCTACTCGCTGTATTTCGACGTTCTCAAGCAAGACAAAACCATCGACGAGAAGCTTCAAAATTACCTCGACCGCGATCCGCAGCTCACCGCGGACCATCGGCACAACGTATTCATTTACAAAGGCCACGCGCAGTGGAAAGTTCTGGCTCGTCTTTGCGAACAGGTCGCTGAGCAAATCGGCGAGAGCCCGCGCGTCTCCACGCTGCTCGCCGCCTGCCACGCGAGTGAGGCGCGCTGGGACACCGCCCGCCGCGATATTGAGAAAGCCGTGCACCAGTCTCCGAAAGATCCTCTGATCCAAGCCTGGTATTCGTACGTGCTAAAAGAGAGCGGCGATCCCGAGCAAGCCAGCGTCGTCCTCGGTCGCGCGACCGAGTTCAACCGCCGGGGGGACTTCGTCCTGCCGATTCTCATGCAGGCGCGCTTCTGCCAGAACAACGGCGACGTCTTCTGCGCGCGCGAATCGTGGCAGCGCATTTACGAGCATGACCTCGACTACCTTCCCGCGGTCGCCGGCCTCGCCTGGGTGAACGCGCAGAACAAATCGAACTCCGAGGCCGTCAAGTTGATCGACAAGGGCTTAAGAATCTCTCCCGACTACTCTCCGCTCTTGATCTTGCGCCAGCGCGCCGAACGCGAAGGCTGGTATGTCGCGCAGTAGCCTGCTGCTCGCGACGCTATTCGCGCTCTCGGCGTGGGCGAGCGAAGAGCCGGCCGCGAAACACGAGGCTCATGACGATCTCGCGCAAAAGCCCGCCAAGCATTCGAGTCGCGATGTCAAGATTCCGCGCGCGCTCGTCGGCCGGCTCGAGCGCGAATACCGCGAGTATCTGACTCAGCAACAAGTCGTCCTCAAGGACGGCATCAAGCGTAAGCTGATCAACGTGACCGCGGAGCTCACGCAGAAGCGCGAAGCCGCTTTACACGAGAACGTGCGCGACCTCGCCGAACATGTGACGCCGCTGAAGGGCGCATTCAACGTTAAAATCCTGGCGCACCGGGAAAACGGCGACGCGCTTGAAGGACATCGGGTTTTCTTTGTCAGCCAAGCGAAGCCGCGTATACTGGCGGGCGAGGACATCGGCGCCGGATGTGGAAAATTTATGGAGATCACGAGCTTTTATAACCAGAAGATGAATCGCGACGGATTTGAAGTGTACAGCACCGACCGCCGTTATGCCTCCGTGCTCGGGGGCAGCTTCGTCATCGTGAGCTTCGAAAAGGAATCCCTCGGCGTCGCGACCGTGCAGTTCACGGACTCCCGCTATCCCGATTTGTATTGCGAGTAGGAGCGATGAAGAAATTTATCCGCGACTTCAAAGAAAAGGACCACCTGCAAACGGTGTTTCTGGTCACCGAAAAGGCGACCGGCAACGACCGCAACGGGAAGCCGTTCATGAGCCTGACGCTGGCGGACGCCACCGGGCATATCAACGGCCGCATGTTTGAAAAGGTGGGAGAAGCGGCGGGAGGATTTGAGGTCGGCGACGTCGTTTGGTTAAAAGGCTTCGTGCAGCTCTTTCAGAATCGCAAGCAGCTCATCGTTCACGAAGTTCGCAAGGCGGCCGAGAGCGAGTACCAGATGACCGAGCTCGTCGCGGACCTTGGCGGCGATCCCCGCAAGCACCTCGCGCGTTTGCTCGAGATCGTGCAATCGTTGAACGACGCGAACATTCGCCAGCTTTTATTGAATACGCTGAATGCCGCCGACACGCAGGCGCTCCTCCTGAAAGCGCCTGCCGCGAAGACGATTCACCACGCCTACCGCGGCGGGCTCGTCGAGCACATCACCTCGATCGTCGAAGTGATGGAGTCGATCGCGAAGCACTATCCCTTCCTGAACCGCGATTTGCTCGTATTCGGCGCGATCTATCACGACCTCGGCAAGATTTACGAGCTCGATCTCACGGAAGGCATCCACTACACGCAGTCGGGGCGCCTCGTGGGACACATGGTGCTCGCGTGCGAGATGATCGACAAGCAGGCCGCGGCGATCCCGGGATTTCCGCAAGACACGCGCGACGTACTGAAACACATCGTGCTCTCTCATCATGGGAAGCTCGAGTACGGATCGCCCAAGCTTCCGATGCTCGCCGAGGCGATCGTCGTCGCGATGATCGACGATCTCGACAGCAAAATGAACACGCTTTTTCATTTCCTCAAGAACGAAACCCAAAACGTTCCCCCGAGCGAGAAGTGGAGTCACTATCACCCGGGATTCGAACGTTACTTTTTCTTGGATTATTTCAGAAAGACGAACAAGCCGGAGTAGCGGGATTAATCCGTTCCTTGAGTTTCGTCCGTGGTCCCACCGGTTGTTCCTCCCAGAGTGGAGGCCGCGCCCGCCAGCTTGGCGAAGTCGCCGGTGGTTTCCGCCGCGCAACGCGACCAGATGTCCTCGAAATGTTTCGAGAGGGGATTGGCTTCCGAATCCATTAAGGTTTGGCCGGGCACGAAGGTATTGGGGTTTTCGGGAAAAGCCATTTTATATGAGTGATCCTTGGCGATCTGATGGATGTAATCGGTGAACTTCCCCATGTCCGAGTTCGTCGGTCGACCTTCGATGATCTTGATCCATCTATTTACGGCGGCGATTCGCTCTTGATATACCGCCGTGACCTCTGCGGATGCGCCATTCGTCCACGCGTCCATGTTTTTAGCCAAGCGTTTGAGTTGTTTGACCAGGGCCGGGCGCGCCACTTGGATTCCTTCGGCGGGTTGCAGGTCGATGTTTCCGGCGCCTTTGGTTAAGCGATTTTGCCGCTGCCAGAAGAGCATGTGGTCTAAGGCCAGGATCGTGGCGAGTCCGTCGTCATCGATAACCGTATACGTTTGGCCCTCTTGAGTGAGTTGTAATCGCAAATGCTCGGCATTGTCCGGATCTGCGGTGATGGAATCGAAATTAAAGTTAAAGCCAAACCCGAACGCGGTGATTGGAGCGGCCAGCAGCGCGGCGAGCGTGATAGATGCCAATTTCATTTCTTGCTCCCTTTATTCGGGGTGGAGTCGATCTTCTTCATCGAGACGAGTGCGTTGTTCGGAACGAGAAAGTTCACCATTTGGTTCTTCTTGGCTGCGCGCATTTTCTTAACGTGCGCCGGATTCATGAACTTCTCATTGACCACGATCTCGTGGTGTTGAGTCGTGACTCTGTAATTCGGCTTTGAGTAGTCGAGTACTTTCGCCGTCACCCAAAAGCCTCCCATAGCGTCCGCTTCAAGAGACGCAAGCCCCAAGAGCATCACGCAAACGGCGAGCATAATCGCCGGTAATTTTTTAACGTTGCGAACAGTTTCCACTTCCACGGAGTCCCCCTTTAGGCAAAGATCGCATTTGATCCTTATTATCAGTTTAAGGATCTGGACACCCGGCTGCGTAGTCCAGTTCAGCCGGAGGCGCGCCGTTTGGGCGCCGAGTCTAAGGAGGTCGCTTGAGTCCAGCTCCCGCTCTCGTATTGCTGCAGCTGTTTATTTACCTCTCTTCCGTCGCGGCTCTCGCGCAACCCGCGGAAACCCACGGAATGCACCACGTGCAGGGCGCGGGCCTCTATCACTCCTGTCACTATTGTCATTCGCTCAAAGAAGGCGTGCACTTGACGGGCCCGAGTCTCGCCAACCTCTGGGGGAAACCCGCCGGCAAAGTCGCGGGCTTCGGCTCGTATACCGACGCGCTCAAAAAATCCGGATTGGTTTGGGACGAGAAAACACTGACGAAGTGGCTCGAGAATCCGCAAAAGCTCGTACCGGGAACGTCGATGATCCTCAGGCATAAGCATTCGGGCGAGAATCTCCAGCGGCTCGTGGCGTTCCTGAAAGTGGGAATGGGACCCGACGGCTATAACCGCGCCGTGAACGAAACCGGAGAGGCGAAGGTGATGGGTCAGCTGCAGGCCGACGTGAGCAAGCCCGAAAAGCGCGACATCGTCACCGAGCTCCGGCATTGCGATCGGACCATCGAGCTCAAATTCGCCGACGGCTCGACCTCGAAGCACTGGGAGAACAACATCAACCTTAAATCAGACTCGAGCCCGCGCGGGCCTCCGGCCGGCAAGCCCGTGAAGGTCGAGATCGGGTCGCTCGGAGACCGCGCCGCGATCGTGTTTAGAAGCCCCAGCGAGTACGCGACTTTCGTCAAGCCCTGCGCGAAGTAAATCCTAAAGATCCCTCGTGGTTTCCGGGGCTTGCCGCAGCCTTCAGTTTTCCTGGCCCTTTCCCGAAAAGAGAGAGTCAGGAGGCCAAAATGAAATACTATCTTCTCGCGGCTTGTATGTGCTTTATGGGCGCCGCCGCCGTCATGGTGTCGAGCCAAAAGAGCGGTGAAGAGGTGGCTTCCGTGGATCGCGAGTGGAAGTATAACGCGGTGGAGGCCGAGACTTCGGTCCGTCCCCCGCACTTCGCGGAAATGCGTTACGACCTCGATCAGGCGCCACAAGTCCGTGGGCCCGCTTCGAAGAAGAAGAACTAAGCCTTAAATCCTTGCGGCATGATGAGAGCGATCGGCTCCGCGTCGCCCGTGAACTTTATGTCCCTCCCGAAGCCGGCGAGGATCTTCTCGTTTTCCTGAGTCAGGTTCAG
>CAYPFC010000010.1:23401-27403 GCA_964409815.1 uncultured Pseudobdellovibrionaceae bacterium
CCACCACGCAGTGGCGGTCGGCGGCTTTCGCGCGAATTTCCTCGAGGAACTTCTCGCAGCGGTAAGGCGTTTCCATGAGGATCGCGGCGCGTGGCTCTTTGAGGAGCGCGCGCCATTCGCTCTCGCGCGCCTCTTGTTTCGGCGGAAGAAATCCCGCGAACGTGAAGCGATCGACTCTCACGCCGCACACGCTTAAGAGCGCCATCAGGCTCGAGGGCCCCGGGACCGCGTGAATCGCTATGCCTTCCTTGCGGCAGGCTTTCACCAGATCCGCGCCCGGATCGCAAAATCCCGGAGTGCCGCAGTCGCTGACGACGACGACTTTTTTCTCGCGCGCTTCGTTCACGAAGTGCGCGATGTCGGCTTCGCGCGAGTGCTCGTTGAGCTGATCGGTCGCGCGTGCCTGAACGCCCGCTTTCTTGAGCGTTTGGCGGAGCTCTTTCATCTCTTCGCCGATGATCAGATCCGCGTCTCTGAGGAGCGCGAGGGCACGGGCGCCGATGTCCTCAGGATTGCCAATTGGGGTTGCGACCATAAAAAGGGGCATGCTATGGTCGCTACCACGAACTATGTCTGAGTGGAAAGTCTTAAAATCCGAGGAAGTGTTGGCGGCGGGATTCTTCCGTCTGCGCAAGGATCAGTGCGAGTTACCTGACGGCCGGGTCATGCCTCGCTATTACGTGATCGAGTTTCCCGATTGGGTGAACATCGTTCCGGTGACGGCCGAGGGTGAAGTGGTGATGGTCGAGCAGTATCGACACGCGGCCGGCGAGACGTGCCTTGAGATCCCGGGCGGGATGACCAACAGCCCGAAGGAAGATCACTTAAGCGGCGGCAAGCGCGAGCTCGTCGAGGAGACCGGCTATGAGTCTTCGGAGTGGATTTACTGCGGATATCAGTTTCCCAATCCGGCGTTGCAGAACAATCGGTTGCATACCTACTTGGCGCTGAATTGTAAGTTTACAGGCAAGCAGCATCTGGATCCGTTCGAGGATCTGAAGGTGCACTTGAAGCCCTTGAGTGAGGTTCGCCGTCTGTTCGATGCCGGCGAGTTCAAGCACTCGCTGATCGCGACGTCATTACAGCTCGCGCTTCGCGAGCTCGAGAAGCGCGGTCGGTGAGCGGCGGCGGGCGGGCGTCCTTGGCGTCAGGGAATGAGAATTAGGCGTCGGAGAACAGGAGCCGAAGATCTTTCAGCGTTTTGATCTCATGTCGTTTGATAAATCCTTCTGCTTCATAAATATTTAGACGAACGTAAGCTTTCGCGATCTCGTAGGCCTTCTTCCATCCGCGAATTACGCGCGTGTGCGGACGGTGCTTCCAAAATTTCCCGTTAACTTTTAAGAGCGTCTTAAGGTCATAAGCAATCTGGCCGGTTAGCTCTCTTATGAATCCGCCCCACGAATGCCTTCTCGGGATCTTGATCACCAAGTGCAAGTGATTTCCAACATTCGCATACTCGTAAATCCTTACGCCGTACTTCTGGGCGACGCGATTCACCGTATTCTCAACTCTTCCAAATAGTTTCGGCAGGCGCATTCCGCCTTGGTTGGCCCTGAGTGTGAGCAGAATAGGCAGCTTCGAATCCAATGGCCTCTTGGTCTTCGCATTTCCCTTCAACAAGGAACCTCCGAATGCATCCTTAGGGCTTCTCAAGCTGGTGAATTCCAACTGCTTTCTCTTTGCCATGCGGTTCTTGTACCCCATCGCTCCCAGGGGCTCAACTTCGAATTGTCATCCGCTTTCGCGTCATGAATGTCTGCTCGCTTTGCGTCTTTCTGGCCACGCGGGCTTCGTTCCCGATTTGCCCGAACGATTAGTGCCCATGCCCGTCCATCCATGAGAAGGCCTTGCCTCGCGCGCATCCGCGCGCGGCAGTCCTCGGACTGAAAAGAGCTGGCACTTTTTTGGAGAGAGAGTTTTGGTAGAAAACGGAAGGAGAGGGCCGAAGGAGCAAAGGAGCAAGAAAGGACTCGAACTAGAAAAACCGGAGCCCTATTTCCTCCGCAACCCCTCTCGATAACTCATCCCGATCGTGAGCAGATCCTTGGGCGGCTCCGCCCTTCGCGCGTGCGTGGAGTCGACGAACACGATCTTGATCTGCGGCAGCGCCTGGCGCACGTCCGCGATGATGAGCGGCTCGTTCTCGAAGAACCAAACATGGTCGAAACGCGGGGCGAGCTCTTTCAAAACATTCACTTTATAACTCTCGTCCGTTTGCACGTCCGAGGGCTTCATCATCAAATCGCGCTCGTCGACCAACGGAAACCCGTGCCTCACCAGCGCCTCCAGCGTGCCCGGCTTCATCGAGCCCTCGGGCCTTCCGGTGAGGTACATGATGTGCGCGCCCAGCTCGCGCAGATGGCGCACGTACTCGTCGGCCGACGGATAAATCTCGTCGTGCACCAATGCGTGGCTAGAGAAAAAATGCTGACGCCAGAAATTCCGCACTTCCTTAAAAAGATCGAGCGACCCACTCACCGGATGGCGCGCCAGCGCCTCCTTCAACCCCCAATCCGTCGGCAAGATCTCGATCGCGCCCAAAATCTCGGCTTCCCGAGCGAAACGTCCGCGAAAGCCTTCGTCGCGCGACAGTTCCCGTAAGATCCATTGAGTGCGCGGGCTCACGCTGAATAAGGTGGAATCGAGGTCGAATATAACGGCGACTTTGCTTGAGGCGGCGTGCGTCTCGACATGTGTGGCGACTTCGATCAGTGGATGGACTTCAGACACGATAAAACTCCATCTCAGATTCGAACCCATCGCGCGTGCGGAATCAAGCTCACGAAGCGATTGACACGTTCGAGACGAATTGAAAGATTGGCCGAGGTTTTAGGGGGAGGGGGATCTCTGATGCGCTCATTGCTGTTGGCGCTTGCGTTGCTGGGGGGCACGCAGGCGGCCGAGGCCACCATGTATTTGGCGGCCTTCAATCCTGAGACCGGCGAGACCGGTCTGATCTATTCATCCAGTGGCGGACATTTCTGGCAGACGCTCGTAAAAGGCAAGGGCCTCGCGGGCGCGCAGAATTACGGGCTTTGCGACGAAGCCACGCCCGAGGAGTTCTTGAGTCAAGGACTCTCGGCCGCGGATGTCGCGAAGAATATCAAAGCCCAGTGCGATGCCGCCGACTACCACGCGTACCGCTTTCTCGTTGTGACGAGCGACGGGCAGATTGACTACGTGATCGGGCGCGATGGCTGCAGCATTCCCGATTGCGGCGCTCGCCGCGGGACGAACGTCGTCGTGACCGGCGGCGGATTGAACACGGGCGTCCTCGACGCCGCGATCGTGGCCTACGAGGCGCAACCGACAAATATTTCGTTCACGTGCCGCATGTTCCGCACGTTGCGAGAAATTTACTCCGCCGGTGGAGAAGTGAAGGAATTTGCCGGAGCTTCCGTGATCGTCGACTCGCCTGCGAAGAGCGACGTCTTCAACATCCGCGCGGACACGTTCAGCGGTGGGGGAGAGGAAGATCTTCTCAAGCGCCTCGACGAGCAACTGCTCGCCGCCGGAGAAAACTGTAACTAATCCCTAATCGAATCCCAGGCGCTCGAGGTCTTCTTCCTCGAGCCCGAAGAAATGCCCGATCTCGTGGAGCAGCGTGATCGCGATTTCTTCCCTTAAGACAGCTTCATCGCCGTCGGCTTCCGCAATCAAGGCTTCTCGAAACAAAAACACGCGATCTTGAAAAAACGTCGGCTCAGTCAGCACCGTGTTCGGCAGCGGTGTTCCTAGGTACAGCCCGCAGAGCTCTTCGGGATAATCGGCGAGCTCGCTTCCTCGCAACTCATCCATCACTTCCTTGGACGGATAGTCCTCGATCACGATGCGAAATTTCTCGAAATGCGCCTTCAGCTCGGGCGGAATGATCGGCAGGAGCCGCGCCCAAACTTCGTTCGCGATCTGATCGAATTTCGTTCTGTGAATCATGCGGTTGAATTTAGTTGTCTCAACTCGAGACTGCAATCTTTCGAAATTCGTCCAAGCCATTTTCAC
>CAYPFC010000011.1:0-2782 GCA_964409815.1 uncultured Pseudobdellovibrionaceae bacterium
TCTGAAAGTGATCACGGATGACGGTGTGGCCGCCGAATATGCGGTGACTTCCATCTTGAATACCGCTTCGATCAACACGGAATACAATCTGATCACGATGTCGCAAGGCGGAGTGATGTCCCGCTGTGGCGATTACTTGGGGAAACTCGCGGAAGATTTCTCGGTCACGGTCGTCATGAGCGACGGCGTAGAGAAAACCGGGCTTGTTAAAGCCGCCGATGGTGAAGCTCGCAAAGTTTCTGTTTTCGGAATGTGCCAAGAGGGAACGAACGTACTCGAGCAAGTTCAAATCGACGTCAAAGTCGGCGAAATGATCGAAGTGAAATAATCCGCGTCTTCAGTTGCAGTGCAGAGGGTGAGATTGGCTCGGGCTCCTGCCCTCGCCCCTCCGCTGGCGCTCCGGGCTCCGGTCCGCCAAATAAAAAACCCGCCTGTCGGCGGGTCTTTTATTTGGCGGAGAGGGTGAGATTCGAACTCACGAGACTGTTTTGCAGTCTACTCGATTTCGAATCGAGCGCCTTCGGCCACTCGGCCACCTCTCCGGACGTTGCAAAACGTAAGACTCATGTAGCTAACATGACGCCCCTCAAGGCGTCTACCCCAAAATTCCTAAGTCCTAGTCAGAACTTAGGTATTTGGCAGCTTCCGGCCGTAATGGGCCTCCACAAAAAGGCGGAAAATCGAGCTCCGGGTCACTAACCCTTTTAGCAAGCCATTGCTGTCGACGATCGGGATCCGGTGGATATTGTGCTTCAGGAACAGGCGGTAGGCGTCCGTGAACGTCCCATCTTTTTGCATGGTCACGATCTCGTTCTGACCGGTCATCTTCGCGAGGCAGTGGGCGACCGTCGCTTTCAAGCCCTCGCTCGCCGCCAAACGCAAAAGCGCGCCCTCTCCCATGACCGAAATCACCCGGCCCGAGGAGTCGACCACCGGCGCACCGCTGATCTTTAGCTTGAGCAGGAACTCGGCGACTTCCTCCAAGGTCATCTTCGGCGTGACGAAGTAAACCTTCTCGATCATGAAGTCGCTCACCTTGAGGTCTACGGGCTTTTTATCAGAAGACATCCGACTATTGTGGCGAAGTCCGCAGAGCGCGTCAAACTAGCGCGAGACCCGCTTGCCTTGAATTCGAATCTTTACGATCTGACCGGGCTCGATCGTCTGCGCGTTCGGCGAGATTTCAAAGCGACTCGATGTCGCCATCACCTTGTAACGATCCCTGCTCAAATCGAGCGCGCGCAAGTTGTAGCCGTCGATGAGGACCGGCCGCACTTCGCTTCCATCCACCGCCCGAAGCTCCACTTTCAGAGCCGTACACGGCTGCACGTTTTTCTCGCCTTCGATCACCAGCTCGCACCGACCGGTCACGGTACGTTGAACTTTCTCCGCGCGCTCAAGTTTCGGGCTCTTTAAAGTCTCGCGCGTGACAGGAATCGCGGGTTCCGATGGCGTCGGACACGCTTGATTGGGATCCATACTGCCGGGACACTGCATGGCCACGGGAATTTGTCCGGCGGAGGCGGGAGACTCCGGTGTCGGAGTCGCGCACGCGACCAAACTTGAAACCGAAATGACGAAAACGAACGTCCGTTTCATGCCCGCATTTTTATCACTGAACTCGCTGCGTCGCCAACTCTAACCTTGCGCAACACTGAGAAACGAAATATCGATTTCTAAAGGGGAAAATTCAAAATCATGCGCATCTTGGTCTTCGCTCTCGTGTTGATGTCTCTCGGCTCTCTTGTCAGCGCCGCCTACTCTACAAAAAATGTTGAAAATCACGTGGCTTACGCTCACTTCGTCTCGCGCGCTTACGCCGAAGGCGACTTCAACGATTCCTCCGGCTGGCGCGAATGCGTGGTCAATGACCGCGAAGGCGACGAGGTCGGCATCGTGTGCGAAGGCACGCGCTCGATCACGTACCAGATCGGCAAACGCATTGACGTGAACTACTACTGCGAGTTCCGCTTCACCAAGCACGGAACGTTCAAATACACGGTCGAAAGCGAAAGCTGTCAGTAATTCGCTGGCACCGTCCTCGCAATAAATCTCCGTAACAAGATTCCCAGGCGTTTAGGTGGTCGCTGAGGCTCCGCAAAGTGCCTCGCGCGCTCACGCCTGTCTGGAACTTAGACAAACGGAGACACACGGAATGCGTATCCTCCTTATCCTGCTTTCACTCTTGGCCAGCCCCGCGTTCGCGCTCGACTTTCCCCTACGCGCCGAAAAGGTTACGATCACGTACTTTCAATCCGGAAACTCGGGTCGCCAGGCCGACGTTTATAAACTTGAAAACAGCCGCTACCGGATCGAGTTTCAATGCGGCCGGCAAGACGTATTCGCGGCGCGCGCGAGGAAAACTCTGAATTGCACGCTGAGAATCGTCGACCGCCGCCTGCAAGAGGTCCTGTTCGTGGGAATCAACGACTTCTATCAGGCGGGAATAGAGAAATTCTTCCGCGGGCTGAAGGCCGGCGACGTTCTCGATTCGTTCTATTTCGGCAGCTTGAAGTTTCCCAAGAGCTTGATGATTTTCCATTCGGGCGAAATTCGCGTTTTTGAGGCCGCCGCCCACGAGAAAGATCTCTTTGAGCCCGTTCAGGAGCCCGAGAACAACTCGTTCAGGTAATAATCGTAGTGCGCGAGGAAAACCGCGACGCTGATCTCGACCGAAGACATGATGCTTCGGGGAATCACTTCGTTCTCGAACGTCGTCGCGTCGTCGTGATCGCGGCCGAGGATGCAATGGCCGAGCTCGTGGTAAACCGCAAGCTCCTTA
>CAYPFC010000011.1:2792-18764 GCA_964409815.1 uncultured Pseudobdellovibrionaceae bacterium
TGAGATTGGAAATGGAGATCTCACGCCCGTACTTCTTGGCGTCGTCCTCGAATTTCGCGATCACCGGCTGGAGCTCCGGCGCGATGAAGAGCACGTCGCGCTGACGCTTGCCTTTGCATCCTGCCAGCACCGCCATCGTGATCAGAATCAGAGTTAAGGTTCTTCGAAACTCCACCAGTCTCCAAACGCGCGCGGCCTACGCGCAAAACGGCGTCGTGAAACCCTCACGAGCGATTAAATGCGCCGGTTTTTTCGTCCTCGCTTCTATATGGAAGATCCGTGCCGGGGAGCGCTTAAAACGCTGCCCGTACAGGCAGGTGTCTCATTTTTAGACAGTTACTATCTCGTAAAGCGGGCGGTCTCGGGCCGGTACGAACTAGTAGTTTCTAGGCGGAAAAACGTAAGACCAATAATCGTCGGTCGGCGCGCGCGCTTGCGAGCGGTCGACCTCGATGCCGAGAGAGACCCCGTGCTTAACCGCGCGGGCCGTGGCATCCCAGGCCTGGGGAGCGCGCGAGACGCTGGCGACCCAGTCGTACATGCGCTCGGGATCGAAGGCGAGGAGCGATAAAGATTCCGCATCGCCTTTCTTGCCCCAAACGCCGTTCATCCCAAAAAGCATGAAGTCCCAGAAGTTCGCCTTGGCCCTCGCGGTCGCCGTGTTGATGAGCTGCTTCGGAACCTGCAACCGGTGCGTCCACTTCTGCAGGAATTCGTTGTCGAATAACCCCGCGACCTTCAAAACGCTGATCGAAAAGGCCGCGCATCCCGCGCCTTCGCCCTTAAACGGGTTCGCCGCAAATCCCGCGTAGATCTTCGCGTAATCGCGCTTACGGTATTCGGCGATGTAATCGAGCGTGCGCTTGCAAGCCGCCGCTGAAACCTTAAAGCTCAAAGTGCGAACGCGATCCTTCTCGGCATAGCGAGGGGCTTCCTTGCGGATCTCTTCATCGGTGATAAGGTAGCCCGGGTACTCTTGAATCAAAAGATCCAGGCTCTTTTGGCCGAGCAGAATGCTCTTATACAAGCCCCAATCTTTCTTGCTCGACATACCCGTAGCGACCGAGCGCTCGCCCACGCAGCTCACCACCGCATCGACGTGCGAGAGCGGGTTGCGGTCCCCGGAAAGCGTATTCCAAATCGCCGTGCGCACCATCGCGCCGGGCGAAGACCAATCGATCTTCTTGGGCGCGCGGTAGAAGATGAACGAAATGCGATTCTCATTCGGATTTTCGAAAAGCTTGTCGTCGGTCAGCGTTCGCCAAACGTCGGCGTGGGCGGTCGATGCGAGAAGGAGGGTGAGAGCGACGATCAGGCGTTTCAACGTGGTCGGCATACGCCAACCTATACAGCGAAATCTCGCCCTCACGCAATAGCCGCTTTGAGTCTAGCCGAATTGGAAGCCTGTGCTATACCGGATGCATGGGGGCCGAATCGCCGACTTTTTGCAGTGTTTTGTGGAACCACCTGTTCCAATCGCCGCAGGGTTATTTGAAGCCCTGCTGCCGCTTCCAATACTCTAAAGGTTTTTCCGGGCCGACCGAGCTGCACACGGCATTTGCTTCCGAAACGTGGGAAAAAATTCGTGATGAGATGCGCGCCGGCTCTCGGCCCGAAGGCTGTCGCCGCTGCTTCGAGGAGGAAGACTCGGGAAAGCGGAGCCTGCGGCAGCGTTACAATGCTCACCCGAGTTTGGGTCTGACGACCGTCGTGGACACAAATCCCGAAATCCGCTGGCTCGAGATCGCGCTTTCGAACCGCTGCAACGTGGCCTGCCGGATGTGCGACTCGCGCTATTCCACGCGCTGGCTGAAGGACGAAGCCGCCTTGGGTGGCGGCGCGCGTGCCGAGCATAAGCTCTTTGAATTAAATTTGGAGACGCTGCGCTCGATCGCGCGCGAGCTGCGGCACGTGAAGATCACGGGAGGCGAGCCGCTTTACGATAAGGCACACCCGGAGTTTCTGCGTATCATGACCGAGGACGCCGAGCCCTCGCGCGTATTCCTGAATTACTCGACCAATCTGACGTTGTTTCCGAACGATGAGGTACTGGAGCGTTGGAGCCGCTTCGAGCGCGTCGAGCTCGCGCTGAGCTTGGACTCGATTTTTCCCGAAGAGAACAACTACATGCGCTTTCCCACCGATGGCGCGAAAGCGCTGGAAAACACCGAGCGCTACATTCGGCTCTCGCGCGAGATGCCGAACCTGCGCCTGATCCTGCGCCCGACTATCAACATCTTCAACATTCACTCCATTCCCGAAACCTATTCCTGGTGGCTCGAGCGCAAGAACGAACGGATGTCCGAGAACGCCACGCACTTGACGTTTCCCGAGCATTTGCGCGCGACGCTCTTGAGCGCGGATCAAAAACGCGCGATTTCGGAGAAGTACGCGCGGTTTCGCGCGTCGGGACGTCGTGAGCTGACGGACGTTCTGGATTACCTCGAGCAGTTTTACTTGTCGTCCGACGAGCACGCCGCGCGCTGGCCCGAGTTTATTTCGAAAACTCGAGCGCTCGATCGCGTGCGTGGCCAGGATTTCGAAACCGTCTTTCCTCACCTGCGGCTTTCGTGATGGATACGTTTTGTCCGCTTCCTTGGATTTCGCTCTCGCTTCGCAACAACGGCCAGTACCGGCTGTGTTGTCCCGCGGGCCAGTCCGAGGATAAGGGTCTCTTGCGCTCCGACGATGGTCGCGAGCTTCGCGCCGCGACGGACGCGATCGAGGACGCGCGCAACTCGGGCTTGGCGCGGGAGGCGCGCTTGTCCATGTTGCGCGGAGAGTGGCCTTCGGCGTGTAAGCGTTGCCGCGAGGAAGAGTCGAGCGGCGTGACGTCGCGCCGGACGATTGAGCGCGAGATTTGGAAGAGCCGGTTTGGCTTCGAGGACGCGCGCGGAATAACCGCGGCGGACGGTTCGATCGGCGGCGTTCCGGTTCGCCACATGGACCTTCGCTTCGGGAACCGCTGCAATTTGAAATGCCGAAGCTGCAATCCCACCGAAAGCGCGAAATGGCTCGGCGATCACTTCGAAGTTTGGGGCCCATCGTACGACGAGTCGACCTACAAGGTGACCATCCGGAAGAACGGCGGGGAGTTCACGCCCTCGCCGAATCTTTACGACTGGCACGACGCCGAGGGCTTTTGGACGGAGCTTGAGAGGCAGCTTCCAACGGTCGAGCTCATTTACTTCGCGGGCGGGGAGCCCTTGCTGATCGAGCGTCACTTTGAGTTTTTGGAAAAGTGCGTGGCCCACGGCCGCGCGGGCGACATCGTCATCGAGTACAACACGAACCTCACGCTGTTGCCCGAGCGCGCTTTACGGCTATGGCGTAAGTTCAAGCGCGTTCAGTTCGGCGTGAGCGTCGACGGTGTCGGCGCGGTGAACGATTACATTCGTCATCCCTCGCGCTGGGAAACCGTCGAGCGCAATCTCCATGCGCTTGATCGCGCGCCCGGGAATTTCGTCATTTGGCTTGCCACCACCGTGATGGCATACAACGTTCTTCATCTTCCGGAGCTTCTAATTTGGAAGATGCGGCAAGGCTTCGCGCGCGTGAACGCGAATCCCGACTTTCCCCTGATTTGTCCACATCCGCTTCATGGTCCGCCGTTTTTGAACATCCAGATGTTTTTGCCCGAGGAAAAAGCGCGCATCGAGAATCGCCTGCGTGAAGAGCTTCCCCGCGTGTTGCGCGAGATCGATCGGACGTACTCGGGAGCGATGCGCGCCGCCGCTTGCAAACAAGCGGAAGAGATTTTTTCGTCTTATATCGGGTTCATGAAGGCGAAGGATCTTTCTCGGTACCGCGAGAAATTCGCGTACTACACGAACCGTCTGGATCAACTCCGCGGTCAGACGCTCAAAGAGGCCGTTCCGGAGCTCTTTTCGATGATGTGATCTTTGGATTGGCTCTTGATCGGGCTGAAGCCCGCGCCGCAGGTGCGCGCGCAGCGTTTGAAGCGTCCGCCGTCGACGCCCGCGTCCCAGCTCTTCACCAGGTCCTCTTTGAAAAAACGATGATTTAAAACCGTTTGCCAGTCGTGCGCGCGCAGCGAGCTGAAATCGTCGCCGTAGGTTTGCTCGAGCTTCGCCTTCGTATCGACGAAGACGGGGCCTTTACCGGGATAAAGATCGCTCGAGAGAAAACAGCACGGCATCACCCTCATGTTCGCGTTCACGTAAATTCGCTGGAACTGGCTCTTGTTCAGGCAAGTGATCTTCGTCGTATTGAAATACTCCTCGAGGCCCTGGCCCGCGGAGATCGCCTGAAACTTTCCGATCTCTTCATTGCGGTACGCAGCGATCGTCGGCGGCTCGAGGAAGTACTCCGTCTCTCCTTCGCGCCCGAGAACGCGGTACTTGTCCGGGCCGTCGGGGGAATGGATGAAGCGCGACGTTTTACGAATGCGGAATTGCTTAAAGCCCATTTTCTTAGCGAGAGCCTGCGCTTCCTCGACCTGATGCTCGTTGTGTTTGAAGACGATGTAGTCCCAGCGCGCGATGCCGCCGGCCGCGATGAAGGCTTCAGCGTTCTCCATGATCTTTTCGAAATTCGTGCGGCGGCGATACAGGTGGTTCGTGTCGGCCAGGCCGTCGATGCTGAAGATGCCGAGGTCGGTGCGGCGGTAATAGCCGTCGTCCTTCTTCGTGCGAAGAACGCGCCCGAGATCGCGCCACCAATCTTTCGTGCGCACGCTCGCGTTCGAATAGAACTCAATCGTAGCGCCTGTATTGCGTTTCACGGCTTCCGCGGCCTCGAGCGAAGCCTTCGCCACCGCCGGATCACCGTGAGTACCACAGAATAAAACGTTGCGCAGGCACTTCAGGTCTTTCGTGAAGACGCGCTCGGCGTCCTCCGCCGTCCATTCGTCGTAAAGCATGCCGGGCGTGTCGGCTCCGCCGCGCACGTTACGCGCGCACATCGGGCAGGCCGCATTACAGCGGTTGGTCAGCTCCGCGTGGATTTCTTGAATCGTCTCGAGATCGTGGTAGCGCACGGGAAAAACGCTATCCCCGGGTGAGCGCGGCGTCAAGGCTTACGGGTCGCGTGTTTATCTCGGTAGAAGTTTGGAATGGAGAACTCAACCTGGTGCCCCATTCCCTGGTTGTCGCAGTCGATTCGCAACACCGGGGAGCTGCGCGTTTGTTGTCACGCCAATCCGAGCGAGAGCGGCGGCATCTTGCGCGACGCGACCGGCGCGCCCCTAAACGCACGCGATACGGACCTCGTAGCCGCACGCAACGCACCGCTGTTGCGCGAAGTGCGTACCGCGATGAGCGAGGGGAAGTGGCACGCCGCCTGTGTGCGCTGCCAGAACGAGGAACGCTCGGGCATCCGCTCGCGCAGGCGCTACGAGAGCGAGATCTGGACCGATCAGCTGAGCGAGGCGTCGGCGCTGGCCGCCACCGAAGCGGACGGAACGATCGACGCTTCGAAATTTCCGCTCGCGCACGCCGACATTCGCTTCGGCAATCTGTGCAACTTGAAATGCCGCAGCTGCGGGCCTACCGACAGCTCGAAATGGTATTCCGACTACGTGAAACTTCGCGGGCCGAAGTTTCGCGAGCACACGGTCGAGGTGACTTTGGGCGAGGACCGCGGAAGATATTTGCCGTCGCCGAACCTTTATGACTGGCACGAGAGCCCCGGGTTCTGGGCGCAGCTCGAGAAGCAGATGCCGTCCATTCGCCAACTTTATTTAGTGGGCGGCGAGCCGCTGCTGATCGAAGGGCATTACGACTTCCTGGAAAAATGCGTGCGCGAAGGCCACGCCGAAAGAATCAAGCTCGAGTACAATAGCAATATCACGGCGATTCCCGAGCGCGCGTGGAAGCTGTGGAGACATTTCCGACTGGTGCAAGTGGGTGCCAGCATCGACGGGATCGGCGCGGTGAACGATTACATCCGCCATCCCTCGAAGTGGGAGACCGTGCTCACGAACCTTAAGCGCCTTGACGAGGCGGAGGGGGAGTTCCGCGTTCTGATCTCGAGCACCGTGATGATTTACAACGTCCTGCACCTGCCCGAAATGCTCGTCTGGAAAGCGCGACAAAATTTCAAGCGCGTGAATATGGACAGCTGGAAGCCGCTGATCACGCCGCATCCGTTGCACCGGCCCGCGCACTTGAACATTCAGGCGCTCCCGCAAGTCGTGAAAGAAAAGGTGGCCGCGCACTATGCCTCTAAGCGCCCCGAGATCGTGGACGCAATTCGTTCTTCGAATCTACGCGATCCCGAGCGCGCGATCGCGAGCGCCGACGGGCTTATGGAGAAGTATCTGGATTTCATGTGGCAGAAGGATCTTTCGCACGAGTTCAAGAATTTCGTCTCGTATACGTCGCGCCTCGACGCCATCCGCGGCGAGAGTCTCGCGCGCTCTATCCCGGAGCTTTATGCTCTTGTGCGAGAACACTGGGGTGCGCCGGCTTTCCGGGCTCAATCAGGTCCTGAATTAGGTAATAATATTCCTTCGATTTGATCTTGGGAACGCGCAGGTCAAGGTTGTCCGTGCAACGCCACTTCGGGCACGTGATCGGCTTGTCGGGCATGTCGATGCCCTTTTCCATCTCGTAAATGTTTCCGCGCTTTCCGCCGACGTGGCAGGAGCCCACGAAGATGTCGCCGTTCGGATTGATCTTCAGGTGCTTGATGCCCGCGTAGCAGAGCCAACCCTCGAAGTTCGAGCGGCGCTCGAAGTTGAGCTTGTTGTAGTGAATGTCGCGAAACTCGATATCTTTCGGGCCGTCGAAGAACATACGCAACTGTTTGCGCTCTTCTTTCGCGAAGAGCTTGTTCAAGTCGGCGCGCTCCTGGTTGGAATACCAGTCGTCTTCCTTCTTTTTAATCGCGGCGACGGCATATTTATCGGCGTTGCTCAGCACGTGTTCGGGCTCCTTGCCCTTCAAGCGAAGCCTCAGAATTTCCTTCGTTACGCGCGACTTGAACTTCGCGCCCAGCTCGTGAAGCGCGCTCGCGCTCGGGGCGACGTCGTGGTTTGTTGTGAGCTCGAGTTTCTTCGTGGGCATTTGCTCGTTCGTCTTGCCGACAAGAGGGCGGATGTAGCGGAACTCGATTTTCTCGACACCGGCTTCGCGCAGGCGGCGATCGAGGTCCTTCACGAGCTCCACTTTGCCCGGATACACCATGAACCGCACGAGGAACTGCTTGGGCTGCCAGCCTTCTTTCCAGTTCGGAAATCCGGGCTTCTTCGCCTGCTCGGCGTTCCAGGCCTTACGGAACTCCTCAAGGCGGATGATTTTTTTCACGTACTCTTCGATTCGATTTTCGATGAATTCGAAGTGAAGACTCAGAGTGATGTTGTCGAGATGCCGGAAGAGTTCGAGGAGGTATTCGGTCGTGCGCGAGCCGTTTGTCGTCACGCTCGTAAGGACCGGGCGCATCGCGTACAGATGTTTACACAAATCCATGAAGCGCGGGTTCAGCGTGGGCTCGCCGCCCGTGAGGCTCCAAATCACATTGCGGCCGTGGCGCTTGGTCACGAAGTCCACGAACATCATCATGTTCTCGTACGAGACGTGCGGCGACTCTTTGTCGTGCAGGTAGTCCACGCAATAGCTGCAGTCGAAGTTGCAGCGCTTGCCGATGTACCAATCCACGCTGGTCGCGCCCCAAGGATTGAACTTGTAGCGCATGGCCACGTATTTTTTCGCGCTCTCGCTATCGATCAATTCGGCCAAAACTGTCCACTCCGGTCGATTCGGGTTGAATGGGGTCAAGAGCGATCTCGCTCACATTCACGCCTTCGGGTTGTCCCATCACCCAATTGATCGCATCAACGACGCTCTCCGAGGTCAACATGCTCTTGCCCGGGTGATTCTCGCGCGCCTTGGGCGTGTCGATGTAGCCCGGGCTGATGTACGTCACGCGAATGCCCGAGGGCTTCGAGCCGTGCCCTCCGAGCGTCGCGAAGCTCAAGTTTCGGCAATAGGCCTTGAGTGCCTTTTTTTCGATCGGGTAGAGCCAGGGCGTTCCCTTCACGGGGGTATCCGCCGTGCTTCCGATCGCGATGATTTGGCCGTGCTTTCCGGCCTTCAGCCACTCTTGGTAAACCGCTTCGAGGAGGAGCGTCTGGCGAAAACGCGACAGGCAACTGCAACTGATGTACACCTCGTACTTCAGCGAGGTCTTCGCGAACTCGTCCATGTTCTCGGCGTTCTTAAAATCGGTCCCGCTGTGCGAGCGGCTAAAAAAGCGCGCCTCGGGGAAGCGCCGGTGAATCGCCTCGGCGAGGCCGTACTTCGGATTACCGCTGACAATGATACTTTTATTCATACGTTCAAACTCACGATCTCGCGATTGGGATAAGAGTTGCTCGAGAACTCGTACTCGTTGCCGCAGGTGCGGCCACAGGTCATCAATTTGAAATTGCCGTCGTTCATCGACGAGCGCCAGCTGTCTTCGAGACCGCCGTCGTACCAAGGGTGTGCTAGGACTTCTTCGAGCGAATGCTCGACGAGCGAATTGAAGGTCTCGCCGAATCGCGCGATGAGCTTTAAGAGCTGGCGCTTTTGAATGTTGTCGTCACCGTAAAAGTGCGCGGGCGCCGCGACCCATGTGCACGGCCAGAGCTTGCCCTCGAAATCGATGAAGAGGCTCTGCTCCTTCCGGGCCTTGCACTGAACGGGCGTCTGGTTGATGTAGCCTTCCCACGACTTATGGCGCTTGACGATATTCTCGAACGAGCTCACGCCGTCGGCCTGGTACTTTTCCTGCTTCGGGACGGCGATCTGGTAGGCGGGGCGCGCTTCCTTCTGCCGCGGAAGATAGACGTCGTCCGTCTTCGACATCGCGCCAGCTTGGTAGTTCTTGTTCTGCACGAAGCGATTCGTTTTCTTCACTTTGAACGACTCGAAGCCCATTTCCTTGGCGAGGTCCATCGCCGCTTGGACTTGATGCTCGTTGTGCTCGAACACGAGGTAATCCCAGCGCGCCCGTCCTCCCGCCGCGATGAACGCGCGCGCGTTTTCCATGATCTTCGAAAAATCGCTGCCCACGCGGTAAATATGATTCGTGTCCGCGAGGCCGTCCACGCTGAAGGCCACGCGCCCGCGGCCGTCGCGCAAGAGGTGGGCCATCTCGCGCCACCAGTTTTCGTCGCGCAGGCTGCCGTTCGTGAAAATATTGATTTTGCGTAAGCCCGCCTCGCGCAAGTGGGCCACGACCTCAAGAATATTCGTCGAGGCGATGACGTCGCCGTAATTTCCGCAAAACAGAACGGACTCGAGCTGCGCGCAAAGCTCGGGCGTGAAGAGCTTTCGGTAAAACTCCACCGGCAACTGTTTCACCGGCATCACCGGGTTTACGCCGCCACCGTGCGAGCGCGCGCATTGGGGGCAGCGCAAATTGCACGTTGAATTGTGATCGATCTGGAAAGACCGGATCGCGTGAAGAGGGAAAGCCATAGCGGCTTTGACGTTAGCAACCCTCTCCCCGCGGAATCAATGAATTCTACTCGACAAAGAGCGTGTAGACGCTCTCGGCATATCCGCCGACGCGGACGCGCACCTGATACTGGCCGCGCTGGGCCAACTCCACCTCGAGGAGGGACCCTTCGGCTTCCAAGCCTTGGCCGTCGGGCGAGACGACGATCCATTCGGTCAGGAGCTCTCCCGGGTCCTCTTGCAGCTCGATGGACGCCGAGAACTCAACTTTGGAGCCGAGCGCGGCGTCGCCGTTCATCGCGATGACGGGTTTTCCACCGATCGCTTCCTGCATCTTGGCGAACTCGGGCTCCGACATCGCCGAAACCTCGAGCGCGCTGAGGGTAACGCCGGCCGCGCCGGGGACGAACGTGTCGTCGAGCGAGCGGCTGCGCCAGTCGCAGTGCACGTGGCCGTCGCTGTACACCTGAATGTACGAAGCGCCGGCCGCGCGACATCCGCTTTGAAGCTTGGACGTGGACGTTCCACCGAGGTCGACGCCGTCGCCATACATGTGGCGCGAGAGTCGCGCCCCGCCGATCTTCTTATTGTAACCGGGGCTGCGGTATCCGCTGTTGATTCGGACCGGTACCGCGAGGCGGTCGCGAATACCTTGCAGATATCCGAAGACGTGCTCGGCGAAATATCCGTAACGTCCCTTGTGCGTCGCCATAAATTCGCTCAGGCGGAAGTTCTTGGTGATTTGCGCGTTCAGACTGATCTTCGTGAGATCGATCAAATTCACAGGCGCGCGGTACCGGGAGTCCGAGGAGGACGGGTACGTGTAATCGGTTTTCACGCTGCCCGTGAGGGACGAGCGTTTGATAAGAGCTTCGCAGCTTCCCACGGAGTAGAGCGGGTAAATGTAGCAGGCGGACTGATCTTTATTCCCTGGTGCTTCCACTGGCCCGCCGAATTCACCGTTAGCGGGTCTGCGTTCGGGGTCTTGGCTTTCACCGGCGCAGCCGCCGAGGGCTATCGCAAGCGATACCGCGAATAGAATTCTCCGAATCATGGATCCTCCGTCTTTTGATGTGATGGCGTTCTGAAGAGTCTAAGCGGAACCGGCGCGAGAACCGCGCCGGCAGCGGAAAATCTGTCGTAAGGTCTTAGGAGTTTTGGACCAAGGGCGCGTCCTATTCCGCGCAGTAGAAGCTAATCTGATTATCGCCAACAGGAAGAGCGTTGGTGAAGGTGAGCTTCGTGCCGTTGAGCGTGAAGTCCACGATGCTGGCGCCGTTCGCGCCGGTCACGGTCACGTCCGCGTGATTCACGAGGCCGTCGCTGTTCGCATCGAGCGGCTGGCACGAGAGCATTACGGAATTTACGAGCTCCGCGGTCGCGGTTCCCATCGCGCTCAGCTGCGAGCTATAGTCTTCGGTACATGCGTTGCCTTTGATGCCGCCGGTAAGCTCCGAGAGACGGTGGTAGGTGCGCCCGTCGTGTGTCTGAGACTCGCGATAATCTTTGCAAGGATCGGCCGAAATGGACTTCTCCGAGTTCGGAGTCGTGTACTGACTCTCGGGGATGACGATCGAATGGAATGCGAAAGGCTTCGCGCTTCCCCAAGTGGACTTAACCAGGTCGATGAGATTCTCGGGGGTTGTGGGCCCGGTTTCCTCCGCATCCGAAACAACGACGATCGCGAGCGCGGCATCGGGGCGGAAGAGCTGAGCGTTCGGCGCATTGACGGACTTACTCGTGTCGCGCGAGCGCTGAATGGCGCGTATCGTCGCCTTAATGCCCTGCTCGTAACCGCTTCCCCAAGGCGACATCTGCACGGTATTTGAAAACAAGGTTTGTGCAGTCGCTTCATTCATTGCGGAATTCAAGATGTATTTGCCTGCAAGACCATCGAGTTGCACAAGCCGGCCGTCCTTATCGCTGCCGTCCTCCGAAACGTGATGACGCCGATCTGCCAATCAAGGCCGCGGATCTTGCTCATGAAAGAGGAGAAGCGCTGGCCCATGTTGGCCTGCTCTTGATACATCGAAAGCGAGTTGTCGACGACGACCAGGATGTCGACCTTTCGATTCTCTCGCACTTGCGCGATTTGAGTCTTCAGCGCGGCGGCTCGGATACTCCACGTCTTCGTGTCGACGGCGGTGTTCCCCAGAGCGTCTTTAGCGGTCACGATAAACGTGTACTCAGCGGCAGGAAGCGCGCCGAGATTTACGTTAACGCCCGACGAGCAGCCGACGACGGTGCCATTGAGCTTGCACTCGAGGCTGGCGAGGCCGGATCCCGCGTCGGTTGCGGTGAAGCCGAGCGAAATTTGGGTGACGATCGTCGCGACGGCGGGAGGATTCTGGTAGTACGAAATTACGGGTCCGCTCACATCCACGCTCCACGTGTGAGAAGCTTCCGGAGATGCGTTACCAGCGGTGTCCACCGCGCGCACTCCGAAACGATGCGAGCCGTCGGTTAGACCGCTGACCAAGTGCTGTGTCGCGGAGTCGCACGGCGCGAACGCTTGTGCGTCCAGCCGGCATTCGACATAAGCAACTCCTTGGTCGTCGTTCGCCTGAAACTCGAAGCGGAATGAAGCCTCACCCGAAGGCGAAGCGGGAGTGCGCGTGAGCTGAATCGCGGGTGCGTTCTGATCGATCAGGAACGAGTGCGAGGCTTCTTTGCTGTTCCCCGCTTTGTCGGTCGCCTTGATTTTAAACGTGTGCGAACCGATGGCAAGGCCCGTGTAGCTCTTTGCGTCCGAGGCGCAGGCCTGGTAGGCCCCGCCGTCGATCGAGCACTCGGTCTTCGCGATGCCGCCGCTATCGGTGACGTTATACTTATAGTCCGCATTCGACTGCATCGTCGGAGAATCAGGAGTCTGGATAAACGTGATTGCGGGAGCCGTGGTGTCGATGATCCAGCCGCGTGATGCCGGAGCCGACATATTCCCGACCGAGTCGCGTCCGCGCACTTCGAATTTGTGCAAGCCCTCGGTGAGGTTACTGTAAGACTGGGGCGAGCCGCACGCGCTGAACGCCTGCGAGTCGACGCGGCACTCGAAGTAGGTGATCGCGACGCCGTCGTCGCTGCCGTTGAACGCGAACGTTGCGCTTGTCGAGTTCGTCAGATCCGCGGGCCCGGACGTGATGTTCACGCTCGGAGCGGTCAGGTCGATTTGGAACTGGTGTGTGGTTTCGACGCCCACATTTCCCGCTTTGTCGATAGCGCGCACGCGAAATTTGTGAGTGCCCTCGGAACGCACCGTCGCAAGAGGCGACGAACAGGGCGCGAAGGCGCTGCCGTCTCCCCATGCGCATTCTACCGATTGCACGCCCGAAAGACTGTCTTGCGCGAGGAAAGAATAATTGACAGCGGTCGAGTTGCTCACGCTCGAAGGAGACGCGAGCAAAGTCACGGTCGGGGGCGTACGATCGACAACCAGATCTTGAACAACGGGGTCCGAAACGTTTCCGGCGCGGTCTTCCGCGATGACGTTCACGAGGTAACGGCCTTCGGTGACGTTTCCGTCGCTGGATGCCATATCGCAAATCTGCGCGGCTTTTCCCGGCCATTGACAGGTGGTCTTCTCGAGACCCGAGAGCGTGTCGCCCGCGATGAAGAAGAACACCGGAGCGTTCACGTTCGTAACGACTGAGGGCGCCTGCAATCTAATCACAGGTTTTTGGTCATCGTGAATGATCGCGTCGTGCAAGCAGCTCGTTGCGATGCCTTCTTTTCTGTTGCGGAATTTGGCGTAGACGACCGTCTCCTGATTCTTCAGGCTCAGGGTCCAGCTTCGCGCCGAAATCATCGGCTCCCATTGCCCGCCGCTTGCGCAAGCGGGATCGTTCGTGACGTAAACTTCGTCCGCCTGCGGACTCTCCAGATTCACTTCCACTTGATCGCTGTTCGTAAACAACGCGTCTTTATTAATCAGAATCAATGCCGCCGACTGAATTTCTTCCATTTTGCTCGCGAGGGAGGCCGAGAAATTCGCCGGTGCGCACGCATTATATGAAGAGGCGAGGTAGAAGCCCCCGACTAGCCATAAGGCGAGATAAATTGTGCGTTTTTGAGACGTACGCATCACGTTCCCCCTCTAACCACGATCAACCTACTAAGTTTGCAAGGTCGCGGCCGGGGCCTCCCTGTATAAATTTATCTCAGCCGTCTAGGTTCCTGACATCGTCCATGTTGTTGCCATCGTCTCTATTTGAGACAATCTCACCATGTCGTTCGTATTCGTCATCCCGGTATATAACGAGGAGGAGCAAGTCGACGCGCTCGTCGCGAAGCTTGTTCCGTTCCTCGAGGGACATCCGGGGAGCGAATTACTCATTGCCGACAATGGTAGTATCGACGGAACTTGGTCCAGAATTGAGCGTTTGAAGGGAAAATACCCCGGTTTGGTCGACGGAATTCGCGTTCCCGAGAAGGGTCAGGGGCTCGCCTTCCGGACCGCGATGGCCGCTCTGGAAAAGAGGAGTTTTCCGAGCGAAAAATGGGTCGTATTTTCAGCGGCGGATCTGCCGTTCGGCTTTGGCGACGTCGACGCGATCCTCAGCGGAAAGGCAGCCGCGGACCTGGTGATCGGGAGCAAGGCCCACCCCAAGAGCCAGACCCCGCGCGGTTTCGCGCGCGTCGCGATGTCGGCCGTATATCGCGCCATTCGTTTCGCGCTGCTCGGAATGAAAACTCGCGATCCGCAGGGCAGCCTGATCTTCCGTTCGAAATGGCTCAAGCTTCACGCGCTCTGCCCCGCGAACGATTTTTTCTTCTCCACGCAGTTCGTTTACTTCCTCGAGCGTGAAGGCGCGGAAGTGGTCGAGGTTCCGATCTCCATGCAGCCCGACTTCCGGCCGTCGCGGGTGAAGCCCGTAAGGGATGGATGGCGAGTCTTTAAGCAGATCTTCTCGTTCGCGTGCCATCACGGCCGGCTCAAGGGTCAGGGCCGTCACCGAATGCTCCCGTCTTAAGCCCAAGCCGCCGAATACTTTGAGCCGCTCCGGCGCTCCTTTGCTAAACTGCAATATGAGGACGAACAACATGTCGGCGGCATCCGAGCAAAGCAAATTGAGCGCGAT
Source organism: uncultured Pseudobdellovibrionaceae bacterium (assembly GCA_964409815.1). Classification (GTDB taxonomy): domain Bacteria; phylum Bdellovibrionota; class Bdellovibrionia; order Bdellovibrionales; family UBA1609; genus JALHOQ01. The sequence continues at coordinate 17,272 of CAYPFC010000011.1, forward strand.
CGCTCACGGTCACAGTTACGAAGCGGGCTTCAACGGCCGCCTCGGAAAATATCGCGTGCAATTGATCGACGAATCTTCGCGAGAGATCGCGGCGTCCTCCCGCGTGCTTGAGATCGGCGCGGGTGAAGGCCCGGTGACCGAATACCTCAGCGGGAGATTCGCCCACGTCGACGCCGTCGAGCCGGCCGACGCGTTCTTCGCGAAGCTTCGCGAGCGCTTCGACGGACGCAAAAACGTGCGTCTGCATCATGGTTTGTTCGAAAGCGTGAACCTAAGCGATAGGTACCCACTCGCGATTGCCAGCGGCGTGCTCGAGCATGTGGAAAAACCGGTGGAGTTCCTCAAGAAAGTCATCGAGCGGCTCGAGCCGGGCGGGCTTTTTCTGGGGACCGTTCCGAACGCGACGTCGCTTCATCGCCGCCTCGGCCTCGCGATGGGAATGATGCGCGAGATTCACGAGCTCTCGGAGCAGGATCACAAAGTCGGGCACTATCGCTACTACGATTTTTCCACATTGCGCTCCGAGCTCGAAGGCGCGGGATTTCGCGAAGTGAAGCTCGACGGAATTATCTTGAAACCGTTTCCCAACAGTAAAATGGATGAACTTAGCGAGAGCTTCTGCGACGCGCTTTTTAGCGTCGGCCGAAGCCTACCGGAATGGGGCGCCGAAATTTTCTTTCGCGCCAGGAGAGGAGCGTAACCATGAGTCAGTCGCGTAAGCGCAAATTTCGCGTGGCGGTCGTGGGGTTAGGGAGAATGGGTCGCAACCACCTGCGCGTTTTGCTCGCGCACGGGGGATTCGACGTGAAGGCGCTGGTCGACCCGCGCGAAGAGACGCAAGACGTCCTTCCCGTGGGCGCCAAGTGGTACCGCGACGCCGCGGAGCTCGTGGTCGGGGTTCAGGATCTCGAGCTTATCGTCGTCGCCTCGTCGACCAAAACTCATTTCGAGCTCGCGTCGAAGCTTTTGGAGCTGAAGGTCCCGATGCTGGTCGAAAAACCTCTTGCCCGCGGGTTTCAAGAGTCGCAGCGCCTCGCCGGAATGGCGGCGGAGGCCAAGGTGCCGATGTTCGTCGGCCACACCGAGCGCTGCAATCCGGCCGTCCGCAAGCTTCGCGAGGTCATCGAATCGGGGATTATCGAAACGCCGATTCACTTCTCCACCACGCGCGTGGGCGGGTTTCCGCAGGAACGCAACGACACGAACGTGCTTCTCGATCTCGCCGTGCACGATCTCGACGTGCTTTGCCTGCTCGCGGGCCCGTTGAAGCTGCGCTCGAGCATTTGCCACAACTCGTTTGATCGCAACTACTACGACACCGCTCAACTTCTGCTTTCGAACGACAAGGGCTCCAGCGCCTCCGTGCACGTGAACTGGATCACACCGACGAAGATTCGCACCTTGGGCGTTACCGGCAGCAAAGGCGTCGCGCGCGTCGATTACATCCTGCAAACTTGCAGCGTCGTCGGAGGCGAAATGATCAAGCGAACGAT
>CAYPFC010000011.1:18774-26809 GCA_964409815.1 uncultured Pseudobdellovibrionaceae bacterium
GCGCCAGGAATTCAATTTTACCGACGTGATCAACGACTACATGAATACCGACCAGATCGAGTTCGGCGTGACGAAGCGCGAGCCGCTCCTCGTTCAGGCGGATGAGATCTACAACTACCTGACTCTCGGACGTTGCAACCTCGCGACAGCGGAAGAAGGAAGCAAGATCGTGAATCTTGCCGAGATGGCGATCGCCATGGGCCAGGGCGGTATCAGTGCCGTGTAAGGGGAGGCCGCAATGAAACGAATTCTTGTCACGGGGGCGGGAGGAAACGCCTGCCAGAGTTTCGTCCACTCTCTCCGCATGAGCGGAGAGCCGTTTCACATCGTGGGCGTCGATACCTCGCCGATCCACATGGAGTGCTCGGACCTTCAAGCCCGTTACCTCGTTCCACGCTGCAACGATCCGGCATACGTCGATGCCGTGAACAAGGTGATCAAAGAAGAAAAAATCGAGTTCTTGCACCCGCAGCCCGACGCCGAAGTCGCGATGATCAGCGCGAAGCGCGCCGAGTTCGCATGCCCGGTTTATCTTCCCTCGCCGGCGGTCATTCAAATCTGCCACGATAAGACAACGACCAATCAGAAACTTCGCGACTACAGCGTTCCGGTCCCGCGCTCGATTCAAATTCAGAACTACCAGGATTTGGGACAAAAGTTTTTCGATATCAAGCGCGATAGCGACGTCGTGTGGGTTCGCGCCGTGGCCGGCGCCGGCAGCAAGGCCGCGTTGCCCGTAAAAACCTACGAGCAAGCCGCGAACTGGATTCGTTACTGGGAGGAGATGAAAGGCCTCGGCCCTCAGAACTTCATGGTCGCCGAGTTCCTGCCGGGACGCGAGTTCGCCTTCCAGAGTCTTTGGGAAAAGGGCGAGCTCGTAACCTCGATGGCGCGCGAGCGCCTCGAATACGTGTTCGCGAGCCTCATGGTGAGCGGACAGTCCTCTTCTCCTTCGATCGCGCGCACCGTTCACCGCGACGACGTCAACACCATCGCGATGAACGCCATCCGGGCGCTCGATCCCGCGCCTCACGGCGTGTATTGCGTCGACATCAAGGAGAACGGGCGCGGAATCCCGTGCGTGACCGAGATCAACATCGGACGCTTCTTCACGACCAGCAACTTTTTCTCGGCCGCCGGCTTGAACATGCCTTACATGTATATGAAACTGGCTTTCGGAGAGAAGATCGCCGAAGTTCCAAAAGTGAACCCGCTGCCGGCGGATCTTTATTGGGTGCGCGGAATTGACCGCCAGCCAAGGCTCTTCCAGAAACCCGAATGGTCGGCGAAGACATTGAAATGAAGTATCGCATCGTAGATCTCGACGGAACGCTGCTCAAGCTTCAGGCCGATTGGCCGCGCGTGAAAGACTGGGTGGCCAAGCAAATCAAGCCTCTCGGATTCAAGTACGACAAGAAGATGGGCTTGGACGAAAATCTCTTCGCCGTGAAGGCGGCGAACCCCGGCCGATTCAACTTTCTCATGAAGAATCTGAGTCTGCTCGAGCAGGAAGGCCTTGAAAGCGCGCCGATCAACAAGAAGCTGGTCGAAGAGCTCAGGGGTCAGCCATGGGCGCTATTAACCTTGAACGCCCGTTCGACGGCGCTCGCCGCGCTCGCGCGCCTGGACCTGAAGCCCGAGATGATCATCGCGAAAGAAGACGTGAAGGCGCCCAAGCCCGATCCCGACGGCGTTCTCAAGATCCTCAGAAAAATGAATTGGCCGGCGGAAGAAACGGTGTTCGTCGGCGATTCCGAGCGCGACGAGGGCTGCGCGAAGTCCGCCGGCATCGAATTTATCCGCGTGAACGATTTCTAGTTCTGCATCGACGGCCTGAGCGAGGCCAAAATATCCTTCACTTTGGCGTGTCTCATGATGATGTCGGGGTTGCTCGAGAGGTAGGCCGAGTAATGCGACCAAAAATCCGTCGCGATCAGCCCGAGCGGCTTTTCTAAAACCTGCATCACCTCGCTCGCGACGCGGTGGCTGTCTTGGGCCGAGAGATTCGGGGTCTCATCGATGATCGTGTCGATGTGGACGATCAATTCCGAGAGTTTTCGTAACCAGGCCAATGACGGATCGTTAAGTGACGCATTCAACAGCTCATACGGCGTAAGCGACTTGCCCTGTTCTTGTTCGAGTCGCTTTGCCTCCAGGAAAAGGAGGTCCTTGTGTAGGCGCTGGAGCGCCTGGCTCAATTCATTGAATGTCTTCTTCAGCTCGCCGCTCATAGGCTTTTCAGATTAGACCGTAAAGTGGTAGAGATTCAACCTTCACTTGAGGAGGTTTCCATGAAACTTTATTTTGCGACCGGTACCTGTTCTCTCGCGCCCCATATTGCGCTGAAGGAAGCCGGGATCGCTTTCGAGACGGAAAAAGTCGACATCCGCGCGAAGCAGTATTCCGGCGGCGACTATCGTGAGGTGAATCCAAAGGGATCCGTGCCGGCGCTCCGACTCGATAACGGTGAAATTTTGACCGAGAACGCAGCCATCCTCCAGTACATCGCCGATATGAAACCCGAAAGCGGCCTGGCTCCGCGCCAGGGAACCTGGGCGCGCGTGCGCCTGCAAGAAGCTTTGAATTTCGTCGCGACCGAAGTTCACAAGAGTTATGGAGTCATGTTCGCCGCCGATCGGATGGTAAAAAATCCCGAGGGGAACAAAGAATTAAAGTCCGCGATGCGCGAAGCTCTCGCCGCGAAATACGAATTGGCTTCCCGGTCCCTGGCCAACGGCGATTTTCTGACGGGAAGCAACTTCACGGTCGCCGACGCGTACTTTTATACGGTGTCGAGATGGGCGGGCATGATGGAAGTCGATCTTTCGCGCTTTCCCGCGATCCAGTCGTATATGAAACGCGTTTCCGAAAGACCCGCGGTCCGCGCGGCGCTCGAGGGCGAGGGACTCAAGCCGTAAAATTCGGGGCAAAAATTCCCGGAAGCGCGATGGGAGTCGGGCTTTCGCGGCCCTGGTGCCTGGCGCAGTTCTTGAAATCCTCGCGGTTGGAGGATTCTCATGGCACGCTCCGGTATTTGGAAAGGCTCAATCAGTTTCGGTTTGTTGAATATTCCGGTCACGCTTCAGACCGCGAGCGAGTCCAAGGACTTGCATTTCAGCATGGTCGACTCGAAGGACCTCGCCCCGATCAAGTACAAGCGCGTGAACGCGAACTCGAGCCGCGAGGTTCCCTATGATCGCATCGTGAAGGCTTACGAGTATGAGCCCGATCAATACGTCATCATGAACAAACAGGATTTTGCGGCCGCCAACCCGAAGGCGACGCAAACGATCGATATCGAGGATTTCGTTGACCTCGAGGATATCGATCCGCTCTTGATCGAGAAACCTTACTATCTGGTTCCTCAGAAGAACGGCGAGAAGGGCTATTTCCTCCTGCGCGACGCGCTCGAGAAGACCGGTAAAGTCGCCGTTGGCAAGATCGTCATCCGAACCAAGCAGCACCTATGCTCCGTCATGGCTCGCGGCGAGTACCTGGTCTGCATACTCTTGAGATTCGCGCATGAGGTGCTCGAAGTTCACGAGGTCAAGTACCTCGACGACGTCAAGCACGTACGCTATTCGCCGCGCGAGCTCAAGATGGCGGAAGATCTCATCAAGGGAATGTCGGGAAAGTGGGAGCCGGCCAAGTACAAGGACACTTACTACGACGATCTAATGAAACGGATCAAAGCGAAAATCAAAGCGGGTAAGAGCCACGTCATCGAAGAGGTGGAAGAGGAAATTCCCGAGGTCCAGCCATCGAAGGTGGTCGACCTCCTGCCTTTACTGCGCAAGAGCTTAGAAGAGCGTGGCAACGGCCGCGCGGCTCATGGACGCAAGAAAGCGAAGGGACGTCATGCGACCTCTAGCCGAGTACACACGTAAGCGCAATTTCAAGATCACGTCCGAGCCGGGCGCGAAGGTAAAGAAAAGCTCGGTGAAGAATTTGATCTTCGTCGTTCAAGAGCATCACGCGTCTCACTTGCACTACGACTTCCGTCTCGAGTGGGAAGGGGTGCTCAAGAGCTGGGCCGTACCGAAAGGGCCCTCAATGGATCCCTCGCAGCGTCGCCTGGCCGTCGAAGTCGAAGATCATCCGATCGAGTACGCGAAGTTCACCGGAACAATCCCGAAAGGGGAGTACGGCGCCGGTAAAGTGTACCGTTGGGACATCGGCACGTGGGAGCCGATCAACGATCCCGATGAGGGAATGAAGAAGGGCCGCCTCGAGTTCCGCCTAAAGGGCAAAAAGCTCAAAGGGGAGTTCCTGCTTGTGCGCACGCGCGCCGGCGGCAGCAAGCCCAACTGGCTCTTGTTCAAGCGCCACGACCGCAACGCGATCGCGACGACGAAAAGCTCGAGCGAAGACGAGGAAAACGGCTCGCCTCGGTTCGCCGACTACGTCGCGCCTCAGCTCGCGCAGCTCGTGGACAAACCGCCGGCCGGGGACGATTGGATTCACGAGATCAAGTTCGACGGCTATCGCATCCAGGCGCACCTGAAGAACAAAAAGATATCGTTGGTCTCGCGTCGGGGTCTCGATTGGACCGAGAAGTATCCCTCCATCCAAAAGGCCCTAAAAAAACTCAAGGCGAAGAGCGCGATTCTCGACGGCGAGGTGGTCTGGCAGGACGACCGCGGGCATTCGAGCTTTCAAATGCTTCAGAACGCGATGAAGGCGCACAAGACGGACGCGCTTATATATTGGGTCTTCGATCTGCTCGAGCTTGACGGCGAGGATTACCGGGATCTTCCGCTGATCTCGCGGAAGGAACGGCTGCAAAAACTCATTCAGAAAATGGGGCATCCGCAGATTCAATTCAGCGATCACTACCGGGGAATGGGCGAAGAGCTGATCAAGGCGACGTGCGGGATGGAGCTCGAAGGCGTGATCTCGAAGCGCGTGGACGCGCTTTACTCTTCGGGCCGCAGCGATCTCTGGGTGAAATCGAAGTGTATTAAGCGTCAGGAATTCGTCATCGGCGGCTTCACCGACGGGACCGGGGGCCGCGTCGGCTTCGGATCGCTCCTGCTCGGCGTGTACGAGAACGAGCGGCTGCGCTTCGTCGGCCGCGTCGGCACCGGGTTCGATCAAAAGCTGCTGCGCGAGATTCACGCGAAGCTCAAGAAGATCGAAGTCGACGAGTCTCCGTTCGAAATCATGAGCCCACGCGGGGGCGGAAACCACTGGGTGAAGCCCAAGCTCGTCGCCGAAGTGACGTTCGCCCAATGGACCAAGGACAAACAATTGCGCGTGCCCGTGTTCGTGGCCTTGCGCTCGGACAAAGCGCCGAAACTCATCGGGATCGAAAAGCCCAAGAAAGTCAAAGGAGACAAAGTGAAATCCACGGCGACCAGATCCTCGGCCCGAAGGAAAAATGCCGCGACCTCAAAATACGACGATGTCGACGACTTTCATATCTCACATGCCGACCGGGTGATTTTCGAGAGAGAGGGCCTCACCAAGAAGGACGTCGCCGACTACTACCGGGTCGTGAGCTCCCGTATCCTTCCGCACATCTCGGATCGACCGCTCTCGCTCGTCCGTTGCCCCGAGAGCTCGACGAAGCCGTGCTTTTTCTCGAAGCATTTTACGAAGAATCTTCCCGAGCACATCGTCGCCATTCCCGAAAAGGGCAATCAGCCCTGGGTGACCGTGAACTCCGCGCAAGGGTTGCTCACGCTCGTCCAGTGGGGAGCGCTCGAGATCCATCCCTGGAACGCCCACCGCCAGACGATCGAGACGCCCGATCAGATCGTCATGGACTTCGATCCCGATCCTGACGTCGAGTTCGAGCTGGTCAAAGAGGCCGCGCTCGATCTCAAGAAGATCCTCGATCAGCTGGGCCTTAGAAGTTTCTTAAAGACCACGGGGGGGAAAGGTCTGCACGTGCAATTTCCCTTCGAGCCGCTTTACGACTGGAGCACGGTGAAGGCATTCGCGAAAACCCTCGTGCAGGAGATGGTGTCGCGCGATCCCGATCTGTTCACGGGCAATCTGTCGAAGAAAGCGCGTCGCGGAAAGATCTTTATCGATTACTTGAGGAACGGTCGCGGCGCCACGGCGGTCGCGCCTTACAGCCTCCGGGCGCGTGAGAAAAGCGCGGTCGCGATGCCGATCTCGTGGAAGGAGCTCGGACCGCTAAAGGCTTCGAATCAGTTTACGCTGGAGAAAGCTCTGGCTTACTTGAAGGGGCGTCGAAGCGATCCGTGGAAGGACTACTTCAACACCCGTCAGAAAATCGCGATGCTTTCTTAGAGGATTTTGATCGAACGGCAGAAAAAGCCGCGACCGTAATTCCAGTTATTCAATCCGATATCGACGCGGTTCGAACCCGAAGTCGAAGCGCTCACTTGCGGGGTCGAGAGCGTCGCTTTCGTGCGAAGGTTCCTGTCAACCAAATCGCCCTCTTGCGAGAGCTCCTCTTCGTAGCGAATATCGATTGTCAGGCGGTGTCCGTCGCGCTCACGCACGTGAACTCCGCGCCAGATGTTGGCGTCGTCGTCTTGAACCAGATGAAGGTTGATCAGCGGCTCGCCGTTCAAAACCTGCCAATCGCAGTACATGCCACCGCGATCGTTAATACAGTTGATTTCCGCGGTTTTGGCTTGGGCAGCGGCTCCCAGGGCGAACAAAAGAACGGCTAAAACGAATTTCATAGTGACTCCTCCCTTGTTCCCGAGAATTTCGATCCCGGGGAGAGGAGTCAACTGCTTAGGTTAGAGGCAGCGCAGTGATTTCCATTTTTCGAGTTGTGCGCCCATTTTATCGAAAAGCTTATTGCCGAGCTCGGTTATCTTCGAGTCCGAGGCCTTCGCTACGAAGTTCTCGGCGCTGGAAGTCACGGCGATCACGCCCTCGATGATCCCGTTGGTCATCGTGAAGGTCGCTTCCAGAAACGACTGACTGGGCGATTTCAAGTGGAGCTGGTTCAGCACGAAGTACAGCGCTTTTCTAGCTTCTGCCGTGGGCTCGAAACCCGCGAATCGAATTTTTACGTCTTCAGATAGCATGCTCAACTCCTTCGTTGGGTCAGCTTCAATTTCAGAGTAGCAGAGATATCCCAACACCCTTATTCAAAAATAGTTATCTGAGGTATTGGGGTAAGTTTTGTCAACACGCCCGGAAATTTTTATTAGAGCGTTCGATTTTCATACGAAACGTCCAGTTTCTCCTCTCGGAATAAACAAGGGATGTATACGAAAAGCGGGGATTTCAGGTGTAAAACATTCTTTGAACGCGGGGGCGGATGGGTGTTTACAAGTAGCCGTATTCACAGCTAAATAGAGGGCGTGAAAGAATCCCAGCTCCTGCAGTATCTCAAAGACAACCCGTTCGTTCTCGCCCCAATGGCGGGAATTACGGACCGTCCATTTCGTTCGTTTATGCGCGAAATGGGATGCGGGATCGTCGTGACCGAGCTCGTAAGCGCGACGGGTCTCAAATATTCTTCTGACAAAACTCTGAAGCTGATGGAATTTGATTCGAGTCAGCACCCGGTCGGGGTGCAGCTTTTCGGGGAAAATCTGGAGCATTTGAGCGAAGCGGCCAAGAAAGTCGAGCAGCTCGGCGCCGATTTCGTCGATCTCAACTTCGGCTGCCCGGTCCCCAAAGTCGTGAATAAGGGCGCGGGCTCCGCGTGCCTCAAGGATCTTTCGAGGCTCGCCGCGGTCATTCGTGCCGCGAAGTCGGGAGTCGGGATTCCCGTCACGATCAAGATCCGCACGGGTTGGGATCAGGCCTCGCGGAACTCGCACGATGTCGTGCGGGTCGCGCGCGAAGAGGGCGCCGCTTGGGTCGCCATTCACGGGCGAACCCGCGCCGCGGCCTACACCGGCCTCGCGGACTGGGACTACATCGCCGAGGTCAAAGCCTCGAGCCCGCTTCCGGTCATCGGGAACGGTGACATTCAGTCGGCCGAGCAGGCGATCTCGCGTCTGAAGACGAGCGGCTGTGATGCCGTCATGATCGGCCGCGGCTGCTTGAAGAATCCGCGGATTTTCCAAGAGGCGCGCGACATTTTGAGCGAAGA
>CAYPFC010000012.1:0-308 GCA_964409815.1 uncultured Pseudobdellovibrionaceae bacterium
GGCTTTCCGCTGAAGGCGCCGACCGAGCTGAAAGATTTCCTCACCGAAATCTACACCGGCCGCGAAGTTCCGAAGCCGTTTCTGCAGTGGGCGGAGGAGCAAGTCGGGCAGGCCTCGAATAAAAAATCCTCCGGCGAAAAGCCAGCAGTTCCCGAAATCAAAGTTCAAGTCGGCGTGAGCAAGGCGCTGATCGCGAAACGCAAGGAAGGTTTGCCCGTGATTTCGATCTCGGCGGATCTTCCCGGCTCGACCGGCGTCGCCGATTTTCAAAAAGCGTTTCCCGACTCCACGCAAGACATCGGCGTCGC
>CAYPFC010000012.1:318-26237 GCA_964409815.1 uncultured Pseudobdellovibrionaceae bacterium
CTCGGGGGCCGACGTCGTGCGCGTGTCGCTGCGGCGGATCGGCCCGCCGCGCAATTCTGGGCGCGTGCCCGGCGCGGAAGAAAGTTGGAGGAGGCTCTTCGCGGCGTGGCCGCGGGCGCCTCGAAGCTCGGATACATTCCCGTCGTGGACACGTTCGCGCAATTCGGCGTGACGAAAGGCGCGCTGCCGCACACGATGGCATCGCTCTCACAGGCTCCGGTGATCGCGATTTACTCGCACGTGGGCTTTCAAGACGCCGCGGACGGCGCGTCTCACCAAGCTTTATCGTATTTCGCGATGGCGAGCTCGATCCCGCACGTGAAAGTGTACGCGCTTTCGTGCAGCGATGAAGCCGAAGCGCTCGTCGGCCAGGCCGTCGATGAGTTCGCGGCCGCGACCAAGAAGGGTGACGTTCCCGATTCGTACATTTTCTTCCTCGGCCGCGAAAACTTTCCGCCGAGCTACGGCGCGAAGAATTACGCTCTTGGCCGCGCGCAAATCTTACGCGAAGGCGCGAAGCCCAAGCTCGTCATCGCTTCGGCCGGCGCGCTGATCGGTCAGGCGTTGCAGGCCGCGACGGCGCTCGCGTCTAAAGGTATCGACTCGACCGTCATCAACGCTTCCGCGATCAACAAGCCCGACGTCGCGACGTTCAAAGCCGAGCTCGACAAGGCGGGTGGTCGTTTGCTCACCGTTGAGGATCACCAGTTGGTTGGCGGAATGGGCTCTTTGCTGATCCACGCGCTCGTGCAGGCGGGCGTGAGCGTGAAGGCGCGCTCGCTCGGCGTGAAGGGCGAGTTTGGCCAGTCGGCGTATTTGGCGCTGGAGCTGTATAAGAAGCACGGCCTCGACGCGGAAGCCATCGCCGCGGCCGCGATCAAGCTCGTCGAGTGATTTAGCGCGCGAAACTCTTAAAGTAGTTCATGACGTCTGTAACTTCTTGATCAGACATCATGTTCGTAAACCCGGTGTCGGCCGGCATACTGCCCGATTTCAAGTTTGACTCCAGATCCGATAAGAATCCTTCGTTGTAGCGTTGGCGGAGGATTCGGATGCTCCTGTCCTGTTCGTCGGAGCTAAGATTTTCGCCCGGTACGAAGAGGAAGCGGTTCGGCCGTGTGGCCGCGTTTGACTCGGTTCTCGAATGGCAATTCACACAGTGTCCTTTGCCGGTAGGGCTCTGAACGATGGCCCGCCCGCGCTCGATGCTTGCGTTAAGCTCCGTCGCGTCGGCTTTCGCCATGTCTTCGCGAATTTGTTCGACTATGGAAATCGTGACGGCCGCCTGGAGGGATGAGGTACCGGCTTCCAGGGTCGTGGTACCGCACTGTTCGCGCAGGCACTCGCGCACATGGGCCTCGTTTGCCGCGCGCAGAGCCTTGCAAAGGTCTTCGTCATGCCCTTTTACCGAATTCGAGATCCCTCCTCCGAGCTTGTCTATGCACGCGTGACGCCCTCCAAATTGCTGTTCGATGCCGCGAGTGATTGCGCTCTCGGCGGGCCCCTTAAGCGAGGAGTTTCCCTTCGCCAATTCCTGAAGCATCAGGCCTGCCACCACGTCGGATGTGGAAAGATCGCGCGAGCGAGTATCGGCGGGCATGACGGCATTATAACTGGGAACGTTGTAATCGGTATTCGAGCTGTAGGCGAGCGACCAGTCCGCGGCCCGCAACCCCGCGTACAAACTGAAGGTGTACAAAAGTTTCTGATCGTTTCGGGGATCTTGCTGACGAAGGTATTCCTCGTCATCGAGCAAGGGAAGTTGGGGCACCAATCGCTTGACCATCATATAGTCTTCAGAAACGAGGCATCCGGCTTCTTCCATGACCAGGTAATATTTCAACTTCTCATAGTCTGGAGACTCTTGAAGAAGCTTTAAAATCCGCTGCGAATTATGATGTGCGTACATGTCCGTGAAGCGCGTATTGGTTTCGAGTGAGTAATCGGACAGGCCAATATCGTTGTCTCTCTTAACTGCATGGTAGGGATAATACGCGTAACTCAGCCCATCGACGGCCTCTGAGGGATTTTCAGGTTTGGGCAGCAGATTGTAGCAAGGGTTGTCCTTTTGGAGTTCGCGGAACTGGTTGAATTCCCTTTTGTGCCGTTCGTTAAAGGCCACATCGGCTTCGCCGCCGCATCCCTCCGGAAAATGCATGGGGTGGCTCGCTTCACGTGCGCGCTGCTCGCCTGGTGCCATGGCATCGTCAAACGAACCGTACATCTGTATCCCGCGATTGTCCTTGCAATCGCTCCACGAAAAATACTCGGGCCAAATGTGCTTCATCGAAAGCCGGCCGTTTATGGGCACGCCGGTCGAATGGCAAGTCGCGCACGAGGTCGGGTTGGGGTCGATGCGGCCGGCAGGTCCACGCGTGCCCGCGGGTTTGTCGAGCTCGTAGCTGCGCGCTTTGAGTTCGCCGTTTTCGACGTAAAGAAGCTCGACCTGATTGTAGGTTTCGGAGTTGGGATCGCAGGTCCATGAGAACGTGATCGAACCCGTAGCGTTTGTACGCAAGACTCGAGGCCACATCGGGCGGACTCGTGATTCGCCCTCGCCGCGCTGGGCGCTCAACGAATTTGTCACGAACGTGTAACCTTCGAAGGTTCCTTCGGGAAGCGCGCGCAGGAAATCCACCGTTCCGTTCACGTTCGGGGAATCGATGATCTTTTCGAGTTCGTCCATCGACATAGGAAGCTCGCTACAGTCCGAACGCAGTCCCTGAGGGGTGCGTATCCGCGTCGTGATCGCGTGGCTCGGCACATCGACTTCGATGATTCGAGATTTGGACTCGGGGTTTGAGAGCAGGGCGCGCGCGTTTGCCGGCAATTCCGCCCAATTGAAAATGAAATTGGTATTGGCGTCGCGGAACGCGACCGAGCGTCCGGGAGTCACATTGGTGACCGTACCGGTTAACTTCTCCGCGCGTGAGGCCGAGCAGAAGAGCGTCAGGATAAGAATCATGTGTACGCGTAATAAGGTCATGGCGACGTACACTCCATGTCGACTCCGAGATACTTATCCTGCGGAAGGCCGACCTGAATCACCGTGAACTGAAATCCATTCGGTATTCTCGAGAAACGGATGACGTCAGCCATTCCGAGCACGGCTACGGCCGATCGCCCGTGCGGGACAATCTGATATTTCTTTTTCTTCACGCCTTTGGCCGTATGCACGGAGCGGCCGCCCTGACAGTTTAGTTCCAGGTCGCACTCCAGGCGGTCGACGAGGTAAGGGGCGGACGGGTTTTCCAAAAACGCGTCGACCACGACCGTGAACCGGCCATTTGAGTTGGTGAGTGTGATGGCTTCGAACTTCTCGATGCCTTCGAACTTAAGCCGGTCGTTGAGCGTTAAATTGTCGGATACTGAACCAGCCTCGGTGTGCCGGGTGATTCGACAGGTGTAGCTCGCTTGCTGCGCAGGTTTACGCTTCGAAACCGCCGTCTTTGTTGGGGCGTTCTTGGATACTTGAGAATTTTGAGTTTTCTTTTCCGCGGCCAGCGCGTTCGGCACCGAGAGCAATGTGAGTGCGAAGAGAACTTTTAGAATCATTTGGTGGTCTCCGCATCTTCGAGCTCGAGGTCTTGAATAATCGCGTCGGTCGGATCGTCAAGAACCTGCTCGTTGTTGGTGAGATCCTCGCAGTTCAAATCGAGCAGGGCTTGTGCGGCGGCCTCGGCTTCAAGTTTTTCCGCACGCCCTTGGAGAGCGATGATGCCTGAATTGGCGCTCGGGGCGAACCCAAAAATCATGACGAATGTCAAAAGAGCGAGCATCGATCGCATTCTAAAACCCCGTGCCTGCCGTCGAAAGTCGAAGCAAATCGGCAAGGCCGTAGTAAGCCGTTAACAACTTTTCCGCGGGTGCGTTTTTCGGTGCGAATGATTTCAAGTTTCCGCGCCCGTCGTAGGCGATTTTAAGCGATCCCGTTTGTGCTTGAGAGATTGTCTTCGGTTTGCCGAAGCGATCGTCATAGGCGATGGACACTTCACGCTCGCCCTTAGCGCGAAAGGCCTGGATGCGGCCGCGGCGATCATATTTCAGATCGATCGCTCTGCCCTGGGAGCTCTTGGCGTGCACGACGTTTCCGCGAACGTCATATTTGTATTTCGTCCATTTTCTCGCGCGAACTTTTCCCCCGGGGTGGAAATAGGATGTCGTCACCGCCGATACGCGAGCGGACCGCCCCTCGTAAGCGAAGGCGTGGGCAAGATCGGCGTTGGTACGAGAAGCGAGTCGGCCGTCCGGCAGATAAGAGAACTTTGTCGTTCGTCCATTTTGGACAGCGGCGACTGGCCGACCGGCTGGACCTAGTTCGATCCGCGTCTTCTCGCTTTTCGAAGTCGTCTCTAGGGTCGCGAGCGCGGCCGGCCCGTCCGGTTGGTGCCGGTAGCCGAAAACTAAACTTCCTTCCGCGGTCGTTCGATTTCCGCAGACTTTGGTTGCTTTCACCTTGAGGTGGTCGGATGCGGGTGCATAGGAATAGGATTCGCTGCACTCGCCGTTTAAGTCGATGCGGAGTAGACGGTCTTTTTCGCGATCGTACTGGGCGGCAACGGTCGTATTGTCGGCTCGAGTGACGCGCGTAAGGTTTTTGGCAGAGTCATATTGGTATGCGGATTTGAAGCCTTCGCCACCGTCCGCTGAGACCAGCAAGTCCCCATCATACTTGTAAACGACGTTCCAGCCGTTTGGTCCTCGGATCTCGCGAACTTTTCCTTTAGAAGGATCATAGACAAAGTTGAGCTTGCGGCCCAAGTCGTCAGAAATGGAGATAAGTTTACCCTCGCGGTAAGCGAGTTTCAGCCAGTGACCGGAGCGATCGTGAATGGACTGAAGCTTACCGGCCGACGAGAATTTTCGGATTCGCCCTCGGGCGTCCTCAACCACGAACGTAAATCCGTCATATGCCATCTCGCCCGGAGTCCCTTGCGCTCGAAGCTTCGAACCCGGTCGTAACGGAGCCGCGCGAATGCCGACGGCCCGTGCGGCTCGTTGCCTTAACACCGAATCGCGCAGTAGTCGTTCGCGTAGATCCGCTCGGTTGCCGACGCGCTTTGCGTTCGCGCGCTTTTCCAGCGCTTCGACAATTTCGTCGGCAATTTTCGGCAGTCGTGAGTTGGCTTCCGTGGGGCTGTATTGCGTACGCCGCCCTTCGCCGCACTCGACAAGATTGGCGGCGCCCTCGGGGAGGAGCTGCACTTGAGCTTCTAGCTCCGAGCACCAGCCATGCCCGAACATTCCATTGTACGAGGAGCGGCTGTCATAGATGCGTTGTATGCGAAGCTTAAACCCGTCGCCATTGGCGTCCAGATCCGTGGCGATCTCAGAAAAGCTTCCGCGGCGCACATCGACTCCCGCTGAAGCCGCCGAAACCGACAATGCCAAGAGCATCGCGCAGAAAATTTTTAGGCTCATGTATATAGATTAGCAGGCGCTTTTGGCCCGACAACGGGACCCGACTTAGGCTCAGGTTTTATCGTCCTCGATGCGCTTTACCGAATCGGTAACGTCGATGTCGCCTTCGCCGCGCAGGCCTTTCTTAAACTCGCGAATTCCATCGCCAAGACCGCGGCCCAGTTGGGGTAAGCGTTTCGCTCCGAAGATGACGATCACGATCAATGCCAAGATCAGCAGATGAGTAATGGACATTACGACCTCGCTTCGGTGGTGTCTTTTGGAGCTCCGCCACCACCGGGTTTACGCGGACGGCGTCTGCGGCGGCGCTTGTTGTCTCCGCCGCCCGGATTTTGCCCGCGAAGTTGAGAGTAGCGTTGCGACCAGTACAGATGATCCTCGCAAGAAAGCAGATAATCGCGCGTGGCGAACATCAACGCCATCGGGAACGCGTCATTGGTGAGAAGCGCGCGCTGCCGGCGCTCGCCCTTGCGCTGAAACTCTTTGCGCTTCGCGAGCAACGGCTCCACGTGCAGAGCCTTCACCGTGAGGGCCTGCTCGAACTTGAACATTCCGAGTTCGTCGCGCATCCACGCCTGAAACTCTTCGTTGTCGAGCCCATTCTTAGAGCGCGGGCCCGCGGTCGGCTCGGGCTGCATGAACGCGCGGACGTAGGCATGAACGAGCAGCGCGAACAAATCCGCGGGGCTTTGGCCATCGGCGCGCGCGTCGGCCATTTGGCGCAAATGCTCTAAAAATAAATCCGCGCCTTCGGTTTCAAGTTGCTTATGCAGGGTCGGCGACAGATGGGCCAGAATTCCTAGATCGTACGCCTCGCGAAAAGCCAGATCGGGATTCTTCAAGCGCAGCAATTTCAAAATCTCCTCGCGCCGGCGCGGAAGCACCGTCGTCGGAAGCGTCGAGGCGGATTCCATCATCGCGGAACGCAGCTCGGGCTCGAGTTGAAAGCCGATCATGTGCTTCAACCGCAGCGCGCGCAGAATGCGAATGGGATCCTCCGCCAAACGCTTGCGCGGATCACCGATCATGCGCACCCAGCGCTGCTCCAGATCCGGAAGACCTTCAGCGAAGTCGATCAGTTGATCCGCGATCGGATCGTAGAACAAGCCGTTGATCGTGAAGTCGCGGCGGCGCGCGTCCTCTTCGGGAGTGCCGAAGACGTTGTCTCCGGCGGGCAGGCTCTCGCTCACCTCGTCTTCGCGCAACTCGCGGCGGAACGTTGCCACTTCGAATTGCATCTCCTCGCGGCGGACCAGCACTAAGCGGAAGCGCTTCCCGATCACATACGCGCGGTGGATGATCGACTTCACTTCGTCCGGCTTGGCGTCGGTCGCGATGTCGAAGTCTTTCGGGTGAATGCCGATTAGCAGATCGCGCACGCAGCCGCCCACGAGGTACGTGGTGTAACCTTTTTTCTGTAACGCGCGCACGATGCCAATGGCGTGCGAGTCAATCCAGTCTTGATGCAGATGCGGCTTAGGGGTAACGTTCATTCGGTTGTCAGACTCTCATGAAGTACATTGAAAACTTTCATCACCAGATTACCGGTAACCCCTCAGGCGAGAAACTCGTGTTTCTGCATGGCCTCATGGGGTCCGCGGCCAATTGGCGGCGGATCGCGGCAGCCTTCGAAGGCGAGTTCAACATACTCACTTTCGACCAACGTGGTCACGGACGAAGTTTTCATCCCGCGTCTGGATACCGTCCTTACGATTACGCGCTCGATTTGCAGAAAATTTTAGACGATTTGGGGTGGGAGGCGATTCACCTTGTCGGTCACTCGATGGGGGGTCGCAACGCACTGGAGTTCGCGACCTATTTTGCGCAAAGAGTCAAAAAGCTGGTGATCGAAGACATCGGGCCGGACTCGAGCTCATCCGCGATCAGCCGCATCGAACAGCTTCTCGATCTGGTTCCGGTCCCCTTTGCCTCGCGCGCGGAGGCAAAAGATTTTTTCGAGAATCATTACCCCGCGAAGATCTCATTCTACCCTCGGCCGGAGGTGGTGAGCCGGTTTTTCCTCTCGAACATTGAGCAGAAACCCGACGGCACCCAAGACTGGCGATTCGCGAAGAACGCCATTCTCGACAGCCTCCGCGAAGGGCGAAACACGGATCGCTGGGACGAATATCAGAATCTGAAAATGCCCGTTTTGGTGGTGAGAGGAGAGTTTTCGAACGATCTCCCGAAAAGCGTGTATGAGCGCATGCTTAAGAGTTTGCCGCATGCGAAGGGCCTCGAAATCAAGGGCGCCGGGCACTGGGTTCATTTCGAGCAGCCCGAGGCGTTTATTCTCGGTCTTAAGAATTTTTTGACTATGTCCTCCGACTCCGTATACTAGGGCCAACATTTAAGTTGTGACACATAGAGTCTAATACGTGAAATTTTCTGAAATTCAACTGCACCCGAAGCTTCAAGCGAATCTCGACAAAATTAAATTCCTTGATTGCACCCAAATCCAAGAACAAGCGATCCCCTTGATCCGAAAGGGCAAGGATCTCGCGGGCCTCGCGCAGACCGGAACCGGTAAGACCGGAGCGTTCTTGATCCCGCTGATCGATCGCATTCTGAAGGCCGTAGATCCCGATCCTTCGGTCGCCGAATCTGAAACCGTCGCGTTCCCCGAGTGGAAGAAGAAGCAGTACTGCCTTGTGCTCGTGCCCACGCGCGAGCTCTGCGAACAGGTTCAGGAGAACGCGATCAAATTCCTCGAAGGCACGGGCCTAAAGAGCGTGTCCATTTACGGCGGGACGACTTACGAAAAGCAAGTCGCCGGATTGAAAGAAGGCGTTGAGTTCGTCATCGCCACCCCGGGCCGCTTCATCGATCTGTACAAAGAGCATGTCGCCGACCTCGGCCTCATCCGCGCCGTCGCTTTCGACGAAGCCGATCGCATGTTCGACATGGGCTTCAAGGACGACATGAAATTCGTTCTCCGCCGCATTCCGCGCGACCGTCAGTTCCTGGTGTTCAGCGCGACTCTGAATTTCGACGTTTTGAATACCGCCTACGAATTTGGCGCCGATCCGGTCGAGATCAACATTTCGCGCGATCAGGCGAAAGCCGAAAACGTCAAAGATATGATCATGCACGTGGGCCATGACGAGAAGCCGAAGTATCTGCTCTCGATCCTGAAGAAGTTCGAGCCTCGCCAGACGATCATCTTCTCGAACTTCAAGCACAACGTCGAAAAGATCACCCAGTTTCTGAATGCCAATAACGTTCCGGCCGTGGGAATCTCGTCGCTCCTGACTCAGGCGCAGCGCAATCGCGTGATGGAGCAGTTCAAGGCCGAGAACGATCGCAACATCATGGTCGCCACCGATCTCGCGGCCCGCGGCCTCGACATTCTTGGCGTCGACATGGTGATCAACTTCGAATTGCCGGACGATCCTGAAAACTACGTCCACCGTATCGGCCGCACGGGACGCGCGGGCGCGACCGGACAGGCGTTCTCGATGGTGAGCGATCGCGACGTCGACGCTCTTCAACGCATCGAAGACTATTTGAAACATAAAGTGGAAAACCTATGGCTCGAAGAGACCGACCTCGTCGGCGAGTTCCAGCCGTTCCCGCGCGACGAAGGACGCTTTCGCGGACCTCGTCCCGGCGGCGGCGGCGGTGGACGCTTCGAGAAGCGCGGTGAAGGCGGCGGACGCGGCGGTGGCCGTGATCGCGGCGGCCGGGGCGGCGGCAGAGACCGCGACCGCGGAGGCCGCAACAGAGATCGCGACCGTGGACCGCGCGATCGCGACCGCGATCCGAATCGTCCGCAGCACGCGGCTGCGGGCGGCGAAGGCCAACAGCAGCATCGCGACCGCCAGCGCGGACGTCATCAGGGAGAGCGCCCGCAGGGTGAACACGATCAACAGCAGCAGGGCAACGGAAGACCGCCGCGCGACCGCGGACAACAACCGCGTCACAGCCAGGGCGGCGGGCACGGTCAACGTCAGGGTCAGGGCGGTCGCCGCGACAGAGATCGTCGCCCACGTCACGAGCGTGGCGGCGGCGGACATGGCCAGCGCCACGGTCAAGGCCAGCGCCACGGCGGCGGACATGGGTCGCGTCCGGCTCCGGCGGTGGTCGCGAGCAAAGGCCTTGGCCAGAAGGTCTCTGGGTTCTTCAAAAAGTTATTTGGCGGAAAAGAATCTTAAGTAAAGCGGGACGCTTAGTCTGCGTCCTGAGTCCACTCGGTCTTGCCGAACGAGTCGCGATGATCGCGGCACGTGAGCGTCACGGCCGTTTTGTTTTTCAAGAAGACCACTTGGCGTAATTGCTTCTGTGTTTCGCGCGAAACGATGTCGAGGAGAAATGCGGCGTTCTCGCCGACTTTGATTTGCTTCGCGGTGATCACGTCGAAGCCGAAGCGCGTGTAATCCTGCATCCATTTGCGAATGTACGTCTTCAAAGTCTGCTGGCGTTTCAGGTCATCCACGCGAACGCTCAGCGCGGGCTGTTGTCCGTTTTTCTGAAGCGGAGATTTGTAAACGGTCACCAGGGATGGAATGTCCTTAGGCGGAGCCGACTGCACCCACGCGGTATTGGAGCTGTGAATGCGAAAGCCTTTCGGGGAGTAAAACAATCCGGGCTTTTCCGAGACCAACGGCGAGCTGCCAGTGGCGGGAAAGGGGGCCGCATGAGCGAGCGAAATCAACATCGCGAGAAGTGACATCATGTGGACAGATTACGGCTCAATTCTTGGCCGTACAAGGCCCGGCCGCCGGCTCGTAGGGGACCTGTGCAATTCTAGACCGGTCTTTCCTCCAGCTCGTGAAGGTTAACCATTTTAAATCGGGGGAGACGATCGGATGGCGACGGTCTCCGGCGGCGGCGAGAAGCTTGCGCGCGCAGCCGCTATCGATTTCGAAACTCCAGATTTCAAATTTTGTCGTCTGCGGATTCACCTGCGCCCAGAGCAGGAACTTCGCGTCGGGCGAGAAGCGCAAATCCGATTTGAAGCCTTCGGCGCCGACTTCTATGGCCGCGAGTTTTCCCGACTGCAGCTTGATGCGCGAAGTGGTGAAGTCGTCCGTCCACTCCACCCACGCGCGGATCTTGCCGTCGGAAGAAACCGTCCACTGGGAGGCGTTCGCGCCGATTCCCTTCACTGGACGGGGCTGCTTCGATCCGCGCGGCGCGCTCACGATCTGAAGTTTTCCGTTCACGGCGCGCGTCCACGAAATACTGCCGTCGGGATTGAAGCGGCCTTCGCCGTCGAACCCTTGGTGATTCGTGAGTCGCATAATCTCGAGTCCCTTGGGCGAGTGCATGTAAAGCTCGAACGGCTCGGCGTAAGGAAACGGGAACTTCACTTCAATTCCCGGGGATTTCAACATCGGCGGATCTTCCTTCAGCTCGTCCGTCGAGCTCGCATATAGGATCCAATCTTCCTTCGGGTGGTATCGGGGACCGGCGGTGCTGCCGTTTTGAAACGTGATCCGGCGCTCTTTTCCGCTCTCGAGATCTTTTTCGTAAATTTGCGCGTGGGAGTGACTGCGCCGGCCTTTGCTCACGAAGAGCATGCGCTTTCCGTCGGGCGAGTATGAGGGTTGAGAGTTGTCGCCGTCACCGACGACGATGATCTCGTTCGAGGCCGGCTCATCCGCCTCGGGAGCCCCGGCCTTTTCTCCGCTCTTGCACGTCGCGAACGTCAGAATGGCGAGCGCGCCAATGAGCGAGGGCTTTATCCACCAGGGAAGTCTGCGCATGTCGGCGAATCTCCTTCAACGCGACCCATTTTCCGTCCCGCAGGGGCCTATCGGATTTCAAGGTCACGTAGATATCATGATGCGTGATGGAGTGCTTATAATCAAACTGCTTCGGCTTAGCTTTCACACGGCGTGCAGCTCCGGGTAAAATCCAATGTCCGCGCAGGAAGGGAATCTCATCGTTCCGGGAAAGCTGAACGCGCTCCGATCGCACCACAACCGAAGGCTCCCAAACCCAGAGCTCGCGCTCGCGGCGCGGTTTCGGTAGCGGAACCGAGGCCACGAGGTCGTCCCGATACGCCATGCATCCCGCGCGAACCGGGCACAATAGACACGAGGGCGACTTCGGCGTGCAGATCGTTCGGCCGAGCTCCATGATGGCCTGATTCATCTCGTTGCTCGCGACGCCGCCGACCAATTCGTCGGCGCGCTCTTGAATCACCTTGCGCGTCTTGCCCTCCCACCAACGCCAATCGCGCGCGAGCACGCGGATCACGTTGCCGTCGACCACGCCGACGGGCTCGCCGAACGCGAGGCTCGCGACGGAGCGCGCGGTGTAGGGGCCGAAGCCGGGAAGCTCGAGCAGTTCGGCGTGCGTCCTCGGAAAACCACCGCGCGCGTGAAGCGCCTGGGCGGCCCGGTGCAGGTTGCGGGCGCGGCTATAATAACCGAGGCCCGACCACGCTTCGAGAACGTCTTCGGTCGGAGCATGAGCCAGCGCCGCGAGCGTCGGAAAGCGCGCGAGGAAGCGCTCGAAGTAGGGGATGACCGCGGTCGTCGTCGTTTGCTGCAACATGGTTTCCGAGATCCAAATGCGGTACGGATCGCGATCGGCGCGCCAGGGCAACTCGCGCTTGTTGTGCGCGTACCATTCGAGCAGTGCGAGCTTGGCGTCTTGAAGTTTCATAGAGTGAATAAAGGGTTAGCACGCCTTGTTTGAAGGCTCAATTGCGTTTAGACTTAACGGCATGCTCTGGACACTCGCTCTCGCGTTAACGATTCATGCTCATGCCGCCGACAAGTCCGCGTGCTCTTCGCGCGAGTTGAGCCGCCGTGATTGCCGTCTGAGCTCCGGCGCGCACAAAATGCGGCTGTTACCCGACACGATCGCGCGCGACGACGGCGTTTGGCACACCGTCGATGAAATTCCGCTTAATGGCGATTGGGAAAAGATTCGCTTCGAAAAGCTCGGGGGCCGACAGATTCTGCAGCTTTGGATTTGGGATCAGGGCGCGGGAGAAGTGACCGTGCAGTCGCTGCACTGGTACGTCGCCGAAGCCGGCAAGTCGAAGCTGAGGATCCTCGCCGAGGGCGTCGTGCGCCGCCGTCGCATGAACCCCGAGCAGAAACCGGCGAAGTACATTTACGACGCCTGGGAAAAGCACGAGCTCAAAGCGCAGAAGTCCGGCGACTTGGCATGGAAGCTGGGAACGCAGTCGAAAATCTTGAAGCCCGAGGTGCACAATGGAATTTAAGCCGATGAGCGGGAGAGAATTCCCGCGCTTCTCCGCCGTGAAGACGTTCTTTCGGCTGCCGCTCGCCGATCTGAGCGCGGGTTACGACGTCGGTATCGTCGGCGTTCCCTTCGACGGCGGAGTTTCCTACCGACCGGGCGCGCGCTTCGGTCCGACAAAAGTGCGCGAGGTCAGCTCGCTCGGCCGCGGATTCAATTGGGCGCGCGGCGAAGACGTGTTCAAGCGCTTGAAAGTGGCGGATGCCGGCGATTGCCCTACGGTTCCGATCGACCTCAAACAAACTTACGAGAAAATCGAAGCGCACTTCACGCAAATGCTGAAGTCGGGCAAACGCTTCCTCGCGATCGGCGGGGACCACTCGACGACGCTTCCGCTCCTGCGCGCCGTTCGCAAGCATGTCGGCGAGCCGCTCTCGCTCATTCATTTCGACGCCCATCTCGACACGTATCCCGCGGCCTGGGGACAAGAGTATCACCACGGAGCTTTCGCGCGCCACGCGGTGGAAGAAGGCTTGATCAATCCGAAATCGAGCCTGCAGTTGGGCTTGCGCGGTCCGCTCGCGGGCGGCGACGACCTCGAGTTCGTGCGCAGGCACGGCGTGAAGTCGACGACGGTCGACGACATTCGCATTCAGGGACTCGAGTCGTTCCTGAAAACGCTTCCGGCGTTTTCGGGTCCCTCGTACATCACTTACGATATCGATTGCCTGGATCCCGCGTACGCGCCGGGGACGGGAACGCCGGTCCCGGGCGGGTTGACCACCTACGAGGTTCAGCGCATCTTCCGGGCCTTGAAGATCAAGAATCTCGTGGCGGGCGATATCGTGGAGCTCTCGCCTCCGTTCGATCATTCGGACATCACCGCGATGGCGGCTCTCGATGCCGCCTTCGAGATCTTGTGCCTCTTCTAAAATGGCCCCATAGACTTGTTCTAAAATCCCGGCATTAAATTCATAATCGGGGGCGGGCCATTCCGTCCGGCCGCCCTTTGCGTTATAGCCCCTCCCATGGGAAGAATTCTGATCTATTTCACGGTCTTTCTGGCCGGAGCCACGGCCGCGCGGGCGCAAAGCTTTTGCGCGCCCGCGGTGGATCACACCTCCCGTATTTTAAAACCCATCGCTCAGGGCGTCGCCCAGTCCGAGCCCGTGCAGTTCGCGCTTAAGCGCTACGCGGGCAAACTGGATATTGTGTACTGCACCTCGGGCGTGGCTCTCGAGTACTCCGACCAGCGTGGAGGCGACATTTACTTGCTCGCGATCGACGTTCGGCAAACGACGACGTTTTATCTTCTCAACCAAATTCGCGTACTCGTCGACGGCCGGCGCGTTTCGGTTTTGAAATTCGCGGATACCACCAAGATTCTCGAGGGCTGGTTTCGCGGTCTGCGTTACAAGAGCGCGGGCGCGCTTCCGCGCGTGAGCGCGGTCGACCTTGCGGCCCGACTCGCGGCTTTCACCGAATCGCGCGCTGACGAGCGGACCATCACGTCGCTTCCGGTGCGCGCACCGAGCGCGGTCAGTGATTCGTACTTTTTGGTGACGTGGTCGGCGGAGATCGCCCGCGGTGTCGTGATCGTTCAGAATCGCCGGAGCGGAGAAGTCCACGTCGCCGACGATCTGAACCTCCGCGAAGGCTTGGTTGAGCCTCTGCGCGCGCTGGCCTCGCCGCCCGGCGGAGGCGGTGGCGGTCTCGGATTCCCAAGACTCGAAGAACTCAATTAAGCCGAAATGATATCCGTCAGCGGAAGCGAAAGCGCCTTCTTCGTCCGCTCGTACGCCTGCTCGAAGGCTTCTTTCCCGGTTTCGAGCTTATGCGGAAGAACTTGCGGCAGGCCCTTGAGTCTCAACACGTGATGATTCTGGGCGAGCCGCTTAAACTTCGCCGGTCGCTCGTAGAAGCTGCGGTCGGACTCGAGGTACACGCAAAATACGGGTCGGTGCTCGTCGGCCGGATTGATTCCCGATTTATGGAAGACACCGCCGTCGATTAAAAGCTGCGAGCCGATGCGGACGGGGTGGAACATCATCGGTACCGCGCACGAGGCGACGACCGAGGCGGGCAGCGGGCCCTCGTTCAGGAACTTCGTCTTCATCGAAAGCAAATCGAAAGCCGCGCACTCGACGGGAACTCGCGTCTTGTGGAAGCTGTCCGCCAAGTGGCGCTTCATCTTCGCGAGAAACTTTTGACCGCGAAGGTAGCCTAGCCCCACGCCCGGGTCCCAAAAGTCGTCGCGTTTCACCGCGAACATGACGTCGCGAATCTCGAGCGGCTCCATGCCCGACGCGAGCGAGGCGCCGACGATCGCGCCGGCGCTGGCGCCGGTGATCTTCGAAGGGCGGAAGCCCGACTCGTAAAGCGCCTGCGCGACGCCGCTGTGGGCGTAAAAACCAAAGAAAGCGCTCGAGAGCGCGAGCGCCGTCGGATGTTTGTGAAGCCAATCTCCGAGGGTCATCAGTGCACCTGTAAAAGAGAGAACGCCTTATCGCGAGCCTGGTTGAGCGAATTTCGATTCGGAACGGCACCTTGCGCGAAATCGGGCCGACCGCCGCCTTTTCCGCCGAGAGTCGCGGCCACCTCGCCGAGGATTTTTCCGGCGTTGAATTTCGCGGTGAGAGATTTCGATACGCTCACGATGACCGGATGCGAGCTTTCGCCCTGTCCGACGATCACGATGACCGCATCTTTCAGCTTATCTTGAAGGCGATCCGAGAGATCGCTTAAGACTTTGCGATCGTCCATCGGGATATCGGCGAACACGAAATGCGCGTTGGCGCCGTTCGCCGAAAATTTCTGCGCGCCCTTGACGAGGTCCTCGAGGTTCACGTTCTTGCCCTTTAAGCTTTGAACCTCGCGCTGGAGGGCTTTGGAGCTTTCTTGCGCCTGCTCGATCCATCCCGTGAGGCGAGCGGCCTCAGGCTCGAGGTACTTTTGCCAACCGACGGTCATTCCGGCCTGCGCGCGGGCGGCGAGCGCTTCGCGGGCGAGCGTTTGGATGTAATCGGCCGCGCGGTCTCCGGTGATCGCCTCGATACGGCGGACGCCGGCGCTAACGCCGCCCTCAGAAACGATTTTAAAGAGCCGAATCTGTGAGGTATTGGCGACGTGCGTGCCTCCGCAAAGCTCCATCGAGAACTCGCCCATCTGGATCACGCGAACGTTGTCACCGTACTTTTCGCCGAAGAGCGCGAGCGCGCCCTTATCGATGGCTTGCTTGTGCGACATTGTCTCGCTGCCGACCTGAATGCCTTTGCCGATCTCGGCGTTCACGAGGTCTTCGATTTGCTCGATCTCTTTTTGCGTGAGCGGCTGATTGTGAGTGAAGTCGAAGCGCAGGCGCTCGGGCTCGACGAGCGAGCCGGCTTGTTGTACGTGTTCGCCCAAGACTTTGCGTAATGCCGAGTGCATCAAATGCGTCGCCGAGTGATTGTTCGCGGTCGCGCGACGCTCGGTCGTATGCACGATCAATTGGGCGACGTCGTTCACTTTTAAAACGCCGTCGGTCACCTTCACGTGATGCAGGAAGATGCCGTTCATTTTCGTGCAATCCAAAACTTCGGCTTCGCCAGACGGCGTGCGAATGACTCCGCGATCGCCCACCTGGCCTCCGCCTTCCGCGTAAAAGCACGTCTTATCAGCCACGATGAGGCCGCTTTCGTCCGCGCGCAGCTCGTTCGTTTCCTTTTGTCCGTTTGAGAGCGCCACGATCTTCGCCGTGGGCTCCATCGTGGTCTCGTAGCCGGTGAATTTCGTCTCGCCGAGTTTTTTGCTTAAGGCCTGGCTGAAGCTCACGAGGTGGGCTTGGTCGCCCGTCATCGCCTTGCCCTTCCACGAAGCTTTGGCTTTTTCCTTCGCGGCTTGCAGATGTTTTTCGAACCCGAGCTCATCGATGTGGAAGCCTTTTTCCTCGGCCATCAGGCGCGTGAGATCCACCGGGAACCCGAAGGTATCATAGAGCTTGAACAAGACTTCGCCCGCAAGCGTGCCGCCGCTCTTGAGCTTGCCAAGCTCCTGCGTGAGCACGTGCGTGCCCTGATCAAGGGTCGCGAGGAAGCGCTTTTCTTCATCGGTCACCGTGCGCGTAATCAAAGTTTTCTGTTGGTTGAGCTCGCCATAGACTTCGCCCATCTTCTTGATGACGGCGTCGACCACGACGGGCAGCAGAGACTTGTCTTCGGACAACTGACGACCGTAGCGGATCGCCCGGCGCATGATTCGGCGTAAGACGTAACCGCGACCCTCGTTCGAGGGCAAGACGCCGTCGGCGATCAGAAATCCGGTCGCGCGCGCGTGATCGGCGAGAACGCGAAGCGCGACGTTGACGGCTTCCTGCTGGGCCGAAAGCTTCACGCCCTTGCGCGTGCTCACGTACTCGTGGCCGCTCACCTTCGCCGCGGCCTGAATCAGGTCCTGAAAAAGATCGGTGTCGTAGTTCGAGATCTTGCCCTGAAGAACGTTCGTCATGCGCTCGAGCCCCGCGCCGGTATCGACCGAGGGCTTCGGGAGTTTCACGCGGCCGCCTTTGCCGTCCTCTTCGAACTGCATGAAGACGAGGTTCCAGATCTCCATGAAGCGATCGCCGCTTCCTCCCATGACGTTGTCCTTAGGGTCGCCTTCGACGTCGGGGCCCAAGTCATAAAAGATCTCGCTGCACGGACCGCACGGACCCGCGTCGCCCATGCGCCAAAAGTTGTCCTTCTCGCCGAATCGGTAAATGCGATCCTTTGGTACGCCCTCTTGCTTGTGCCAGATGTCGGCGGCTTCGTCGTCGTCCTGGAAGACGCTGACATACAAGCGGTTTTTGTCCATGCCGTATTCTTTCGTGACGAGCTCCCATGCGAAACGAATCGCGTCCTGCTTGAAGTAATCGCCGAACGAAAAGTTGCCGAGCATCTCGAAAAACGTGTGGTGGCGGGCGGTATGGCCGACGTTTTCCAAATCGTTGTGCTTACCGCCGGCGCGCACGCACTTCTGCGAGGTGGCGGCACGCTTGTAATCGCGTTGCTCTAAGCCCAAAAAGCAATTCTTGAATTGGTTCATGCCCGCGTTCGTGAACAAAAGGGTGGGGTCGCCCTCGGGAATCAAGCGCGACGATTCGACTTCGCGGTGTCCGTTCTTCGCGAAGTAGTCGATGAATTTGCGGCGGACCTCATTGCTTTTCATTTAACACCTGTCTAATCGCGCGGTCCTTGAACCCGCGATATTTTAAAAATCTATACGCTTTGGCTTTCTCTTCGAACGACAGCTTCTCGATACCGAACTTGCGCTCGACGAGCTTACGGACGATCTCAATCTCATTTTCCTCTTCCGCCTTCGGCACGGGCAACCGTCTTTTCATCAACTGGGCTTCGATATAGCGGCGACTCTTGTTGCGACGCTCGAGCGCGAGGACCAGACGTTCCGCGATGACGTCTTCGGCGAGCAACCAGCCGTTGTCTTCGGCTTCTTGCATGAGCTTATCGACGAGCTCGGGATCGAAGCGTCTTAGGAGTTTGGTCTTGAGCTCATGGCGGGAGTGATCACGGAGCGCGAGGTAACGAGTCAGGCTGTCGAGCGCCTGCGAATACTCATTTCTTGGACGAAACTCGTCCTTTCTTTTTCGTTCCCTCGTCTTCATCTTCATCAGTCATGTCCGGTTCGGCGGGCAGCACGATTTCCACTTCGGTAATGTTCTGCCATTTGTCGTCCACCTTCTTATCATACAAGCCGGTTTGCGACCATTTTTTCCCGTCCATGGCGGTGATGCCCTCGTAACGGATGCGGAAGTCCTCGGGGCGCGCGCAGTGCAGCAGGGCTTCGTTGAAGGAGATCAGGTCCTTGTTCAAAAGCTCCATCAGGCTCTGATCGAAGCTTTGCATGCCCCAGGCCGCCGCGCCCTCCTCGATGGACTGCTGGATGTCCTGGGTGTGCTCGGGGTCCTCGATCAGCTCGCGCACTCGGGCGTTGTTGATGAGAATCTCGCAAGCCGGTACCAGACCTGAACCATCCTTGCGCGCGCAGAGGCGCTGGGAAACCACGGCCTTAAGAACCGCGGCCAGTTGAAAGCGGACTTGGTTCTGTTGGCTGGAATCGAAGCTGCCGACGATGCGATTGATGGTCTCGACGGCGTCGAGCGTGTGCAGGGTGGAGAGGACGAGGTGCCCGGTCTCTGCCGCGAGCAAGGCGTTCTCGATGGTTTCGCGGTCGCGCATCTCGCCGATCAGAATCACGTCGGGATCCTGGCGCAGACCCGAGCGCAAAGCCCGGCCGAACGAGAGCGTATCGATGCCGATCTCGCGCTGTGTGATCAGGCTCTTGCGGTCGCGAATCAGAAACTCGATCGGGTCTTCGATGGTGAGAATGTGCTTGTTCTCGCGCTGGTTGATGTGGTCGATCATCGCGGCGAGCGTCGACGACTTGCCCGAGCCCGCGACGCCCGTGATAAGGACGAGGCCGCGCTCGTAGTGCGCGATTTTCTCGATCATCGCAGGCAAGTTCAGCTCTTGAAAATTCGGAACCTTATGCGGGATCAATCGGCAGACGATGCGCAAGGTGCCGCGCTGTTTGAAGATGCTCACGCGGAAGCGGCCGAGGCCGCTGATCCCGTAGCCGATATCGAGCTCGCGGAACTCTTCGAACTGGCGGCGCAGTCTCTCGTCCATCAAGCCGTAGGCCATGGCCTCGACTTGTTGGGCGGTCATGACCGGCGCGTTCGAGGCGAGCGGGCGCAAAACGCCGTGACGGCGGATCACCGGCATAACGCCGGCCTTCAGGTGCACATCGGTGGCGCCCACGTGGAGGGCCGCTCGGAGAACGTCTTCGAAGGTCATCAAGTGCTTTTCGGTTGCCGCGTCATCGCGCTTGAGTTGGCGATCGGACCTAAGGCGGGTTATGGTCGGTGAACGATGTCTTTCGAAAGCACGCTGAAAATTCTGGCCACGTGGTTCGGCTTAGGTCGGGCTCCGAAAGCGCCCGGCACCGTCGGGACCCTCGGGGCGATCCCGCTCGTGTACGCGTTCGGGCTTTTGGGAGAGATGCCGTACATGATGGCGACGTTCGCGTTCACCGTGGCTGCCATCGGGGTCGCGCAACTTTACGAGGCGACGATCGCCGATGAGCACGATGCTCCCGAGTTCGTCATGGACGAAGTCGCGGGATTCCTGGTCGCGATGACGTGGGTGCCCTTCACGTGGACATACGTGTTGGCGGGTTTTGCGTTGTTCCGCGTCTTCGACGCCCTGAAGCCGTGGCCGATTTCTTGGGTCGACCGCAAGGTACCCGGAGGCGTGGGGGCGGTCGCCGATGACTTGGTCGCGGGGATCGTCACGAATATCGTTCTGCAGGCCTTTTTGGCCTACGCGATCTTGTAGATTTAATTTCAATAAAAGGTAATCTTTTCGGTCACCTGGCTCGGCGGTCGACAGCTCCAGGGCGGCGCATTAGTGAGTGGGAGATGCGCCTAACAATTCTGTCCTTTGTCTTGGGGTTTTCGGTTTCCTCCTTCGCGGTCACGATTTCCGCTTCGGATCTCTGCGAGGCGCTCGCCCAGGCCGCGCCGAAGGCCGATGCCTCGGCGGTCGTCGCGCATCTCATCGGTACCAAACTCGATTTCGCCAATCAGCGCGAGCGCCTTGAGCGTCTGACCGGAGAGAGGCCGCTCAAGAACGGAAAATATTTAAGCGAGCGCGGAAGCTCGTCGGGCCGCAAGGCCGCGCGGAGCGAGCTGATGCGCGAGTTGCGCGCGCTCGGCTACGCACCGACGCTCGAGAAGTTCGATGGCGGAGCCAACATCGTCGCCACGATTCGCGGCGCGACCGAGCCCCGCGATGTGATCGAGGTTACCGCGCATTTCGATTCGGTCGGCAATCCCGGCGCGGACGACAACGGCTCCGGACTTTCGCTGGTGATGGAGCTTGCGCGCCTGATGAAGCAGTATCCTCCGGGACGCACGGTGCGCTTCGTGCTGATGGATCTGGAGGAAGTCGGCTTTCAAGGAAGCCAGCATCACGCGGCGGTCGTTAGGGCGAATTCGAGTCGCGAGAACCTGCTTGGCGTGCTCGTGCTGGACACGATCGCGTGGGCGCCCGCCGAGCCCGACATGCAGCTCGTCGTGATGGAAGTGGGCTCGCGCGAAATGGCGCGCAACCGGAGCCAGTACGATGCGCGCGTGAAGTTCGCGCGCATGCTTTTGTATCAGATGAACCGCATGCGCGGCCGCGACGGCACTTTGCAGGTTTCGGTCGAGACCGGCGGGTCGTTCCCGCGCACGGCCGATCACGGACCCTACTGGATGAACGGTCTCCCCGCCGTGCTAGTGGGTGAGGCGTTCGAAGACGGTTTGATCACGCCGATGTACCACACGCAGGACGATCGCACGCGAACGCTGAACTGGAGTTTCTACGAGAGCGTCTCGCGCCTGATGGCCGAGATGCTCGCCTTCGCCGCGAAGGCACGGCTGACTTCGGATGTGGAGAGCGACGACCTCGCGCAAGCTTTGAATCGCGAGGATCGCACGGTCAGTGGCGCGCTCGCGTGGCCGCCGGCGGCTCTCGAGCGTACGCCGTTCCTTCCGCCGTGGGTGGAAGGCCCGAAGGAGAAAGACCCCGAGCATGAGGCCGCGCGCGGGGTGCTGGATCGCGCTTTCGTCCTCGGCGACTTGACCGAAGGGGCGGGAATCGTCGTCGGAGGGGAGCGCGTGTGGCTCGTGGGCGAAAAGACGGGAGTCTTGGACATTTCGGAAATGAGCTCGGCGGCGAAGAACGAGATCGCCGCGGAGGTCGCCGAATTCGGGGGCGTAATTTGGGCGCTCGCGGACGAGCCATCGGACGCGTCGTTGAAGCGTCTGCGCTCGGATATATTGGGCGGCGCAGACCCGAGTATGGCCGTGCAAGTGAGAGGCGATTTGCCCGCGCGGTATTTCGACGTCGATGCTTTTGAAGACGTGGACTGGGTGGAGCGCGGAACCTCGTTCGAGAAGCTCCGCAAAGTCTTAAGCGACCCCGATCGCGATTCGGTCTTGGTTCTCGCTCGTCGTCGCGAAGATGGACAGGAAGTTTTGCGCGGGGGCTTGGCCGTACGTCACTTCAACTCGGTTCAATGGACGGAAGTGGGCCCGCTGACTTGGGAAGAGGCGCGCGACCTGCGAATGCTCGTCGGCCGTCGTCGACTGCCGCCGATTTTGATTTTCACGGGCGCCGATTTCAGCGAAGGCTGGCGTCACTGGTGCCTGGCGCGCGTGTGGACGCCCGAGGCGCGCGAGAACCTTCATCGCACGGACCGATTCACGTCGGAGTTCTAATTAATTTATTCCTTAAATTAGTGCAGCTTTTTTAATTAAGTTAATCTTTCGCAATTAACGCCATGCGTTTATTCTCCCGCAAACCGTGCTCAGGCACAAAACAGGAGACTCAAATGCAGGCTAATCTCGTCACCGCTCTCGCAGCATTCATACTTTTCTCAGGTTCTTCGTTCGCAAAAGGTATCGATCTCGTTTGCCTAACCCCCGAGGGTGGCACGGGCCTCGTCGCGTCCCGCGGCGGTCACGAAGCGCGAATTTTTACGGGCGGTGAGCGCGTAAAGTTCGAGTCCGGTGAAGACCTCGCGGTCGTCACCACCGAGCGGATCGAAGAGATTATGCTCCCGCAAGCCCGTACCTTTAGCATCACGGTTCAGGAAAAAAAGCGCGAGCACGCTCCCGTGTACGCGTACCTCATCTCCACGAGCCCGATTTGGTTGAAGTACGCGAACGGACATTACACCGCTTCATTCGCGGCGCGCTTGTCTTCGACGGTCGGCATGACCATTCGTGAGACCGCGGTCAGCTGCATGTACTCGCTCCGGTAAAGATTACGAATTTTATTTCATCGCTCCAGATTTCCGGGGCTTAACTTTGAAAGGGTGAACGTTATGACTCTCAAGCTATTTCTGATTACTCTCGCGCTCGTCGTGGATGCGCGACCCGCACAGGCGAGCTCGATGCCGACTCATCTGCGCTGTCTGGCGGTCGATAGGACTATTCAGGTCGCAGGGCTCCCGGCCTACGGAACGCTAAGAGTCAGCGCGGGCGGTAAAACGAAATCGTATTTGACGTCGTTCGCCGTCCGCGAAATCGGAGCGAAAAACGCGGAAAAGGAGTTTCCGGGTTATTACCAAATTGAGTTCCTCCTCTCGATCAATCTTGAAGGTCCCGAGAGCCGGCAGCGGTTTTCCGTCGTTGCTTCAGAGCCTCGACCCGGTCACAAGTCCGACTACGTGCCGTTCTCCCTCGAGTCAGTGACGAAAATCGTGACGGATGAGTTCGAGGATCGTCTGGTGAGCCGATTCGAAGCGATTCTGGTGACCGAGGATCCGCGCGCCGGAGATGGGTCTTTGCTGCCCAAGAAACGCGTGACCTGCGCTTACAGTCGGTTCCGTTAACGTGAAAGAATGGAATGGGTGAAGCTATGGTACTGATGAGAGGACTTTTTTATCTCGCGCTAATGGCCGGCGTGTCTCGGGCGTTTGCGGCGACTGACGAGTTGAGTTGTCACACGAAGTTCGGGCACGCGACGTTATTCGCATTACCTTCGGCGGGGATCGTCGGAGTGAGCGTGAACAACTTCCGCAAGAGCTATATGAGCGCGGACGCGGTCCGCGAGATGGGCGTTGCAAGAGCGCAGCTGTTGTACCCGGGATACTACGAAGGTCAGCTGTTAAAGACGATCAATCCCGAGAGTGCCCCCGGAACGCGAAGCTTCGCGATGGCGATGATCGAGCCTCGACCCAACCACAAGTTTGATTACGTGCTGTTCTCCCTCGCCTCGGTGACCGACATCAAAACCGAAGTCTACGAGACGTACTCGATCAGTCATTTCGGGGCGACCGTCGTGGCCGAGGACCCACTCGGGCCAAGTGGAGAGTTTTTGCCGAAAGCCAGGATGAAGTGCACTTACCGGCTCTTTGACTGAGAACGAAAGGCAAAGTGAAGGTGAAGCTGAAATTTTTTTTGATTTGGTTCCAACCGATTACAAGGGTCTGAAGTTACGGCGCTACACTCTGCCGAAAACTCCAGGGCATCTCTCTGCACTTTCCCCCGTAGGCGTGATTGCAGGCTCCTGTAGGATCCGGTGGCGTGAAAACGACCACCGGATTTTTTACCTGTCGGCTATTGAAGAACTCGCGCGCTTCGGCGACAGATGAGCTCCATATGCTCGGGAGTCCCTTCTCCACTGGGCACATGAATGAGTGCGGCCGCTTGAATACGGCCGTCGGCGTTCGTCCCGACCGTAATTCTCAATCGGCCGTCCGAGCTTCTAAACAAGGGATTGTCTTGCATCTCTTTCGGATAACTTTCGAAAACTAGCTGGCCCTCGTTCTTCAATTGGCGGAAATCCAGGTGCGTATCGATCCCTTGATCGTCGTACTTGTATTCGGATCGGAAACCTCTGTCGGTAAGAACCGCCTTGCGTTGATCGACCGCGTCCCATGAGAACGTTCCGTCTTCCGAGCCCAGCCCGTTGAAATTCTGGCGTACCCGGCGCGAGACGACGTCGAAGTCGAAGCGGTGACGGTCGAGTAAGAGCGTCACGCCGTCTTTGTTGTCGGGAGACGCGTTTGAAAGAACCATCCCGCGACCGCTCGGGATATGGATCACGTACGCGAGCGAGAGACCTTGAACGTCGTCGAGCGCTTGCGGGGTGGCGGCGATCTTTTGTTTCTCGGTGAACGCGCTCGCGGGCGGGCGACCGACAGGCACGCACTCGAGATTATCGCGATCCAAAGCTTTGAGCAGGGCGTGGGCGAAGGCGCGCGCCTCGGACGTATCGGTTTCCTTCGTCTCGCCAAGCCCCATCAAATGCGCGGCTTCATGCGCGAGTCTGAGTTTTACTTCCTCGAGCGTCGCGAAGAAGCTTGCTTTCGAGCGGCTATTCACTTCAAAGGAGGAGTACGCGTCGAGGAACAACTGGGTCGCCGTGATGTATCCGGCCGCCTTGTCGTAGTCGAACATCAGGCGCAGACCGTAGCGCTCCACTTCGGGGGCGCGGTCGTCGCCGCTTTTCGTGGGCTTCACGGCGCGAATAACTTGCGCAAGACGTGCTTGCGTCCAGCCTTCGGGGAGTTTCGCGTAGATTCCGGGGGAAGACTGCTCGATTTGCTTGGCCAGATCCTCGGCCGCCCAGTGCAAAATGGTCAGCGAGCTTTCGTCTCCGAAGCCTCCGCCGCCGCTGCTCGACCCTTCTTTAGGCGAGCCCTTACCGGACGAATTTTGGCAGCCGGCGCCCATTACCAGTGTGAGCGTGAGGAGGGCGAGAGCTATTGTGAATCTGACCAGCGTTTTCATACTCTGGGACTCCTGGACTTCAATTGGCGTGCCGATAGAATTTAATAAATCGCTACGATACAATCTGAGTAATTACTTAAATTAACAGCGAGGCTGTCTATGCAGGTTTATGACTTCAAAGACTACCGGAAGTTCCTGGTGGAAGCGCTCGGTGGCGCGGGCAAGCGCACCGGTCAGCGGGGGGCACTCGCCGAGCATCTTGGGGTCCAGACGGCTTATCTCTCACAAGTCTTAAAGGGCGTCGCGAACTTCAATCTTGAGCAAGCGTTTCGCGTGAACCAGTTTTTCGGCCACGACGCGCAGGCGGGCGAGTACTTCCTGAATCTCGTGCAGGTGGAGCGCGCGGGAACCCGCGAGTTGAAGCAATACTTTCAAGCGAAGCTCGACGAGGTCCTCGTCAAGCGCGCCGAGATCAAATCGCGCGTGAAGAAGACGCGCGACGTTTCCGAGAGCGATCAGGCTCACTACTACTCGCAGTGGTATATCAGCGCGATTCACATCGCCTTGAGCATTTCGTCGCTGCAGACGGTGAGCGAGTTGTGCGCGTACTTCCATCTGGAGGAGGCTACCGTGCGTGAGGCCCTCGAGTTCCTGACCTCGCGCGGGTTCGCCAAGTATTCGAACCACAAGTACTCGATTGGCCCCAGTCATATTCATCTTCCGAAGGACTCGGCGTTTATTCGCAATCTCCACACGAACTGGCGCCTGCAGGCCGTGGCGTCTTTGGATCGTCGTCGCGTCGAGGATCTTCACTATTCGGTCGTGTATTCGCTTTCCCGGGAGGACGTCGCGCGGATTCGCCGGATTTTGCTCGACACGATCGAGCGCAACATGGAGATCGTGAAGCCGTCTAAAGAGGAAGTTTTGTACTGCAACTCGATCGATTTCTTCGAGGTGCGCTCAGGCCGCAAGTGACATGACTGCGAGGCGCTCGGTGGACCTTGCTAAGTCGTCGCTCCCGAGTACCACGGCCTCAGTTTGGTCGCTCCACGCCCGCGAATTTGCGTGTCTATGAATC
>CAYPFC010000013.1:0-1070 GCA_964409815.1 uncultured Pseudobdellovibrionaceae bacterium
ACATGTGATCGGCCGATTCGAGTACGACAACGAAGTCGATGAACGCGTTTGGGTCGAGACCCGCCACCGGGCGACGGGAACCCTCGGCCAAATCAATACGTCCGCGATGAGAGTCACGCACATCGCGGTCCGCGGAGACGTCGCGGCCGCGGAGAAGGCTTTGTTCTCGAAAGAGATTGTGGAATTGCTCGAGGGAAAACGCGTTCGCATGGAGTTCAATTCGGATCGCTGGTTCGCGATTCGGGATATTCTGACCGCGTTGAAGCTCAGCTGGTACACGGGCGATGACAGCACGCTGATGCTGAACGGGGGCTCCGTGCTGGATTTCGCGTCGACCATCCCGCGAGTGAAGGGCGTTCGTCCGAGGGCCGAATGCGTGAACGCCGCGAAGTGAGCCAGTTTCACCGCGGAAGTAGTTGCGTTTAATTCGAGATGAGTTCCGTGCGCCCGCTTCCGCAGCGGAAGTACTCGCGTTTAATTTAAGATGAGTCCCGTACGCCCACTTCCGCAGCGGAAGTACTCCGCATACATTCGATGTGAGCTATTGAACTTGAGCTTTTAACCTGGCGCTCGTTAACCTACGATCCGACTTCCACTCTCGATTTTAATCTCCGGACGAACAAGCCGTCTCACGGACGGAAAATCCACGCGCCACCCCGCCGAGCGCCTCTTCAAAGTCGCGGGCTTCGCGTGGGCACGATCTCGCGCGCACTTCCGCTGCGTAAGTCAGCTACGGCTTAACGATCACGTGATTCGGAAGCTCGTTCACGTCACCGCGCTGAACCGGAAAATTCTCGGCGAGCAATTTCCCGCACAAACGCAGGGCCTCTTCGATCTTCGCGCGCCACTGCCCGCCGCGCGCGCCCGACAGCACGACTTGAATGACATCCTTCCAGACGCCGGCGTCGAGCTTCGAAGCGATGGCCTTGTCGGCGAGCACGACCGCTTGGTGTTCCATCAAAGACAACATGATCAAAATTCCCGTCCGCGCGCGCGTGCCGTCGAGGCCTTCATCGTGAAACTCGAGCTGCGCGCGTTTCCAAACCTCTTGTTCCATGTCCGCATCCGAC
>CAYPFC010000013.1:1080-1480 GCA_964409815.1 uncultured Pseudobdellovibrionaceae bacterium
AAAGCGGCGAACGCGATCGCAGCGCGAAAAAAACCAAGCCACGCCGATCGCAAGCGCCATCATTAAGGGCGGCGTGTACCAATGATCGCTCATCAAAAGCTCGAAGCGCAGAATCCACACGACCAAAAGACTAAGGGCAATCAAAGCGAAGGCGAGTAAAGGAAAAACGTGCCCCACGGGCGTCGAGCGAGCGACGATGATCAGGCGCAATTCGCCGGAAGTTTTACGCTCGATCTCGGCGATCACGCCGGCGAGCTCATCCAACTCTTTCTTCGACAAGATCTGTTTCATCACCAGCCCCCCGAGGCGCCGCCGCCGCTGAATCCACCGCCGCCACCGGACCATCCTCCGCCACCGCTTCCGAAGCCTCCGCCCCGGCCGAATCCCCCGCCTAAACCGT
>CAYPFC010000013.1:1490-25828 GCA_964409815.1 uncultured Pseudobdellovibrionaceae bacterium
GTGCCGAGCCCGGTCCAAAACCCGCCGCGACGCCGGCGACGGCCGAACAACGAAGGCAGAAGCAGGAACGTGAAGAAGAAAATCATGAGGAGAGTCTGCAGATCAATGCCACCGGAGCCCTCGGAGCGCGAAGCGCGCGGCCGGCCGCCCTCTCGGTCCTTCAGATACCCGGGATCCGTATAGTGAATAATGGCCGCGACGCCCTCGAGAATGCCGCGGTCGAAGTCTCCGCTCTTAAAGCGCGGAACGATGACGTCGCGGATGATGCGGCTCGAATACGCGTCGGTGAGCTCCCCTTCGCGGCCTTGTCCGACTTCGATTCGAACTTTCCGCTCGTCGCGCGCGACCAACAACAGTACGCCGTTGTCCGCACCGGCGCTCCCGAGCTTCCACTGGTCGACGACTTTGATCGAAGCTTCCTCGATGGACAACCCGCCAAGGTTCGGGACGGTCGCCACTTGCAGCTGGGTTCCGCCACTCTCGTGCAGCGCGCGGATGAAGCGCTCCAACCGATCGCGCGCGCCGGCCGAAAGCATTCCGGCCGAATCGACAACGGGGCCCGTAAGCGCGGGCGGAGTGAATTCCTCCGCCGCGTAAGAGGGTGCGACCCAAAGTGCGAGCGCGAACAGCGTGCTCAGCACTTTAGAATTTCACTTCCGGAGCGGTTTCGACTTTTTGCTTTTCCTCAGGCGAGACGTCCCACTGCGCCTTCTTCTCTTTGCGGTAGAAGAGCGCGTTCGTCCAACTGGTCGGCGGAACGGTCACGAGGTTGTTGAAGGCTTGGATCTGCTCGATCAGGCGATTGCGAGCGACCGTGATGCGGTTTTCGGTGCCCTCGAGTTGGGCCTGCAGGTCGCGGAAGTTCGCATCCGCCTTCAGGTCGGGATATTTCTCGGCGACCACCATCAAGCGACCCAGAGCCTGCGACAGCTGCCCTTGCGCCTGCTGATACTGCGCCACTTGCTCGGGCGTGGCTTTTGAAGCGTCGATCGTCATCGACGTCGCCTTCGCGCGGGCTTCGGTGACGCCGGTGAGAGTTTCTTGCTCGTGCTTGGCGTAGCCCTTCACCGTCTGTACGAGGTTCGGAATCAAGTCGCTCCGGCGCTTGTACTGGTTGGTGACTTCGGCGGTCGCGCCTTCGACGGCGTTCTCCGCTTGCGGGATCGATTGAATACCGCACGCCGAGAGCGAGAGTGCGATCGCGAGCCAAACGGATGCAGACAGGAGACGTTTCATTCGGTCCTCCAGGACTTAAGTGCGGCTTTATATACCAGCAACCCGGCCTTCGGTCGAGCGGCACCGCGCACGCTCAATGACGTGACCTAAAATGCCGATATCACTCGTATGAGCGCAAAATTCGTGGTCTCACATCTCGAGCAGCAACTTGGTCCTTTCGACGAGGCCGAGCTTAAGGCGAAGTGGTCAAAGGGTGAGCTTCTCCCCATCGACTACGTCTACGACGAAGCCAAGCAGGATTGGATCCTGTTGGCCGAGCGCTTCGATTGGGCCGCGGGCCGTCCCGAAGGCGGAACGCCGCCGCCGCTCAAGCCGAGCGCCGCGAAAAAGCGTCCGCCCGAGCCGCCAACGCGCGAGCCGACCGCGGCGCCGATCGAAATCAGCGGACAGTCGCTCATGAAGGAATGGAAGAAACCCGTGGGAGGTCACGGAGCGAAGGTAAAACTCGTCGACGGCGTCGGCGAGATCGACCTCTCGCCCGTTCAGCCCGGACAGGTCGAGCTCGTGCTGCAGGATTCCTCGAGCACGATGCTGAAACTGCAGGAGCCGCTTCGCATTCAGGTGAAAGCCGCCGAGCCCGTTGAGGTCGTGTGGACTCTCGCCACGCAAGCGAACGTCGGCAACGACACCGAGATCAGCCTGAAAGCGCTCGACGCGACCGGATCGGTCTGCACGCACTACGAAGACACGTTCATCATTCGCGTGAACGGTGCGCAAGACATGCACGTGAATTTGCGTGAAGGCCGTGGCGTCGCAAAATTCAATCACACGAAAGCCGAAGCCTGGAAAGTGACCCTTCACTACACGGGCGTTCGCCAATTGCGCCTGCCCGAGGGACGTACCTTCGAGTGGCTCCCCGGCCCCGCCGTGAAGCTCATCCTCGATGGCCCGCAAAATCTGGTCGCGGGAAGTCCGCTCAAAGTGCACGTGAAGGCGGTGGACGCCTACGGAAACCTCGCGAAGACGTTCCAGGGCACCGTCATTCTCGAAGTGAAGGCTTCATAGGACAATCGGAAAGAAATTTCATAGCCCACGTCGCCGCGTACGCAAATCCGTACATTGCGCCGCACTCGTATTGTGAACGCGCAGCGTGGGAGGGCATAACTCTCCCACGTTCACATTTCGAGGGGGAAATTCGAATGCGTTTCGCTTGGGCGCTGGCCGCTCTCACATTCATCGTCGTTGGCTGCTCCAAAAATTCCGGCAAAGGCGGAGGCGGCCAGATTCGTCTGATTAAGGGCGATCCCAATGTCTTCATCCAGAGCGCCGAATCGAATCTGAGAAACTCGCTCGAGGAACGCTTGCCCCTTCGTAGCGATAAATGGTCGCTCTCGCTCCGGGGATTTCAAGAAGAGAAAGTCGAGCAACCGAA
This sequence comes from uncultured Pseudobdellovibrionaceae bacterium, assembly GCA_964409815.1. Taxonomy (GTDB): domain Bacteria; phylum Bdellovibrionota; class Bdellovibrionia; order Bdellovibrionales; family UBA1609; genus JALHOQ01. Next base: position 4,099 of record CAYPFC010000013.1, read on the forward strand.
AGACGACATCGAATCCGGGGAAGAAGCGCCGGATCCGGCGGGAGTCGCGAAAGCGGAGCAAGAGCAGGAAGACAACGTCGGAACATTCCAGCGCAGCTTCGACGGAGAGAAGCTCACGTTCAAGAACGATTCTTTCGTGGTTCGGTTCGCCCGCGACGAAATGACGGGAACGATCCAGCTTGCTTCGTTCGAGAGCGCAACGGGCGAGTGGCCGCCTTACTACGTCGGCCGCGAAATCCGCGTTCTGCACACGAGCTTCAACGAAAAGGCCTTCTCGATTTTGATTCAGAGCCAGCTCGCGTCCGACCGCTTCGTACTCGATTTGAATTTCTCGCCGTCGGGCGCGATTCCGGAAGCGATCAAAACGGCCGAGCGTTTTAAATACCTCCTCGGCACCGGATTGAAATTCGCGTGGGACCAAACCGAGGAACGACCAATCCTTCTTTGCGGAAATCCGAGCCCCGGCAGCGTCGAAGCGTTCGAGCGCGCCGTGCGCGCGTGGCAAGTCCCGCTGCAAGGGCGCCTCGATCTCACCTACTACCGCGAGCTCCGCTGCCCGCCGTTTTCGGACGTGAACACTCAAGTCGTGAATTTCATCGACGATTGGATCGAGGTCGTAGGACCTCAGGCAAAGGCCGCGTTCGCGACGCCCACGTTTAATTACCCGCTCGGAGAAATTTCCGACGCCGACATTTTCTTCCTCCGGGAAGAATGGGCCGAAGGCTACGCGCTCGGCGGGTATAACCTGAAAGCGCCGGGCGCCGAATCCAACCCGCGCATCATCCAGGCCTACTACGAAACGCTCACCCACGAGATGGGCCACCTCCTCGGCCTGCACCACCAGTTCGACGAAGGCATCCCGTCGATCATGGGCTACAACGACATCGACAGCCTCACCACTTACGATGTCAACGCCATCCAGTCGCTCTATCCGAAACGGACCGCGCCGTAAAAGGGCCCGGGTGTTTAACTTTTCCCGCCGGGAGGCCATTAGCCTCCCCTATATTCGATCCCAGGGGGCACCCCCCTTGAAATAGCTCGGGGTATGAAGACATTTAAAGCTCTCCTGGCGTCCTTGGTGGTTGTATCTCCCCTGGTTCTGGCCGGCTGTCCGGGGTTCCTCGAGAAGGACAAGAAGCCCATGAAAGTCGGCGTCCGCAAGATGAAGGGGGATCCGGCCGTATTCGTTAAGGGTACGGCGATGAACATGAAAAACGAGCTCCCAGTCGAGCTCTTCGACGGAAAATTCGCGATGGACATCGGCGGCTTCGCCGAAGCGGAGCAAGAGAAGCCGAGAACGAATATGGAAAATGGCCAAGAAGCTCCGGCGCAATCCGGTACGGACGCGAAGAAGGATTTGGAAAACAGCTTCGAAACGACGGAGATCAAAAAAAGCGCCGAGCAGATCGTCGTCACCCATTCGGCCGTCGTACTGACTTTTAAGGTCGACAACGCCAAGCGCACCGCGACGCTCGTGTCAGCTTTGGATCGCCACGAAAATCAAACTCACAAGATCGGCGAAAATGGCGTCTCGGTTCTTCACACGAGCATTTCGAAAGACCGTCGCGCGTTCTCGATTCTCTTCGCGAAATCCTCGACTCCGAATCGCTTGATGATTTCATTCAACTTCATGCCCCCGGCGCCCATTAAAGAAAGCGTCTTTACCGCGGATACCTTCTTCTATGTCCTCGGAAAAGGCGTGAAGATGATCTGGCCGCAGGACGAGAAGCGCCAACTCACCATCTGCCGGCCCCAACCCGGGATCGCGAACGAGTTCAACAGAGCGCTAGCCGACTGGCAAAAAGCACTTGAGGGACGACTTGAGCTCGCAACCGCGGAGAGCCGGGATTGTCCGCCGTTCTCGGATCTCAACACGCACACGACGACGGTAGTCGACGGCTGGATCAATATCGAAGGCGCGCAAGGCACGACGGGATTCACGCAGCTGAGTTATGACCTTGCAAACGGAGAGCTGCTGGACGCGGACATCTTCATCTTACGCGAGGAAGTCGTCGAGGATCTTCGCCTTCGCAACTCCAATTTCGACGCGAAAGCCGACAGCGCGACCAACGACGCGGCCATGCGCCAGTTCTACTTCGAGATCTTCCAACACGAGCTCGGTCATTTGCTCGGGCTACATCATCAGTTCGATCACGGCGTGAAGTCGATCATGGGATACGACCCCGCAGTGACGACCATGCAACCCTACGATATTCAAGCGATTCAAGCGCTCTATCCCCTTAAGAATCCGACCGCAAACTAGTCAGTCCTGAAAAGCCTTCAAGCCGGCGCCCCTCAAAGGGCGCCTATTGCGCTTATAGATGGCATAATACGTGTACTACTCCACCTTCGAATAAAAACCGCACGGAGGTGGTTTAATGAGTTCCAAGGATTGGAAATCCCTATTGTTCGTCGCCGCAGTTTCGCTCTTAGCGACGGCTTGTGGTCCGGACGACAAGAAAGAAGAGCCTGGTTCCTCATACGCGGGATTATGGGCTTCCAAAGCGAATCTCACGACATATCGCGATAGCAAGAACGACATCAATCGCTTCTGCGCGCAAGCCGTTCGCATTTTCGATCGCAACGGCAGAGCCTCGATGCCTCTTTACCCGTACGTGATTCACGCCAACGGCGAAGTGTTCACGTACGATTCGGATTACGATATCCAAACCAAAGAGTACCGCGACAGAAACTACCAGGGCGTCGTTTCCGATGTCGGAACATTCGCGGCCGTGCCGGTGAACTATCAGAACTACGGTCACACGCGCCAGTCGATCATTAAAGATCGCTCGGTATTTATGGTGAATGAGAATCGCACGCTTCTCACCGTTTTCGACCGTCGCGAAAGCCGCAACTATTACTTCATCCGCACTTCGCCGGAAGAGATGAACAACTACCTCGCATCGCTGCAGGTTTGTAAGGACGCTTGGAACCGGTCCAAAGGCAAACCGCAGGATGAAGGCGCCGGCCAGGGCTCTGCCGATCAGCGCACCGAGGAAGGTCGCGCACAACACGAAGACGATTTCGGATTAGATCTTAAGTAGTCGCGCTGCGCGCCTGAAGGCGCAGCTTACGTCGCAACTCCGCCGCCTTAAAACGGCGGATTTGCGCTTCTGTCTCGGGCAACACCGGCGGAACTGGTGTTGCCTTTCCATTTTTATCCAAAGCCACGAACGTCAAATATGCCGAAGCCGTATGAAACACGAGCTTCTCGACGGGATTTTCGGCGTCGACTCTCACGCCCACTTCCATCGACGTGCGTCCGGCGTAGTTCACGCTCGCTCGCAGGTTGACGATCCAGCCCTTGTACACAGGCGCCACGAAATTCAGCGCATCGATACTCGCGGTGACGACCGGCATTCCACAGTGCCTTTGCGCCGCGATCGCCGCCGCGATATCCACCCACGAAACGATCACCCCGCCGAAGATGCTATCGAGGGCGTTGGTGTGCTGTGGTAGCACGAGCTCGGTCATGATGACGTGAGACTGTGAGACTGGGATGAGCTTCATGGATGTCGTACCCCTCAAATAGAAAAAGAGCCTTACGGCTCCTTTTCGAATTCACTATTAACGCACCGTGACCCGGAAAATGGTCCTGGCACTAAACGCCGGCGTCGTTGCCGAAGTCGTTACGACGGCCGATACCACCGATGTTGCCCGCGCCAGTCGCGAGGCTGGTCGTACCCGAGGGAATCGAAGCGCCCATGTTGATGGCGTTGTTCTGCTCGACAGCCGGCTTTTCGTCCTTCTCGACGAAACCAAGGTGCGGCAAACACCATACGATCAACTGTGCACGCGACTTTACGTTCATCTTTTTATAGATGTTCGTCAGGTGGAACTTGACCGTTTTTTCAGTCACGAACAACTGGTTAGCAACTTCCTTGTTGGAAAGACCTTTTGTCACCAGTTCCGCAACTTCTGCTTCTCTGTTTGACAAACCTTTTTGAATTAAGACGTCTCTGAGCATCCTTGCTCCCTCCCCTTAATGGTTATTGTTCCCTCAACACCTTATACTTAAGACATTGGATCAGTAGGCTCTCGGCCAGTTTCCGTACCAGCACGCGCTGCCTGAATTAAAGTCTACAGATTTTGGTACTGCGTGCAAGAGGGAAAATTCGGTCCGGACCCGACTTCGGAACTAACCCTTTTGGCGAAATGCAGGAAGTTCGCGAGAGGACTGAGAAACACTTATGTTACAAGCCTCTGCCGAAGTCGCGTGAGTAGCGATTCGACCTCTCCGAAAGGCCTGACACTGAACACGTCCTCGACCTGATTTCCCCAAGTGTGAGCCCTCGCCCATCGCAAACTTAAGCTTTCTTCGCTCAGCGCGCGGGCCGCCGCGAACAAAAGTCCGCGTTGGTCTCGGCCGCGAAAGCTCAAGATCCACTCTCCGTCGTCTTGGGACATGAGATCGATCGACTGAAACTGCACTTCGGGCGGTGCCGTTTGCGTTTGCGACTCGAGCGCGAGCCACTTCGCGATCTGGCGCGGAGGCTTTTCCGTTCGTAAACAGAACCAGTCGTACACGCCAACACCGCGCAAGGTCTGCACCGACGAGAGTTGGATGCTCAAACCCAGACCGAACAAACGCTGCACGAACCCTTGAAACGTTCCCGGCCGGTCTTCCTTACGGTGGAACCTCACCCAAAGTCGCTTGTTCTTCGTAAGGACTTTCACGGGAAGGTCGGTCGAGGACTGCGCGGCCTCCTTCAGATCGGCGATCAGCTGCGATGGCGGGAGCATCTGGAGCAGCAGCGGGTCCATGGCCATCAGCCAGTCCTCGGCGCCGGCGAGTTTTTTTCGGCGCGCGAAGTTCAGATGCTCGTTGAGACTCTTCGCTTCGGGCGAGCGCAGATTTTCGACCAGGTTGTAAAGAAGCTGCGCCTTCCACGGCGTCCACGCCTCGGGGTTGGTCGCACGGATGTCGATCGCGGTAAAGAGAGCGAGCAGCACCATACGTCGGCCTTCCACACCGCGCGCGAACAAGCGCTTCCAGGTCGTCTGCGCCTGCGGATTTTGTCGGAAGGCCGCGGTGGAGAGTAGAAGGTGATTCTCGACGAGCCAGCGCACGTCCTCCTTGAGCGTATCGGAGTAGCCCCACGCCTCGAAATACTGATCGACGAGTTTTGCGCCCTCGGTGGAATGATCGCCCTTTCGGCCTTTCGCCAGATCGTGAAAGAGCGCCGTGAGCTTGAGCGTCCACCAATCCTGCGCGGTTAAGTCCTTCGTGAGTTTGCTCACGACGCCGAAAACGCGCTTCGAGGACCGCGCGCGCTCGACTTCTCGAAGCGTCTGCACGAGGTGCGCATCGGCCGTGAAGCGATGGTAGTGATCATGTTGAACGAGGCCCCGAAGCTTTTTAAGGTCAGGTATGAGGACTTCGAGCCAGCGCGTGCGATGGAGCGCGACCAAGAAGTCGTCGGGCGCGTCCTCGTAAAGCGCGCGGTGAAGGAGTTTTCCCTTTTCGAGGTCGCCGAGCTCGTCACCCAGCTTATCGACAATCAAGCGCACTTCGAACTGCCTCAAAAGACACGGCTCGCTCTTTAAGGACGTGATGCTCTCGCTCGCGGTCTTCAGGCCTTTTCGCGCGGCTTCGCGCATCTTCGGGCTCGCCTGGCTGTACGCGACCGCCCAGTCGGCGTAAAAACTCGCGCGCTCAAGCTGGCTCTGCACGAACTTCATCAGCGCCTGCGCGGAATCCATCCCGAGCGTTTTCGAGAGCTCGAGTTGATCGTGCGCCGAAAGCACGTCGCTCGAACCGGCCAGGTGAAGCAGACTTCTGAGATACAAGAGCTCTTCCTTGACCTGCTCAAGGAGCTCGAACGGGTACGTACTTACGCCCTCGAACGGCTTCGGAAAGAGCGCGCGCAGCGCGAGCGCCTGCTCGATGTCCCTTAAGCCCCCTGCGCCATACTTAAGGTTCGGCTCGAGGTAATTCGAGATCGAGTCCTGCCGCTTGCGACGATCCTCACGCTCGCGCTTGATGGCTTTATAAATCTGGCGCCTCTGCTTTTCGGCGTGCGCGCGCTGGGCATCGACGAGCGCTTCGTCTTGCGGATTGTACGCTTTCGCAGAATGCAGCGCGAGCACGTCAAAGGGCTCGACGCCCTGGCTCCAGTCGTCGGCGTTCTCGGGCGTGCGGGCGCGCAGCTTCAGGCCGTCCTTGAAAGCCGCGCGCACGAACTCGCCGACCTCGTCCTCCTCGCCCGCGAACAACAAATCGATATCGGATTTGGGCGAGAGCTCATGGCGCGACCACGAGCCCAGCAGCACGGGTTTGATTTTGGAAAAGTCGCCGAATTCCTTCAGGCGCTCGAGGAGCTTGCCTTCGAGCCATTTCGAAAACCGGGCGCGCGCCTCGCGGACTTTATGTGGAAACTGAACGCCGTCGAGCAAAAGTGCCCGACCCTCATCGATGTCTTCGGCTAGGAGGAAGTTTCGCGTTGCCATTCGTAGAGTTTATTCAAGGCTTCTAGCGGAGTCATGCGCGAAAGATTGAGGGTCTTCACTTCCTCGATCCATTCGGGCAACGGCGCCGCGGGTTCAGCCTCGGCGGAGGCCATGCGGATCTCGCCGAGCGAAAGCTGGGCGCCGCCCTCCCCTTCAAAGCCTTTCAAGATGCTCTGGGCTCTTTGCGTGACCTTGGCGGGAAGCCCCGCGAGCTTCGCCACGTGAATCCCGTACGAGCGGTTCGCGGGCCCCTGATTGAGCGAATGCAGGAACTCGATGTGCCCGCCCTTTTCGACGACGCTCATGTGCGCGTTGTGAAGCTGCGGATAGATCTGCGCGAGCTTCGTCAGCTCGTGGTAGTGGGTCGCGAAAAGCAGGAACGGACGCGGGCCGCCGACCAGGTGCTCGAGAATCGCCTGGGCGAGCGAAAGTCCATCGTACGTCGAAGTGCCGCGACCGATCTCGTCCATCACGACGAGCGACTTCGCGTTCACGCGCTTAAGGATCTCTGATGTTTCGGTCATCTCGACCATGAAGGTCGATAATCCCTCATTGAGCGCGTCGCTCGCTCCGATGCGGGTGAAGATCTCTTGCAACAGCGGAAGCTCGGCCTTCACGGCGGGAACGAAGGATCCGATTTGCGCGAGGACCGCGTTGAGCGCCACTTGGCGCATGAGCGTGCTCTTACCGGCCATGTTCGGACCGGTGAGAAGCATGCACTCGCCGGGCGCGAGCGTGATCGTGTTGGGCACGAACGTGTCGGCGAGCGTTTGCTCGACAACCGGGTGGCGGCAGAGCTCAAGGTGCACGCGCTCACCGAATGAAGGCCTGGCATAGCCGCGCTCGGCGCTGAGCCACGCGAGCGCGCTCAGGACGTCCCAGCGGGTCCACGAGCGCGCGAGCGCCAGAAGCAACGGCGTGTTCGCGACGACCTCGCTGCGAAGCCCAGAGAAAATCTCGTATTCGAGCTGGTCGCGCTTCGCGCGCGCCGACAGCACTTTTTCCTCGAGGCGGTCGAGCTCGTCGGTCGTGTAGCGCTCGGCATTGGTCAGCGTTTGCTTGCGCCGATAGTGGTCCGGAGCCTTGTGCGTATGGGTCTTCGTCAGCTCGATGTAAAACCCGAAGACCGTGTTGTAGCGAACTTTCAGGTTCGCGATGCCCGTGTTTTTCTTCTCGCGCTCTTCGAGCTCGAGCAAAAGCGCCTGCGAATCTTGCGTGAGCGCGATCAGCTCATCGAGCTCCTTCACGACGCCCTTGCGGATCATACCGCCCTCTTTGGTCGCGATGGGAAGCTCTTCGTTAAGCGTGGTGGCAATCTTGCGCGCGAGCTCGACGCATTCTTTGAGGCCGTTGAGCTTGGCGCCGTCCGGGTGAAGCGAGCTCAACGCCTCGCCGACCAGAATCGACTGCGCGATCGCGTTCAAGTCGCGCGCGTTGAAGGTCGTCGCGTGGAGCTTACCGAGCCTTCGCTCGACGTCGCCAAGTTCACCCAGGACTTGGCGGAAGCGTTTCAGCGCACCCGGATCCATCGACCAGCGCTCGATCTCGTCTTGACGAGCCCTTAATTCCTCTTCGTTGAGCAACGGCGACGCGAGCCACGACTTCAACATGCGCCCGCCCGCCCAGGTCTGCGTGCGGTTGACCGCGGTAAACAGCGTGCCGTCGCGACCGCCGCGCGAGTTCTCGAACAGTTCCAGGTGACGAATGACCGTGGCGCTCAGGCGCATATGCGACTGGCGACGGCGCACTTCGAACGCGCCGAGCGCCTTCAATGATTCTTCGCCCTGCATCTGCGCGACGTAGCCCTTTAAGCAGTCGCGCGCGTCTTTCGCTTCGAACTCCGAGCGCATCGCGCGGCCCAGATCCAGGCCGGTGCGGCCGCGCTCCGCCCACTGCCCCTTCGACAGCACGAGCTCGGCGGGCGCGAGTACCGCGATCAATTCCTCGCGCTCGGCGGACAACGCATACTCGTAATAAAATGCCTCACCCGTGGTCAGATCGCAGAAAGCGACCTTGTCGCTATCGTACGAGCAAAGGTAGTTCGCGCTCAGCTGATCCAAAGTATCGGGATCGTAAACCATTCCCGGCGTCAGCACGCGAGTCACCGCGCGTTTCACCAAGCCCTTGGCCAGCGCCGGATCCTCGATCTGATCGCAGATGGCCACCTTGTGGCCGGCGGCGAGCAGCTTCGCGATCGGGGTCGCGATCGAGTGGTGCGGAACGCCGCACATCTTTGCCGACTCGCTGTCCTTTTTATTTCGCTGCGTGAGCGCGATGTTTAAGATCGGCGCCGCGATCTCGGCGTCCTGGTGAAACATCTCGAAAAAATCGCCCATGCGAAACAATACGACCTTGTCGGAATGCTGGGATTTGATCTCCCAGTATTGCTGCATGAGAGGCGTGAGTTTGACTTGCATTCAGACAGTCGTCTCATATCGTGAGGGGGACCGTCGAGAGGCTGACGCGGCGCCAGACCCTCGCGACCCGACTCTCAACTCGAAATTACCGCCTAGCCACGCGCCTTTTTAGTAACGTATTGTGGAAGATTCGGACCCACGTCGAAATTTTTCACGTTTAACCTTGAACTCGCGAACGAATTTGCCCCACTTGAACTTCCACCAGGGCTCTCGAGCGTTATAAATGGCGCCCACGCGCGGCACCTACCGTGCAAAACCGCGCCTCATGACGAAGAACGAACCCTCACGTGTAACGAGAAATTTTGCAAATCGGCTTCGGGACCGAAAAGAATTGGTCATCCAGTCGTGGGTGGAGCGTATGCGCTGCGAAGTGCCGCCCGCCGCGCAGACCAGGCGCAATTTGCTGGTCAATAGTTTACCGCATTTTCTCGATGAGTTGATCGCGTCCCTGAATACGAGCTCGCCCCGCATGCAAGAAGCCAAGGAGCAAGCAAGCGAGCACGCGGAGCAACGCGCGGACCTAGAGACCTTTTCGCTCGCCCAACTGCTGAAGGAATATAAAATTCTTCGTCAGGTGATATTTGACGTAATTGAAGCGGAAGAGCCAATCCCCACGCGTGAGCGCAACCTCATTCTCGACTTCATCCAAACGGGGATGATCGAGGCCGCCGCACAATTCGAGCATCTGCAGACCGAAAAACTGAGTAAAGCCTACGAACTCGAGCGTGCCGCCCGCGACCAGTTCGTCGCGACCCTCTCTCATGATTTGAAAACGCCCTTGGCCACCGCGCGCCTCGCGGCACAGTTGCTCATGCGGCGCCTCAAGGACAGCGAGCATGAAGGCTCTTTGGCGCGCACGATTCGCAATATCGATCGCGCCGATAAAATGATCGAAAACCTGCTCGACGTGAGCTTGATTCGCGTCGGCCAGGCCGTCCCTCTCGCTATTTCCCAATCGGACCTGGTGGAAATCGTTCGGGACGCCGTCAGCGAACTCAGCGCGATCTATGGCGATCGCTTCGAAGTGATAATTCCGTCCGCGACCCTCCCCGGATTTTGGAGCACGGCCCACCTCGGCCGCTGCGTCGAGAATTTGCTCACCAATGCCGTGAAGTACGGCGCGGACGGCCTTCCCGTCTCCGTTACCGTCGAGGACCACCAGTCGGACGTGTACGTTAAGGTGCACAACTGGGGCAACACGATCGAGCCCGACCAACTCAACTCCATTTTCGATCCCTTTCGCCGCTCGACATCGGCAAATCGGAGCGGAAAGAAAGGCTGGGGCCTCGGGCTGACACTCGTAAAGGGCGTCGTCGAAGCGCACGGTGGCGACGTGCTCGCCGACAGTTCGAAGGATGAAGGCACGACTTTTACGATTCGATTACCTAAAGATTGTAGGAAGGCGTAAATGGCACGTAAGGCGAAAGATTCGAAGCAGACGAACACGAAGGGCGCGCAAAACCGCCTGGAATCCGGAATTCCGAGACTCGATTACATTCTGAAGGGCGGCCTGCGGCCGAGCGGAACCTACGCCATCTACGGGCCTCCCGGGAGCGGAAAGACGATTCTCGCGAATCAGTTTTGCTTCAATCGCGTCAAGAAGGGCAGCCGCAACTGCGTTTACCTCACTCTTCTCACCGAATCGCATACGAAAATGATCGAGCATATTCAGGAGCTTGAGTTTTTCGATCCGGCGGTGGTCGGATCGCGCATCGAATACGTGAGCGGCTACTTGAGCCTCAAGAAGGGCGGGCCGGTCGCCCTGCTCGAGGTCATCCGCTCGGCCATGAAAAAGGGGAAGCCGGATCTGTTCGTCATTGACGGAATGGAAAGCGCCGAGCAATTCGCCAATAAGGGCGAGTTCAAGGAGTTCCTCCACCAGCTTCAGGCCCTGGCGCACATGTTCGGCTGCACGCTTCTCTTGATGAGCACGTGCAGCGGCGAGGAGCCAAGGCGGACCGAGAACACGCTCGTCGACGGCGTTATCGAGCTGAGCGATCGACTACAGGGTCCGCGCGCCGTCCGCGAGCTGACCGTGCACAAATTCCGCGGCAGCGACTACCTGCGCGGACGCCACGAGCTCGAGATCACCTCTCACGGGATCCAAATCCACCCGCGAACCGAGATTCAATTCGATAAACCGGCTGAAAAGGCGCACGAAAACCGCGAGCGTTTGAAATTCGGCATCAAGAAGTTCGACGAAATGCTTGGCGGCGGCATTCCAACCGGATCGGCGGTCGCGCTGCTCGGCGCGCCCGGCGCGGGTAAGACCACTTTGGGCCTGAAGTTCCTGATCGAGGGCGCCAAGAAGGGTCACAGAGGACTTTACTTCGGATTCTACGAGCCGCCGCCCCGCCTGATGGAAAAGGCCGAGTCGATGGGGCTCGATTTAAAGAAATTCGTCAAGAGCGGCATGATCGAGCTGGTTTGGCAGCCGCCCCTTGAGCACTTTATGGACTCCCTCGCCGAGCAGCTCCTCGAAAAGATTCGCGACAATCCGCACACGCGACGACGTCTTTTCATCGATGGCGTGGAAGGCTTTCGCGCGGCCACGATCTACGACGATCGCGTTCCGCGATTCCTCTCCGCGCTGACCAATCAGCTACGAACGTACGACGTCACCACGCTATTCTCGGAAGAATTGCCGCTCTTTAAATCGGATGTCGACATGCCGAATCCGGAGCTCGCGAACGTCGTCGAGTCCGTGATATTAATGCGATACGTGGAGCTCAAGGCCCAGCTTTACCGTTTGATATCGATTTTGAAGATGCGCGAGAGCGCCTACGACACCGCGATCCGCGAGTTCAAGATCTCCTCCAACGGGATCGACGTATCGGATTCGTTCGGCAGCGCCGAGGCCATACTGTCCGGGCATGCGCACGTGCGCGAGAACGGAGGGGGTCGCCAATGAAAACGATCCTCGTGGCGGAAGACGAGTTCGACCTCCTTTCGATGATCCAGTCAATCTTAGAGGATGAGGGCTACCGCGTACAGTCCTCTACCAACGGGCGCGAAGCCCTTGCGGCGCTTAAAGCCAGCAAGCCCGATCTGTTCATCACGGACGTCATGATGCCGCACATGTCCGGGCTCGAGGTTATCTCACAAGTGAATGAGGATCCCAAACTGAAAGACCTTCCCCGGATTCTGATGAGCGCGGTCCGAACGGATATCGACGATGCCGCTCTTAAGCACGGAACGTTTTTGCGCAAGCCGTTCTCGATCGAGCAACTCATCGCGGCCGTCAGCAAACTCATGAAAAAATAATTTCACTTTGCGAGAGCTCGAAATCGGCGCAAGCGGCGCGCGACGTCGTCTACGTCCGCGCGCGAGAGCCGCTGACCGCCGAATCGCGCGAGTACCAGGGGCTCCAGAATCGGCTCGGCCGCGGTCGCGAGATCCGGGCGCCGCGCGCGGATCCGCTCCATTAGATCGAGTGGCCCCTCGAATGGCTCCTTCTTGAAATCCGTTTTCTCTAAAGACTTTAAAAAATCCCGGTAGAGGCGATCTTCGCGACTCAAACTTTCTCGGCGCTGAGCCTCCAGAAAATAAAGAATCGCGAGCGTCAGCACGATCGCCAGCAGCAGGAACACCGGCAGCGCGCGGAAAATCGCGGCTTCCATTCCGAACTTCGCCAGCAATTCTTTCTGGCGGGCGAGATCGAAGCGCAGCAAGAATCCCACCCACGCGGCGTCGACTTCGTCGATCAGCGCGCGGAAGCGATAGTACGCGACCCAGTTCCACATCCAACCGCCGTCACCCGAAAGAAAGTGTTCACTTCCCATCGCGATCCTTAAAGGGGCGACTTCCGCCGTCGGATCGATCCTCTTCCAGCGTTTAGCGCGCTCGTCGTAGTACTCGACCCAAGAATGCGCGTCGTGCGCGCGCACGGTGACGTAGTTGTCGAGGAGACTCGAGTCTCCTCCTTGAAATCCCGTCACCACGCGCGTGGGCACGCCGAGCCGACGCAGGACCGTAGCGGCCGCGGCGGAATAGTGCTCGCAGAATCCGGCGCGCGTCGTGAACATGAACTCGTCGACCGTGCCCGCGGGCGGAGGCTGCAAGGTGTACACGTAGCCTTGGTCCTCGCGGAACCCGCGCAGAACGTTCGTCACCGTTTCGCTTACGGTCGCTCCGCGCATGCGCTTGAGGTAGCGAAGCATTCGCGCGGACGGCTCGCCCTCCACGCGTAAGTACTTCGCGAGATCGGTCGTGACTTCGGGAATGGGCTCGTCGCTCAACGATACCATGTAGCGCTCGCGCGCTTTCAAGGGCGCCGTGAGCTCGAAAATCCCGCCTTCGCGACGGAAGACTTTCCATCGGTCGTCGGCGAAGTATACGGCCTCGGTGTTTTCAGGCGCGAAGAGGAACTTCTCGTATCCGGGCTCAAGGTGAATCTCGATGGAGTCGCCGCTCCCCTCGCCGGTTTGAACCATTCTTCGATCCGTCGCGCGGCCGCGGCTCCACTCGAGTCCATTTCCGATTTCCAGAATCGCACCGCGCCAGTAGCGCAGGCCGAGAGGAGGCGGAACGCCGTTCAAGAACGATGCGCGAAACACGAGCTCGTCGGAATTGATGAGATTGGAGATCGATCCCGGACTGAGCTTGTCGCTCACGCCGGTCTTCGCCACCGGATTCGAATTCGTGCCGAAACCGGTCGAGAAGCGCGGAAAGAGCAGGAAACAAAGCACCAGAAGAGGCGCCGATTTAAGGGTCATCGTGAGCGTGGGTTTGCCATAGGCGCGAAGATTGCTCCAGCTCCACTCCTCGCTTTCGAGCGCGTAAAGGAACGAGAGCAGAAGAGCCACGTCGACGAGCAAGAACACCGTGAGCAGCAAGGACTGATCGAGCAGCAGGTAGCTCATCAACACGAGGAAACAAAGATTCACGGTCACGAAGTAGTCGCGCTTCGAGCGAAGCTCGTAGGTCTTCAGGCACGCGAGCATCGTGAGCAGCGCGCCCGACGCCCCGTCCGCGAAGAGCGATTGGTAGTCTTGCCAGATGATCAAGCCGCAAACGACTTGCGCGAGGAAGAGCAACAGCTTCGTCGGCGACGGCCAGCCTAGCAGCTCGACGGTTAAGCGATAGCCGAGAAAGAGGCCGCAGAGCAAAGTGTAGTTGGTCTCACGCAGCGAGAGCTGCGGAAGCAAATTGAACGCAACGAGCGCGAGCATGGGGAGAGTCAGGCTTTTGAGACGCGCGGTTCTCATGACGCCCCCTTCACCGACGCCAAAGTTCTCCAGCAGCGCTTGGCGTGCTCAAGCCCCGCGCCCGGCTCGACCTTTGCGAGCGGCGTTTCCATCTCGAACGACGCGTTCTCGTCGGCGGCTTGCTTCACCCACCCGCTCATATTTTCCAGGTACGTTTCGAGCTCCATCTGGCCCGGCGCCCACGGGATCACGACGTGGCGGTGCTCGGAACCCCAGTGCACTTTCGTGTAGAGGTCGCCCGTGCGCGCGTAGTGCTTCCACGCGATCTGGTGGTACGACTCTCCGGGCAGGTGGTTTTTCAGCTCTCCGAAATCGCCGTCCGGCGTGTTGCGCAGGCCGATTTCATTCTCACCAAGCTCGAACACGCCGGACTCGAGCGGCTGGCGCGCGTGCGCCTTAGGGTAAATCAACATTTCGCCTTCCGGGCGAAACACCTTCCACGCGCGGAAAATTCCCAGCGGGTAACTCGTTTCCAAAATGATTTCGGGAACCTTGTGACGGCCCCGCTTCCACGCGACGATCTCGACGCGCGCGGCGCGGACGGCCTCGTGTTCTTTCATCTCTTCGTAGCCGCCCTTTACGGTCTTGAACCGTTTCGAGCGCGAGCGGATCTTCAGCGCCCTCTTGTGGCGCGCGCGCCTTTGAGTCAGGTGGAAGAGCAAAGACATGTTGTCGCCCTGGAAGGCCTCCTCGCAGCCGACGTATTGAAGGCGAACGCCCTTCAGGTTGTAATGCGTTTGCAGCATCGACACGAAAAAGATCGAGAACAGGAAGAATGCGAGAATGAAGATCAAGTTGTTATTGTACGTCGCCGCGGTCAGGATCATCACGATGATGAGCGACAGGAACATGAACCCGCGCCCGTTGGGCATGATGTAGATCCGGTTCTCTTTAAAAACCGATTTTCGCATGATCTACTCCACCGGAACGGTGAGCAGGAACTCCTTGGATTTATCGAACGCCGACACCGACGGAAACTTCATGCGGTGATTGATCACCCACGGGCCCACGCTCTGGATGTCCTCGGGCATGACGAACTCGCGACCGGCGAGGAACGCCCACGCGCGCGCCGCCGACAGCAGGGCGAGGCCCGAGCGCGGCGAGAGCCCCGAGAAGTCGGACTTCAGGCTTCGGCTCTGAACGAGAATGCGCTGGACATACTTCAGCACGACGTCCGAGCAATGGACCTTTAAAATCGTATCTTGAATGCTCAAGACTTCCTGCGGATTCAGAATCACCGGAATGTCGGACTCCGATTTTCGATTGCCCTTCAAGAGCTCGAGCTCGAACTGCGGAGACGGAAAGCCCATGTGAATCCGCATGAGGAAGCGATCGAGCTGCGACTCGGGCAGCGGGTACGTCCCGATCTGCTCGCGCGGGTTCTGAGTCGCCACGACGAAGAACGGATTCGGAAGCTCGCGCGTGACGCCGTCGAGCGAAACTCTGCGCTCCTCCATCGCTTGAAGAAAGGCGCTTTGCGTGCGCGGAGTTCCGCGATTGAGCTCGTCGGCGATCAACGTGTGCGTGAATACGGGACCGGGATGAAACTGAAACGTCTGCGAAGTCGCGTCGAAAATCGCGGTGCCGAGGATGTCGGCCGGCAAAAGATCGTTCGTGAACTGAACGCGCTTCGTATCGAGTCCGAGCACGCGCGCGAGCGCGCGAACGAGCGTCGTCTTACCGACTCCCGGTACGTCTTCGACGAGCAAGTGGCCTCTCGCGAGCACGCAAGCGAGCGAAAGTCGAACCTGCTCGGGTTTACCGAGGATGACCGAATCGAGGGTGTCGAGTACGTTCTGCAGCGGCGAGGCCGCGGCGTTTTTCTTCAATGAAAACATATTTATCTCTTCGGTGTCTTAGGCGAGCTGGGCGAGTAGCTTTTGGTAAATTCCGTCGAATCCGCCATTGGACATAATGAGTATCACGTCTTTGGGCTTGGTCATAGGGGCCATCTTGGACAAGAGTCCTAAGACGTCGGGCGCGGTCTCGGCGATCAACCCTTTACCTCGTAAATCGGCGATGAGCTTGTCGGTGGAGAAACGATCGCCTTCATTAATTTTCGTTTGGTCGAAAGGCTGTGCGATAAACACCACGTCCGCCGCCGAGAAGGCGCGCGCGTAGTCTTCTTGAAAGACGCTTCGACGAGAGGTCGCCGAGCGGGGTTCGAATACCGCAAGCAAACGACGATCGGGAAAACGCTCTTTCATGCACTTTAGCGTGAGGTCGACGGCCGTCGGATGGTGCGCGAAATCCTCGATCACCGTGATGCCGTTCACTTCTCCCAAGAGCTCTTGGCGGCGCTTGACGCCTTTGAAATCCGCGAGCGCCTGCAATGTTTTTTGTTTGTCCCAGCCGAGGGCGTCACTCATCGCGAACACGGCGAGGGCGTTCAGCGAGTTGTGCTCGCCGAAAATTTTCACCGCGATGTCGGCGATGTTCTCGCCTTTCTTATGAACGGCGAATTGATTGCGACCGACGACGACGGCGCGATCCACGATGCGGTAATCTCCGGATTTCTCTCCGTAACTCACGATGCGCTTGGCTTTACAGTGTTTCAGCAGACTCGGAATATTCTTGTCCTCGGCATAATAGACGAGCGTGCCGTCGGCCGGGATCAATTCCAGCAATTTCTGAAACGCCTCTTTGACGTGATCGAGGTCGCGGTAAATGTCCGCGTGATCGAACTCCACCGACGTAAGGATCACGTGCTTCGGCTTGTAGTGGATGAACTTGGGAACCTTGTCGAAAAAGGCCGTATCGTACTCGTCGCCCTCGATGACGAACGCGTTTCCTGACGGGGCGCGAAACGACTGGCCGTAGTTGAGCGGGATACCGCCGATAAGGAACCCCGCGCCCATCTGGAACGCGTCGGTCACCCAAGCCATGAGCGAGGTGGTTGTCGTCTTTCCGTGAGTACCGGCGATAACAAAGCTTTCACGCGCGCCGATGACGAACTCTCCCATGGCCTTCGGAAGACTCGTGTAGGGAATATCCGACGCGAGCAGGGCCTCCGCTTCGGGATTCGATTTCGAGACCACGTTTCCGACGATGACAAGATCGGGGCGCGGAATGAGATTTTCTTTCTTAAATCCGAGCTGAATCGGAATCCCGAGCTTTTCGAGCTGAGTCGACATTGGAGGGTAAACGTTTTGGTCGCTACCGGACACTTTGTAGCCGAGGCTCTTCAAAATTCCCGCGAGCGACGCCATCGCGGTGCCGCAAATTCCGATCAGGTGCACGTGTGAGCCGGGCGTAAGTGCATTCATGTTCATAAGTGTATGAGGCTCTTCCTCGGGGAGCAAGCGCGCACTGAGTAAAAAATCATGGGTCTTTTGTAGATTCGATTCTCCCCGTTTTCGAGTTTCGGGGGCATTGTGCACGTTTTAGGGGGAGATTTATGTTTCAAGCGCTTATGGCATTCGCCATTTCCTTTGCCGCGCAGTCCGCCGAGATCGACCGGAAAACGCAAGTCCTGTGCGAGAATTTAGCGGACAATATCAAGGTCACTCTTCCCGGCGAGGAAGAACAACTCAAACTGAAAGAGCTCAAACGGGCGCTTGAGCTCGAGATCGCCACATTGGTCGACGAGCGTCGCAACGTCGCCCGCGACACTCAGATTCACGATGCGCAAGTTTACGAGCGCGCGATGATCTTGCTCACGCGCGGAGACGTTCGCGAGCTGATCCCTTTGCTTACACCCTACTTCCGCGCCGTCTATGATAATTACGAAATCCTGGAAGAAACGTACACGCAACTGCGAAAAGCCAAGGAACGCAAGAAACTCGACCGGGCCGAGATCGCCGCGCTCGAAAAGAAAATTCAGGCCGCGAGCATTCCTTTTGGCCAGAACTACGGACCGTTCACGGCGCTTTACAATCTGCTCACCACCGTCGCGGCCGGCGAAGGCGCGGGAAAACGCAACGAAATCGCGCTTCAGCGCTCGAACGAAAAGCAAAGGATTTTGCTCAACTTACTCTCGCCGCTCGCCGTCGCCTCCGCGAAGCGCGCGCTCGGAATTCTTAATCCCCGCACGGAGAATCTTTGGACCCCCGCGCTCGATGACGACGGCGATCCGATTGACCTGATCGAGATCAAGACCATGTTCGTCGGGAACATTCACGCGCTTCTGGCGAAACTCCAGCGCGATGCGGATGAACAAAAACGAGCGCGCAAGATTTGGAAACGCGCGCTCTACCACCTGGCGAACTTCTATTTAAATCTCAGCGACCAGGACTTCATCCCCGAGCGCTATCGTCAATCGATCCTGCGGATCTTGGGAATCGCCTACGACCAGTTGATGCTCGAGCGCCACCTCGGAAAAATTCAGGCGCTCGTCGATATCTCGCGAAACCGCTCGCCCGATGGAGAAATCGTCTTGAGCTCCGACGTCGAAACGATGGAGCTTCAACTCAAATCGCTGCTCGATTTCGACGCCACCGCCGTCGGCAATGACTTATTGATCACCTTCGCGCGCGTCGGATACCACACCGAGGTTTGGATTAACTTAAAGGCCTACGTGAACAAGAAAGTCGAAGAGACCAGCAAGACGAGCACGCTCTACGCCGATCTCGCCCAGCGCATGAACGAAGCCGAAGCGCGCGCGAAGGAGCTTTCGACCCTGCCCTACATGTACAAGCCGGCGATCTCGCACCAGCTGATCTTCGCGGGCTCGCAGCTCGCCTACTTGGTCCTCACCGAAGAGAGTTTACGCCGCGGGCTGATTCCCTGGTTGCAAAGTTTCTTCTGATTAGAGCGCCTCGCGGATCCAGTCGTGGATCTGCGGGCGCAACTTCACGAATTTCTGATTCTCGCGCGTCGGATGCACGCGATTGCTTAAAATCACGACAAGCAGGTCTTCCACGGGATCGAGCCAAAGGGACGTTCCCGTGAATCCGGTATGCCCGAACGATTTCAAGCTAAAATGCTTCCCGCAGCTCGAACGCGGTTTCGACGGCTTCATGAAGCCCAAGCCCCAATCGCCGATCGCGCGCGGGATTCTTCGCGAAGTGAAGTGCTTCACCATGCGCGGGTCTCCCATGCGCTCCGATTCTCCTTTAAGTGCGCGACGAATCTCGAGCCCCCACGCGCTCACCGACTCCAGCGTGCCGAAAAGGCCCGTGTGCGGAGCGACCCCTCCGAAAGCCCACCCGTTTTCGTCATGGACTTCGCCCTGCAGGACGCGACCGCGCCACGGACAGCGCTCAGTCGGCGCGTACTTCGTGCGCGCGTACTTCGGTTTGTTTCCGGGATGAAAGAACATGTCCTCGATTTTCAAGCGCTCGGCGTTCGCGTCCCAGTTTTCTAACAGCGTCCGTCCGGTCGCGGCCTCGAGGTACGCGCCCATCATCCACAGGTCGATGTCGGAGTACACGGCCTTTGCGCGACGTTCGGGCTTCACCCGCGCGAGGTGTTTCACCACCTGCGCCCACCGCGCGTCGGGATCGAGCGGCCCTTTGAGTTTCTTGTACATCGGGATCCACCACTCAAGGCCCGCCGTGTGCGTGAATAAACCGAACGGCGTCGTCTTTCGCGACCACCACGGGAGCACATCCGAGATCGGTGCCGTCAAAGCGCGCCGATTCTGCGAGAAGTAGTGAATGCCGACGGACGCGGTGAAAAGAATTTTGGTGAGCGAAGCGAGATCGTAATACGTGTCGCCGACCGCGACGCGCGCCACGCGCTTTCCCCGGTGATGAACGTCGACCTTCACGCCGGGCGTGATTTCTCTCAAGTCCCCGAGCTCCTTGAAGCGCCGGGTGAGCGCGCGCTCAAGTCGATTCATGAATTCCCGTTTCGACAGTGAGGCGGCCCCTACGGCCCGTCTCGAGAACGGCGGGCGTGTTGAACGGAAGCGTGAACTGCTTCTTGGGATCGTGACCGACCGGAAGCCCGCGCAACACCGGGACCTTCACGCTCTTCGCGAAGCGATCCATGACGTCGCTCCACAAAACGCGGCGATCCTTCGCGTCGTTGAGTTGGAAATACCCGAACACGACGGCGCGCACGTCTTTGAACCATCCTGCCTGCGCCGCTTGGCTGAGCATGCGGTCCACGCGATGCGGTCTCTCGCCCGTGTCTTCCAAAAACAAAATGCAGCGGCGAGGCTTGAACGCCGACGGCGTGCCGAGAGACGACTGAAGGACGGTGAAATTTCCCCCGAGGACGGCGCCGCGGATTTTTTTCTTTTTCCGCGCGGCCGCGTTCATCGGCCTCAGGCCCGAGAACTCGACGCTCGGCTTGCGTCCGAAAAGCATATTCAACAGTTCTCGTTTCTCGGCCGGCGACATGGCGTCGCGACCCAAGCGATCCATGAGCGGTCCGTGGAGCGTCGGCCAATTCCATTTCAGGTTGAAGTGCGCGTGCAGCGTGGTGATGTCGCTAAAGCCCAAAAATACTTTGGCCTGCTTGGGCCGCGGCCACTTCTCCACCTGCGGCATCAGGCGGATCGCGCCGTAGCCCCCGCGCACGCACCAGATCAGTTTCGAGTCGCGCGCCCGCACGGCGGCCTTGAGGTGCTTCAATCTTACGCTGTCCGAGTTCGAAAAGAGCTCGGAGCGCCCAAAGAGATCCTTGGGCACGCGCGGCTTCAAGCCCAAGGCGCGAATCGCGGCGATCGCTTTGCGAAGCTCCTTCGGCGCGCACTTGCTGGCCGGGGCCACGACGTCGACGATGTCTCCTGCCTTTACGGGTTGCAATTTCAACTCTCACCTCGCTCTTCGTAATTCAGGATAAGTGGCTTTCTAATTGTTGCCAAGCCCGCCCCTTCGCTCTAGGTTCTGGGTCCAGATGGATAAGATCATTTGCGTCGGCAAAAACTATCTGAAGCATGCCCTGGAATTGGGCGACGCGGTCCCCGCCGAGCCGCTGTTTTTCATGAAGCCTCCGAGCGCGTCGGTGCAGCTCAAGAGCGGCGCGAACCCGCCGGTGGAGTTTCCTTCGCGCGGCGAGATCCACCACGAGCTCGAGCTTGTCTTGCGCATCAAGCACTCGGGCGATTCGTGGACATTTTCGCACTTCACGCTCGGCCTGGACCTCACCGCCCGCGAGCTCCAGGCTCAGTTAAAGAAAGCCGGCCACCCCTGGGAAAAGGCTAAGGTTTTCCGTGGCAGCGCGATCCTGGGGCCGTGGCAGGAGATCTCGAGCTTGACCGCGGTGCTGAGCCTCCCCTTCGAGCTCAAAGTGAACGGCGAGCTCCGCCAACATGGTCAAGGTCAGGACATGCGCTGGCAGCCCGAAGACCTCATCCAAGACTTGAACAAATGGTTCCCGCTCGTCGATGGTGACGTGCTTTTCACCGGAACGCCCGAAGGCGTCGGCCCGTTGAAGAACGGCGACAAGGTCGAGGTGCGCGGCGGAAGCATGGACTACTCTTTCGAATGCCGGGTGAGCGGATGAAGGAGGGGCGCAAACGCGTGGTCGTGATCGGCGCCGGGTTCGGTGGCCTGAATTTCACGAAGCGTCTGGCCCGTTACCGCGACTTCGAGATCCTCGCCCTGGACCGCCGCAATCATCATCTCTTTCAGCCCTTGTTGTACCAAGTCGCCATGGCGGGGTTGAGCCCGGCCGATATCTCGACCCCCATCCGCAGCGTATTTTCCCGCCGACCCAACGTTCGCGTTTTGATGGCGGAGGTGACCGACATTCGCGTGGCTGAGC
>CAYPFC010000014.1:0-540 GCA_964409815.1 uncultured Pseudobdellovibrionaceae bacterium
GTTATTGAAGTACTTCACGATGTCGCGGCAAAGCTCGACGTGCTGCTTTTGATCCTCGCCGACGGGAACGAAGTTCGGCTTATAAAGCAGGATGTCGGCGGCCATCAGCACCGGGTACATGAACAATCCGGCCTGGATTTGCTTCTGATTCTCGGACTTTTCCTTGAACTGGGTCATGCGCTGAAGCTGACCCATCGGCGTGATGCAGGTCAAAACCCAAGTGAGCTCGGCGTGCGCCGGAACTTGGGACTGCACGAACAGGCAACATTTGTCGGGATCAAGGCCGACGGCGATATACTGCGCGAAGAAGCTCAACGTTCGCTCGCGCAGTTTTTCGGCTTCTTGGAACTCGGTGAGCGAGTGCAGGTTTGCGACCATGAAGTAGGTTTCATAGTCCTCGATCATCTTGGTCCAGTTCGAGAGCGCGCCAATGTAATTGCCCAGGGTCAAGTCCCCGCTCGTGGTGGATCCGCTCAGTACGACGCCTTTTTTCATGGGCCCAGAATAGCCTCAAGGCCCTCGGCGCAGCAAGGCAAAACC
>CAYPFC010000014.1:550-8184 GCA_964409815.1 uncultured Pseudobdellovibrionaceae bacterium
GCCAGGTCGCGATCGGTTTTGTGAGACAGATTTTACTGAAATCCAGCGACTCGCCGATGACGACGTGCATGTCCAAGTAGCGATAAGTTCCGAGGCGCCCGATAAAGGTCACCCCGCGCTCTTGGTTCGCCAAGCCGACGTAGCCTTCGAGCAGCTGCTTGTCGTACGCGAGCCGTAGCGGATAGTAAGGCGTATCGCCCTCTTCGCAAGATTTACTGTACTCGCGGAAGCAGACGGTCTCCTCATGCTCCTCCCAGGGGGCGAAGTGCTTGTGCTCGGTCACGCGCGTGTAAGGTACGCGCTCTTCGCAGTAGTTGATGACGGCGTTGCCTTGGTGATCGCCGAACTCGTCGAAGCGCTCGAACTTGAGCGTGCGGTAGCGGAGGCGCCCAAGCCGATATCCGAAGTAGGCGTCCATCGGGCCGCTCCAGAAAACGTGATCGAATTTCGCGCGGTCCTCCGGCTTGAGGCGCTCTCCGAGCCGAAGCTCGATCGCGGGGTGCTCGAGGATGCGCTCGACGATCGCGGTGTATCCCTCGTAAGGAATGCCCTGATATTTTTGGTTGTAATAGTTGTCGTCGTAATTGAAGCGGATGGGAAGCCGCTTGAGAATCGAGGCTGGCAGCTCGGTCGGCTCGACAAGCTGAAGGTGGATCGGGTGTTCATCCACGGCACTGCCGGCTCCACGCCCCATTGTTTCTTCGTGTAGCCGTAGAAAAAGTTTTCGTAAAGATCGCGTCCCAGAAATTTAAGCGCCTGCTCTTCGAAATTTCTCGGCTCGTGAATCGACGAGTCGCCGAGGCCCCCCACGAAGTCGCGGGCCTGAGGAGGCGTGAGTTTTTCGTTAAAGAACTGGTTGATGGTCAGTAGGTTAATCGGAAGCGAGAAGACTCCGCGCTTCGTGATCGCCTTCACGCGGTTCACGTAAGGCCCGAACTTAGCCCAGCGCTGGACGTATTCCCAAACGTCCTGGCGGCTCGTGTTGAAGATGTGCGGGCCGAAGTGGTGAATCATGACCCCGTTCGGCTTTTCGCGCGTCGTGTGGCAATTGCCCGCGACGTGAGCGCGCTCGTCGTAGACGGCGATCTGAAAGCGCCCGCTTTCGGCGAGCTCACGGGCCAGCACCGCGCCGGCGAACCCCGCTCCGGCGATTCCGATTCGTATCTTCATCGTAACTCCCTTTGATGCTTCAAGTTGTGAATTTGGATCTCGAGCTCGCGGAAGTAGCGCCCGAGCGCGTCCTCCAGCGAAGGGAGCGCGTGCATACGCTCGCTCGCGAGCACGCTCTGGCGCGGACGCTTGGCGGGATAGCGAAGCTCGTCGAGTTTCTTTTCTATAATCAGCGAGCGATCGAGCCTGAGCCCTTCGGGCGCGAGGTCGACCGCCGCTTGCGCCAAGCCGGACCATGAGATCGAGCCCTTGTTGGCGAGGTGAAAAATCCCGGTCTCGCCGTCGATCAGCATGTCGAGGCACACGTGAACCAGATCCGGAACGTAGGTCGGAGAGATCCGCACGTCCGAGACCGCGTCGACGGGCCGACGGCGCGCGAGGGCGGTCAACATTCTGGTGATGAAATTGTATTCGTCCCACGGCCCGAAGAACGAACTCGTGCGCACGACCAGCGCGGCTGAATGGATGTTCAGAACTTGGCTCTCGCTTTCCGCCTTCGATCGCCCGTACACGTTGAGCGGGGAGACGGGGTGGCTTTCGGTGTAAGGCTCTTCGCGGGTGCCGTCGAAAACGAGGTCGCTCGAGAATGTGAGCAACGGAAGCGCGCGCTCCATGCACGCGCGGGCGAGGGTCGCGGCGCCGCGCGAGTTTTCAAGGAAGCAGCGCTCGTGATCGCGCTCGGCTTCGTCGACTTTCACGTAGCCCGCGGCATTGATGACCGCCCACGGTTTCAGGATGTCCATCGCCCAGTCGACCGACAAAGGGTCGGTGATATCCATTTGCTTGCGTGAAGCGATGAAGTACTTCAAGTTCCGTTGCTGGCAAATGCGAGCGAAGGCCCGGCCCAGGGTACCGCGCGCGCCGGCGATCAGGATCGGGCGGTGGAGCAACGGGTGATCGGGATTTTCCCGGCGGGCGAATTTCTTTAGCGCGCGGGCGAGCGCCGTCGGTCTTGGCTCGTCGAAGCGAACGTCGAAGACACCGGGCTCGTAGAACCCCTGCGGGCGCGTGCAGAGGCTGTTCCAGTCGTAGCTTCCGAGCAGGCTCCACGCGGTGACCGCGCGGACATCGGCGCCCGTGCCGCGTGCGGACTCGGCGGCGTTCCAGACTTCGGTGAACCAGCCGAGCTGGCTCTCGCGGAACCCGCGACGGTGGACTTCGGTGACCGCGACGGGAATTGCGAAGCGGTTCCAGGTCTCGAGAAGAAGCTCTGCCGGAGTCGGCGAGGTCACGCCGGGAACGTCGATCGCCCCGGCGTCGGCGTATCTTTGGCGCCCGTTCCCGCCGTGAAGGCATTCCGGGTAACGCTCGAGGCGGTGATCGAGGTAGCGATTCGAAAGCGGATAGTGATTGATGCCGAGAATGTCCGGAGGCGTGGCGTTCTCGGCGAGCCACTCGAAGTCGGCGGCGTTCATCCCGCTGTTTCTGAGGAAATCGTAAAGCGGGTGGGACTTGTTCACGCGGCCCGAGAGCAGATCGAAGCTCAGCCAGCGCCGCTCGTTCTCGAACGCGCATTGATCGCGCAGCGGCGGAGTCGATTGCGCGCGGCCCATGTCCTCCGTCTGGATCAGGTGCGCCCGCGGATTGACCTCGCGGATCGCTCGCATCGCGAGGATCGTCGCCTTCACCTGCAAGAACATCGCGCGCGTGAACGCCATGTCGTCGCGAAGATGAGGGTACCAGACCCCGTAAAGACAGCTGAAGCGCGCGGTCGTCAACGGCTCGTTGATCGGCGTGTACGCGTCGACCCAGGGATAGCGCTCGGCGAATGCGCGTGCGTAACGCGCGAACTTTTCGGGAAAAGACGGATCGATGAGCTTTGTGTATCGCGGTCCGCTTCCGTGATGTAGGAGTCCCGCGATGGGTTTAAGCCCGAGCTCCTTGAGTCGCGGCAGTCGCTCGTCCGTCCAGGTCCAATCGAACTCTTCGGGGCGGCAGGGGGCGGCGGTCTCCCACAGGCACGGATACCGTATGCATTCGACGCCGAGCTCGGCGAAGAGCTCGAGGTCCGCGATCCTGCGCCGGTGTCCGCTCATCTCGCATTGGTCGACGTACTTGTCGCCGACCCGGTTGAGGGTGCACTCCACTCCGGCCCATAATGAAAGGGGGCGCACTAGTTTATTCCCGAGCTCGCAATCGCGCTTTCGTGAGTGAGAGGCTGGCGCCGGCGGGGCGCGCGGCGCGTGCGCAGAATGGCGAAGTCATGCTCGAGCTCGGCCATTTTCTTCCACGTGCGGTCCCACGACATTCCCGACAGGAATTGGTCCACCTTCTCGAGCCACTGCGGATTTCGCGCGCGCTCGCGCATCGCATGCTCGGCGAAGCGGATAAAGTCGGGGGCTTTGTCGGCGATGTACACGAGTTTCTCCTGGCCGTACGGGCGGACGACGTCGCGAATCGATGTCGAGATCACCGGGCGGCCGGCGGCAAGGAACTCGGGAGTTTTCGTCGGGCTGATGAAGCGAGTGGATTCATTGCGGGCGAACGGCATGAACGCGAGGTCCCAGCCGGCGATGTACATCGGCAGCTCTTGATAATCTTTCTTGCCGAGATAGTGAATGTTCGGAAGTTTCGGCAAGCTGTTCGGATCGATTTTAACGACCGGGCCGATCATGACGAAGTGCCAATCCGGCTTCGCGCGGGCGACCTCATCGAGGAGCGAACGGTCGAGGCGCTCGTCGAGCACGCCGAAGAATCCGATGCGCGGATGCGGAATGAAGGCTTGATCGGCGGGCTCGTCCACCCAGGTGCGAGCGCGCGCGAAGTGCGCGTAATCGATGCTGCTCGGAAACGGATGAATGTTCTTATGCTTGGAGCGCTTTGCTTCATATAAGGACTGTCCGCCCGTAAATACAAGGTCGGCGCGCTTGAGGAGCTCGGCCTCGAGCTTCACGATTTGCGGGGGAGCGCCCTGAAATTTGGAAAGCTCGTCCATGCAATCGTAGATCACGACGCCGGGGTTGAGGTGGCGGGTGAACGGAAGCATCATCGGAGTGTAGTACCAGCAATTATAAGAGCGGATGTTTTCCTCGCTTATCAGCTCGTCGATCAGCCGGGCAAGCTCCCGCTCCGTCTCGAACGGCTCAAGTCCTTCCGGCAAATAGGGCACAACGACCTGAACTCCCGACGGCGTCGACCGAATATGGAATTGAGGGGACGTCGATACCCCGTAAACCGGCTCTTCGACGTAGAAAACTCGGCGATGCAGTGCGTGTCGCACCATGAGATGTTGTGGGCGCTGCAGAACGAAATCCCAGCGGAGGTGAGAGAAGACCAAAAGATCGGATGTTTCATAGGCGTTGTCCATGCATTGTGCTCCTGTCCTTGCCGGGCACGTTGCAGATATAATGCCAGCGCGGAATTTTTAGAAACCCGCTAGGCATTCGCCGTAATTGTGAGGTTAAATTGTCGGCCATCACGGAGGCCTGCGGATGGCGCTGAGAGAGAGTGCGGAAAATTTGGGGACATTTTACCCGCGAAGACAATTGCAGAGGGAAAATTGGACCTCGCTCGACGGTGAGTGGAATTTCGTCTTCGATCATGATCTGAAATTCAACGAAATTTCCGACGTTAAATTTGGCGAACTTAAAATTCAAGTTCCGTACGCTCCGGAAACACCCGCGAGCGGAATCGGCGACACCGGGTTTCATCCGCGTTGCTGGTATAGAAGAAAATTTCACCTTAAGCCATCGGGCAAACGCGTTCTCTTGCACTTTGGCGCCGTCGATTACAGCGCGCGCGTTTGGTTGAACGGACAATTCTTGGGCGAGCACGAGGGCGGACATACACCGTTCTCGTTCGAGATTGGCGACGCTCTGAACCCGAGCGGCGAGCAGGAAATCACCGTTCGCGCCGATGATGATCCCCAGGATCTCACGAAGCCGCGCGGGAAGCAGGACTGGCAGCGCGAGCCTCACAGCATCTGGTACCCGCGAACGAGCGGAATCTGGCAGACGGTTTGGCTCGAGGAAGTTTCGCAAACTTACATTCAGCGGATCGTTTGCTCGCCGCTGCTCGAGCGCTGGGAGATCGGCACGGAAACCTTCATTGCGGGACCGTGCCCGAGGGGCCTTAAGCTCATCGTGCGCCTTCGCCAAGGGGAAACGCTACTCGCCGACGACCGCTACGAAGTCATCAATAAGGAAGTCAATCGCCGGATCGCGCTCTCCGATCCCGGAATCGACGATTATCGCAACGAGCTCCTGTGGAGTCCCGAAAAGCCCACGCTCATCGATGTCGAGCTCGAGCTTTGGCTCGAGGGCGAATGCCTCGACCGCGTTCGCTCCTACACCGCGATTCGCAGCGTGGCCGTGGATCGCGGACGCTTCTTGCTGAACGGGCGCCCGTACCAACAGCGTTTAGTGCTCGATCAGGGCTATTGGCCCCAGACCTTCATGACTCCGCCGTCTTCCGAAGCGATTCGGAAAGACATCGAGTTGATCAAATCGGCGGGCTTCAACGGCGTTCGCAAGCACCAGAAGGTCGAAGATCCCGAGTTTCTCTATTGGGCCGACGTGATGGGGCTGCTGGTATGGGGCGAGATGCCCAGCGCCTATCGGTTCTCGCATTCTTCCGTCGAACGGCTGATTAAGGAGTGGACGGAGGTCATCGATCGCGACCTCAATCATCCCTGTATAGTCATGTGGGTTCCGTTCAACGAATCGTGGGGCGTGCCGGACCTCGCTGAAAAAGTTGCACATCAACATTGCGTTCAGGCGATGTACCACCTCACGAAAACACTGGATCCCACGCGCCCGTGTATCGGTAACGATGGTTGGGAGGCGACCGCGACCGACATCATGGGCATTCACGATTACGACGACTCGCCCGAGCGCCTGGCCGCGAAGTACTCTCCAAACCGCAATATCGGCGATATTCTCACCCGCAGTCGCCCCGGAGGCCGCGTGCTCACCGTAAACGGCTATTCGCATACGGAGCACCCGGTGATGCTGACCGAGTTCGGCGGCATCGCGTACTTCGATCCCGCGAGCCAGCCCGAGGTAAAAACATGGGGCTATTCGGTGTGCGCGACTCCTGAAGAACTTCGCCGCCGCTATGAAATTCTTTTGGCCGCGGTTCATCGTATCGAATTGTTCTGCGGATTTTGTTATACGCAGTTCACCGACACGTTTCAGGAGGCCAACGGGTTGTTTCGCGCCGATCGCACGCCGAAGTTCTCAGTAAAAGCCATGGCTCGCGCCACGCGCGGGGCGGGCTATTCGAGAGGGGAGCTCGTGTCGGTTCCGCAGCCGCCGCCGCTTCCCCCGGAGGACCTACATGAAAACCCCGGACATGCATAAGCGCGAGCTCACCAAACCCGACGGACGAAAACTCACGCTCTACGCGCGCGAGCCGATCTCGGAAGAGATTCGAGCGACGGCTCCGCTCGGCGTACAGGTCGAGGGAGAGCCGCACCTGCGTTGGCATCCCTGGCGCGAGGAGTGGGTCGACTTCGCGAGCCACCGGCAAAACCGAACGTTTCTTCCGCCGAAGGAGTTCAATCCGCTGGCGCCTTCGAAGTCGAAAGAGTTTCCAACCGAGCTTCCCGCGGGGGACTACGACGTCGCCGTCTTCGACAATTTGTTTTCGAGTTTGGTCGCCGACGCGAAGACCGCGCCGGATCTGTATTTACCGTCGCGCGCGGCGGACGGGCAGTGCGAAGTCGTGGTCTTCACCCAAGACAGCGATACGAGCCTGGGCCTGCTTCCGCTCGACCGGATTCGTTTACTGATCGACGTGTGGGCGGACCGTTACCGCGAGATCGCGCGCAATCCGAAGATCCGTTACGTTCTGCCGTTTGAAAACCGCGGCGTCGAGGTGGGCGTAACACTGCACCATCCGCACGGGCAGATTTATTCGTACCCGTTCCTGCCTCCGCTACTCGAGCGCATGCACGAGTCGCAGAAAAAATTCTTCGCGAAGAACGGAAAAACTCTTTTCGGCGATCTTTTGAAGAACGAGCTTTCGGACGGACGAAGAGTCGTACACCGGGGGCGGAGCACGACCGCTCTCGTCCCGGCGTGCGCGCGCTACCCGTACGAAGTTTGGATCGTGCCCGATAGCCCTCACGCTCGCCTTGACGATTTCAGCGCGGAAGAGCGCGACGATCTGGCGCGCGTTTTAAAGACGATGCTTCTGAAGTACGACGCGCTCTGGAAGCGCCCGTTTCCTTATTTGATGGCCTTTTACGCGGCTCCAGTGAACGCGCAAGACACCGACGGCTGGCATTTTCACATCGAGTTCTATCCCCCTTACCGCAGCCGAGATCGCTTGAAGTTCCTCGCGGGCACCGAGCTCGCGGCCGGAATGTACGTCAACGACAGTCTGCCGGAGGAAAAGGCCGCCGAGTTGCGCGCCATCGAGGTGAGCCTTGACTGAAGTCTCAAGAAAACTGAAACGCGTCCGCGAGATCCTCGGCGGCTCGGGCGCCGGCGCCGTGCGACTGCGCGGCGTGGATTGGTTCA
>CAYPFC010000014.1:8194-10534 GCA_964409815.1 uncultured Pseudobdellovibrionaceae bacterium
GTCGTGATTCTGACGGCGGAGGCCGGGATCGCCGAGGTTTTGGTGACGGCGACGCGCGCGTTGATCTTGACGAACGAGATTGAGCGCGAGCGCTTGGGGCTGGAAGAGGTCGGCTCCGAGTTTGAAATCGTGGGCTCGCCCTGGAGCGATCCGCGCGCGCTCGACACTATCGTCGCGGCGAGCGTCGAGGGGACGGTGTACAGCGATCGCCCGACCGCAAACGAAAGGCCGCTTCCGCGCGAGCTAATTCTAGAGAGACTCGTCATGCAACCCGAGGAGCGCGAGCGCTACGCGCGCCTTGGCCGGGAGGCCGCGGAGGCGATGACCGACGCGCTCATCGCGTGCGAGCCCGGTTGGAGCGAAGAGCGCCTGGCCGGAGAGGGCGCCCGGGCGCTCTGGTCCCGCGGAATTCATCCGACGCTGATCCTGGTCGCGGGGGAAAAGCGCCTGCCGCTCCACCGGCACCCGGTGGCGACACGTGAGTCGCTCGGCGGGCGCGCGATGATGGTCTTTTGCGCCCGACGCCACGGACTCTACGCGAATCTCACGCGCTTCGTTGCGTTCCGCGCGCCTTCGGCCGAGGAAGAGGCGCGCGCGCGGCTCGTGGCCGAGTTCGAGGACGTGGCGTTTCGCAATTCGCGTCCCGGCGCCGAGCTCGAGCACGTTTACCGCGCGCTCGTCTCGGCCTATTCCGAGCGCGGCCTCAAAGATCAAACCGAGAAACAGCATTTTGGCGGATTGACGGGTTACCTCTCGCGCGAAGCGTTCGCGCGGCCGGTTCCGGCGGGCGAAAAGGATTGGCCGATTTGGGAGGGCTCCGCTCTCGCCTGGAATCCCACTCTTCCCGGTGCGAAGATCGAGGACACGGTGCTGGCGGGCGCGCGAGGAGTTGAGATCCTTACCGTGGATCCGCGCTGGCCCACGCTGAATCTTTTCGGGCGCGCTCGCCCGGATACGCTGGTGAAATCATGAATTCGGTCACCGCGGTCTCGCACGGGCGTGTGAATCTTATTGGCGAGCACACCGATTACAACGGGGGCTTCGTGTTCCCGACGTGCATTCCGCAGTCGACGCGCGTCGAGCTGAAGAGGCGCGACGATCTGGAAGTGAAAGGCGTGAGCGCGAATTTCGGCTCCGAGCCCTTGGGTTACCGCCTCGGAGAGGAGGCGCGCCAAGGAAAGTGGATCGATTACCTTCAAGGCGTCACGTTCGTGCTGGCGCGCCAAGGCGCCAAGCTTGGCGGGTTCGAGGCGCGCGTGGAGTCGACCGTTCCGTGGGGGAGCGGGCTTTCTTCAAGCGCGGCGCTGGAAGTGGCGCTGCTCAAGGGCTTAAACTCCCTCTTCGACCTCGGCCTTACGCCGATCCAAATCGCGCGCCTCGGACAGCAGGTCGAGAACGACTTCGTCGGCGCCCGCGTCGGCATCATGGACCAAATGGTGACTAGCCTAGGAACCATGGGGAACGCGCTCTTCATCGATACGCGCGACCTCTCCTACGAATCCGTTCCGCTTCCGCTCGACGAAATCGAGCTCTTGGTCATCGACTCGGGAATCCGCCACAGCAATGCGGGCGGAGATTACAACCAGCGCCGCTCCGAATGCGAGACCGCGTGCGAGCGCCTCGGCATCGCTCAGCTCAGGGAGCTGGGGGTTCAGGACCTTGACCGCGTGGAGGCGCTGCCGGATCCGTATCGCCGGCGCGCCCGTCACGTGATCACGGAGAACGCGCGCGTGTTGGACGCCGTGGCCGCGCTGAAGGCGCGCGATTTCGAAAAGCTCGGGCGGCTCTTCGCCGAGTCCCACGCGTCCATGCGCGACGATTACGCGGTTTCCATTCCCGAGATCGATCTTCTGGTTGAGTTGAGCTCCGCTCTCGAGCCCGTGTACGGGGCGCGATTAACGGGCGGAGGGTTCGGCGGATCGATCGTGGCGCTTGTCCGACGCGGATTCGCGAAGGAAGCCGGCTCGCACGTTATCGCTGAATACTCCCGGCGAACTTCGCGCCAGGGCACGGTCCTCGTTCCGGGGTAGTTTTCGCGCGCGGCCAAAATCCCACATTAAATTTTGGGAATCGCACCGTCATACCTTAGCATTTAAGTCATAGCACATTTTAAGAGAACCGGAATTCACATGGAGGTCGTATTCCATGAAACAAGTATGTTTCACCGGGCTCCTGTTTGCATTTTTGGCGCAAGCCGGATGCGGGAGTAAAGGCGGGTCGACACCCGTCCTTGAATGCTCTAGCGGAGCGGCGGGAGCCGTTCTTCATCCCGAGAGCATGAACGCGAAGTACTCGCGTTTTATCGTCCAAACGAGCGGAAATTCCGATACGCTCGCGCAA
>CAYPFC010000014.1:10602-24503 GCA_964409815.1 uncultured Pseudobdellovibrionaceae bacterium
GTTCCAGGCGAGTATCGAATCCTTGGGAGATCGTTGGCACGTCGTCGAGCTGAGAGACGGCGACCGCTCGGCGATGCTCGAAGCACTGATGAAAACGCCCGGAGTCGTATCGGTCGAGCCTGACTTCGTGGTGGAAACGCAGCAAGTGGTGGAAGAGGCCGCGGCCGCCGAACAGTGGGCCCACCGCAAGGTCGAATCGGGCAACGCGTGGCGCGTGACCCGTGGAAGCGACTCGGTCGTCGTCGCGGTCATCGACGGTGGAGTGGACATCGGCCATCCCGATCTCGCCGAGAACGTCTTCCGCAACTCGCGTGAGTCGGTCAACGGGCGCGACGACGACGGTAACGGGTACGTGGATGACGTCAACGGTTGGGATTACGTGAACGCCGACTCGAATCCACGCTCGGATTCTTCGACTCATTTTCACGGCTCGCACGTTGCGGGCATCATCGGCGCGGTCGCGAATCGCTCGACCCGTCTGATCGGGCACGCGCCGGACGTGCGCATTTTGCCGTTGAAGTTCATTGATTCCACCGGCAAGGGCAATACTTCGCACGCCATTCGCGCGATCGACTACGCGATCGCGATGGGCGCCGACATCATCAACGCCAGCTGGAGCTCGACCAATTACTCGTCGGCGCTGCTCGCGGCGATTAAGCGCGCTCAGAACGCGGGAATTCTTTTCGTCGCGGCGGCCGGCAATGACGGGCAAAACAACGACAGCATTCCCCACTATCCGGCCAATTACGGGCTGAGCAATATCGTCGCGGTGGGCGCGTCCAACCAGAGCGATGTGCTCTCGAGTTTCTCGGACTACGGCGTGCGCTCGGTCGATATCGCGGCGCCGGGCTCGTCGATCTACTCGCTCAAGAATGGCGGCGCGTACGCCACGATGAGCGGGACTTCGATGGCGACGCCGCTCGTGACCGGCATCGCCGTTCTGGTAAAAGCGCATCATCCGAGCTTCGAGTATTTCAAGATCGCGCAGTCGCTTTTCATGGGAGTGGATAAGTTCACTTCCATGAAGTCGAAGGTGAAGTACGGAGGCCGCGTGAACGCGCGCAAGGCCATCGAAGCCTCGGACGACGTGTATCAGGGTAAAGGTATCGTGATCGGAAGCGCCGATCCCGATCCTTGCGGTTAATTTAACTCTTCGAGCAGCCGCTGAACGTTGATGATCGGAGACTCGTCCTCGGCGTTCTCGGCGGACGTCGCTTTGCGAATTTGCTGTACAATCCGCGTGGCCGGAAGCTCCGGTCGCGCGCTCCAAGTGAGCGCGAGCGCGCCCGATACGAACGCCGTCGCCATGCTTGTTCCCGATCTCGGTACCAGAAATCCTCTTCCAAAATCCGTCGTCGCGAGACTGTAGATGTCTTCGCCGGGAGCGTAAATCACGACATTGCGACCGAAGTTCGAGAAAAGCGAGCGGCGCCCCAAGTTATCCACGGACCCGACCGTCACGCCATTCGTGAGAATCAAATTCGCCGGGAAGATCGAGAGATGATCGATCTGGAGCGCGTCGTTCCCCGAGGCGTTCACGAATATGATGTCCAGGCTTTCCCAGCCGGTGAACGCGCTGCGGATCGCGTTCGAGCACATATTCGACCAGCTATTGTTGATGATGCGCGCGCCCCGCGCGATGGAAAACTCGATCGCGCGGATCGCGTTGAACTCGTCGCCGCGATCTTCGTTCATGAAGTCAGCGGCGATCAGGCGCGCGCCGGGCGCGACGCCGGTAAAGTTGCTGCTTTGAGAGCCCGCGATGATGCCGGCGATGTGCGTTCCGTGTCCGGTCTCATCGCGCACGAGCTCGTTGTCTGCGATAAAGTTGAATCCGTCCTTCACTTTTCCTTGTAGGAGGGGATGGCGTCCGTCAATACCCGAGTCGACCACGCCGACGAGAATTCCCTGACCGCGGAAACCGCGATTCCAGGCGTAGTTCGCGCCTATGATGACGTTATGGGGATGATCGAGCTCACGGTGCATGAACGGCGGGACGGCGTGCGGGATCGTTACGCGGTAGTTCGGTTCAACCCAGTCGACGTTCCGGTCTCGCAACAATTCCTTGAGCTGGGCACGGTCGAGCTTTAACCGTTGAACCGAGCCGCCGCTCTTCAATTTGACGAGGTATTCCCCATCGATCACTTTCGCGGAGCATTCGGGGCTGAATGAGGTGTCGTAAAAGTCGGCGTGTTCGCCTGCGCAGGCTATAAGGGTGAGACAGATCGCGGAAAGAGCGAGTCTACCTACATGGCGCATACATTCGTGCCTTCAGAGCCTGCAGAAGCTCCTGGCTTTGGTAGGACGTGAGCTCCACGAGCTCCTCGGTGGTTTGCCGCTCCTGGGCCCGAACCGCGAAATTCGCGGCTTCGGATAACCGGCGCAGATATCCCGGATTCAATCGGGCCGTTCGCTCCGTGCCGCCGCCGTCCTGACCGGTCCACTGAAAGACCAAATGCTCGAGGACTTCGGTCGACGAAACCTTCGGGCATTCGATCGGGATCGTTCGGTACGTATTGATCATCTCCACACGGGTCGGCGAGAGCACCTTGACGGTGATCTTGCGGTTCGCGGGGAATTCCAAAATCGCTTCGGAGTGCGCTTTCGAAAGACCGCTGACGGCTTCTTTTTGCGCTTCGGTGTCGAGCTCCAGCTCGAGCTCGCGGTCGGTGTAGGCGGTAATTTTGTACGTGAGAGCTATTCCGCCGGTGTCGGCCATCACGATCGAGTCACATCCGTTTTGTTTGACTCCGCGAAGATCGCCGAGGCTTTTGACGCGTACGGATTCGGCGCGAAAGGATCTTGCGGTGAGTGTTTTAATAAATTCCGCGCTGCCGGACGATCCGAGGACCTCAAAGTTTCGTGTGTAAACGTAGCCGGGAAATTGAAAGCGTGAATCGTCCATTTGGTGAACGATGGTTTCGAGATCGAGGCACAAACCATTCATGGCTTGAACCGTGAGCTCGGGCGAGTAGGCGTCCGCTCCGCCATTTTTTTCATTTTTGCTGCACGAGATGCTGACGATGAGACTGGAAATGATAAGAGCTAAACGACGCAACATGTTCCCCCCGATATCGCGCGTATAAGAAGCGCCGAAGGAATTTTCCTTCGGCGCATTTCAAGACAGGTACTTGATCCTAGGATCGCTTAAGCTTGTTCGTCTTCGTCAGGTTTGCCTTCTTCTTGCTCCTGATCTTGCTCTTGCTCCTGATCTTGGTTTTTGCCTTGTTCTACTTGGTCCTTACCTTGTTCTTGCTCTTGGTCTTTGCCTTGCTCAACTTGGCCTTTGCCTTGTTCTTCTTGGCTCTTACCTTGCTCCTGCTCTTGCTCTTCTTCTTTACCTTGCTCTTGTTCTTGCTTTTCTTCTTCGACAACTTGCTCAAGGGTGAGAGTGACAATCACAGAGACGCAAGTTTCTTTGCTTTCTTCTTGTTGCTCTTTACCTTGCTCTTGCTGCTCTTTACCTTGCTCTTGTTGCTCTTTACCTTGCTCTTGTTGCTCTTTACCTTGCTCTTGCTGCTCTTTGCCTTGCTCTTGTTCTTGTTCCTGCTCCTGCTCCTGCTCTTGTTCTTCAACAGCGCAGCTTTCGAGCGTGAAGCGGAGTGCGCTGACGAACTCTTGCTCGCCTTCGCCCGACATGACGTGCTCAACAGCGGTGGGAGTGAACGTCGTTGCGCTGCTTTCGACAGCCCAACCCGATTGACCCATAGCGAGGATGAACATCAGGTTTTCGCCGGCATACAAATCGAGCTTGCCCGCGCTAGTCTCGATCACCGAATCGATCGAGCGGAGAGTCGTGATGTCACGCGCAAGGTCGGGGTGCGCCGCGAGAATGTCGGCCTTTTCCTCGTCCGTTGCGTTCTCCATATCTACATAAGCAACATCCACTGTGCTCACGTTGGAGCTCGCAGTCATGTCACCAGACGGGCTTAATTCGGTAAGCTCACCTGCTTGTTGTTGAATAGCGCCAGCAACTTCGTTGGAGCTGCCGGAATCGGAGCCGCAAGCTACAGCGAAGAGCGAGAATGCGGCGAGTGTCAGTAACGTTTTGAGTTTCATTGTAAGTCCCTCCTATGGGCCGGTAAATACCAACCGGTTGAGCAAGCCCCGTGCCGGAAGAAGAAAATGCAATGGCAAGCATGAGGTTTGGTTTTGCAATCGTTTCGCCCCAACTTGAGGAAGATTTCCTCGTCTGCGGGGCGGTATTTTTCCCAAGTTGCAATTCAACTGACCACGGGAATTGGAATGCGGCGTGCTTGAGATCTCCGCACGTAGGGGGAAGTTCTCAAATGAGCCAACAAATAATATTGAAATCGATTTTGTTTCTGACCTTGGCGGTGAGCTTCGCGTCTCCGCTGAACGCTGAAGTGCGACCGCTGCAAGTTCCGGGGGAAGGCGATAGCTACACCGGACTTGCGTTTCGCCAAGCGCCGATCGTGAATCTCACTTTGTTTCATCCGATCGACAGCCAGTTCGGACGAGCGTTGTTTCAACCGTGGAACGGATCGTACTGGCCGACTCACAAGGGCATGCTCGCCCATAGATATATGGATAGAGCGTTTCCGGAATCGAAGACCTGGTCGAACAACTATCATTACTACCTGAGTAATCCACCGTACATCTGGGTCAGTTCGGGGAGAGTGAACGATCTCGCCCCGAGTGAAAAGTACGATTTGCTCGTCGGCGACTCAGAGTGGGGATTGACGAGGGCGATGTGGGACCGCGGAATTCGCGTCATGCAGAGTTATGGACGCGTGCCCACTTGGTTCGGAATCTGCCACGGCTGGTCGGCGGCCGCGCACGTTCGCATCCCTGAGCCGCGTAAACCCGTGACGCTGACCGATGTGACCGGACAATATCCCATCACTTTTTATCCGCACGACATCAAGGCGCTGCTCTCGTACCTGTGGGCGGAGTCGAACCCGAAATCTCTGTTCATCGGGAACCGTTGCAAGAAGACGCCGACGCGTGACGAGTTCGGCCGTGTCGTCGAGCCCGAGTGTCTCGACAGCAATCCGATGACGTGGCACGTGTCCGTGGTCAACCGCGTGGGCCGCGACGGGGACAGCTTGGTCTTCGACTCTTCCGGCGACAGCGAAGTCTGGAACTACGCGCTCGACTCCTATTATTTCCGCTATTTCAATCCGGCGACGCTGAAGCCCGCGCGTCACCTGGACGAAGCCGTCATCGCAGTTGAAAACTTCGTGGCCGATCCGTACTTGAGCCATCGCGCGCCCGGAACGAAGTATATCGTGGGCGTGAACATGAAAGTGTTCTTCCCGGCCGCGACGGAGCCGCGTGAGGTGGCCGGAACCACGACACTATATAAAGACAAGACCTTCACGTATGATCTCGAGCTCGACGAAAACATGAATATCATCGGGGGAGAATGGTACACGCTCGATCGCCCGGACTTCGTTTGGACCTTCGGTTACGACGGTGTGGCGCGGACCACGGAAGACTCTCAGCTCGCGACGCCCTGGAGTTTCCAATCGCCGATGCCTGCGGATTGGGCGGCGGCCGGAAAGAGCGCGGGACGTCGCGGAAAAGTTCTGGCGACGCTCGTCAACGGAATGGCGGAGAGAAGCCGGGAGCACTAAGCCGAAATTTCGGGCAACCGCTCGATGAATCTCGGGTAATCGTGGAAAACCTTGTCGATCGGCGCGCCGAATTTTTCGCGCGCGGTGAGGAGCAGAATTTCGCGGTGGCAACGCTCGCCCGGTGCGCACTGGCAGAATAAATACACGTCCGCCTTACGCGCGAACTCGCCCAACAGTTTTAAGTGCGCGAGCGCCTCGGTGCTCAAAGTGAAGCGCTCTTCATATCTGGATCTCGTAAACGCTTCGTCGTGACCGGATTTTTCCTCGAATTCTTTCCATTCCGCGAAGAGCTGGCGATCGGGGGCGAGGTCGCTGCGATACTCGTCGATCATTTCCTTCTTCATCCCGCGCGGATAGTAGGCCATGCAAACGACCAAGTAACCGTGCTCCCGGCCGATCTCGCCCGAGCGGAGTTGCGAAACCGATCCCTGCTTCAGCATAAGCCGCCTAACTCGCGCAGGATCTCCTGCCCGAAGAGCTCGATTTTCGCGGGCCCCAGGCCATAGATAGTTTCGAGATCGGTAAGCGTGCGCGGATTCTTGTTGGCGAGATCACGCAGTGTGCGGTCGCTGAAGACGATGAACGCCGGAATGTCGCGCTCCTTCGAGAAACGCTTGCGCCAGTCGCGCAAGACGAGCGCGCGCGCCTCGGCGTCCGGAGAGTCGATCGGCGCGGGCTGGGATCTCGCGGCTTTTCGGAGCTTCGTCTTCGCGCGCTTCGATAAAATTTCGGGACGCGCGACCACCCAAGGAGAATGTGGCGCGCAGATGTCGCAGTGGCCGCACGCATCGATGCGATCGTGGTCGCGGAAGTAGGTCAGGATGCCGCCGTGGCGGCACTCGGCGCTTTCGATGTACTGGGTGATGGCTTCGAGCGCGCGCCATCGCTGGCTGATCACGGTTTGCGGAGCATTCGATTGGTTGATGAAGAAGGAGTGAAGCCCGCGATCCTTCTTCGCGTAAAGCAAGAGGCAGCGAGACGTTTCTCCGTCGCGGCCGGCGCGGCCCATCTCTTGGTAAAGCGACTCGATATTGGCGGGAGACTGCATGTGCGCGACCAGGCGCACGTCGGGATAATCGATCCCCATTCCGAACGCATTCGTCGCGACAACGATGCGAAGCTCGCCTTTATCCATACGCTCTTGAGTCGCCTTGCGCTCATCCGCCGTCATACCGGCGTGATAAAAACCCACGCGGTCGTATTTTTGCGCAAGGATCGCGGCCAGATCCTCGCAGCTCTGGCGAGTTCCGCTGTAGATCAAGATGCGGCCTCCGGGCGTAGCGTCGATGGCGTTCAAGAGCATGGCAAGCTTGAAATGGTCGTCGGGACAGATCTCGATCTGATAAATTCGGCCGGTAGAATCCGTAAACGTGGCGGTCAGTCGCCCGGATTTTCAGTTGCTTCTCGATATCGGCGAGGACCCTCGGCGTCGCGGTCGCGGTCAACGCGAGAATCGGGACGTCGGATTTCATCTCGCGCAGCAAAGAGAGCTTTCCGTAATCTTGGCGAAAGTCATGTCCCCACTGAGAAACGCAGTGGGCTTCGTCGACCGCAAACAGAACGACGTTTTGATCCGCGAGCCAGTCGCCGAAACCGGGCGTCTGCACGCGCTCGGGCGAGAGATACAGGACGTAGGGTCCGGGCTCCCGCATATCGCGGAACACGCGCCGCTTGTCTTCCAAGCTTTGACCCGAATGAATGGCGCCCGCGCGAAGCCCCATCGCGTTCAAGTTCCGTACTTGATCTTTCATCAGCGCGATGAGCGGCGAGATCACGATCACCAGGCCGTCGAAATAGAGCGCGGGCAGTTGGTAGCAGAGCGATTTGCCCCCGCCCGTGGGCATAACGGCCAGCGTGTCGCGCCTAGCGAGCACCGACTCGAGCACCGAGGCTTGACCCTTGCGGAACGCGTTCATGGCGAAGCGTGACTTCAGAATTTCAAGGGCGCGCTCGAGGGGAGAAGACATCGGCGATGATTAGATTCCGTGACCCGGTATTTTGCAAGTGTTCTCCGGAAACGCGGTGAGATTCCGGCGCGCGGACGCGACCCGCGGTCAGCGCGCCATGGATACGCGAAGGGCCGCTTCTTTCAGACCCCTCAGGATGAATCCGACGACGGGCTCGCCCGGATCGCGCTTGAGCGTGACTCCGCGGGTCCGATCTTCTTTGTCCTTGCCGACATTTTTCTCGCGCGCGGCGATGGCCAGGCCGAGGTTCGTGAAAAACGCCGCCGCTTCGCTGCGGTCGTGCATTTTGTGAAGCTTGAGATCGAAGTCTTTATATTCGGCCGTCACGACCGCTTTCAGCGACTGACCTTCGACTTGGGCGTTTCCGTGCCCTTTGAGCATTTGTCCGTGAAGCTCGACGCCCGCATTCTTCTTAAAGAACGGAGTCAGGTCCGCGAGATTCTGCTCCTGCACGCGGACATCGACGTCCACTTTCACCGGATCCTCGAAGAGCGGCGTTCTCACTTTGACGAAAACCTCTCCCGATTTTTCTATGCGTCCCCGCGCTTCGAGATCAACCACGTTTCCGAGCGAGCGACCGACGGGACCTCCGCGCGCCTGAATATTCGAGACGTTCAGCGTCGCCACCGTTCCTTGAGTCATACGCACGTACTGAAACGTGCCGTCGTTGATCTCGGCGGAGCGCAGGTCGAAGCCGAGCTCGCGCTTTCCGCCCGAGCGCGAAGCCCGCGGCTTCGCGTCCCCGTCGCGGAAAAGCACCACGGGCTTTTCGGCTCTCACGCTGCTGATGCGAATCTCTCCCCGCAGAAGCGGGAGCAAATCCAAATCCACCTCGAGCGCTTCAATCGCCACCTCAAGCTCGGGAACGCCCTTCTTGCTGCTGCGATACTCGATCTTTTGAAAGACGATGCGGCCGGGTGAGAGCGGCGACGCCGAGACTTCGCCGAGCACGAAGTGGGCGTGCGGAAGTTTCTTTTCGAAATATCCGGTTACGAGATCGCCGATGTACGTCGGTAAGTGCTTCACAACCACAATTATTAACACCAAGACGATCAAAGCGGCAGCGGCAAGGGACCATTTCAATACAGCGCGCATAAGTCCTCTCTAAATAAAAACCAGGCGGAGCACCAAGAGCGACGAAACCACTCCGAGAGCGACACGTGCCCAGGTCGCCGCGTTTTTCGAGGCGACGCTGGCGCCGATGGCCGCGCCCATGCCGATCCCGATCGCCATCGAAACCCCTTGGCTCCACAGTACATGGCCGGTGGACGCATAAGTCACGAGCGAAAACGATGCTGAGGCGAGGTTGGCGACCTTGGCGGTGCCCATCGCCTCGAGCAGCGGAAAGCGCGCGAGAATGAAGAGGGCCAGGAACATGAGTGTTCCGCCTCCGGGGCCGGCGATTCCGTCGTAAAACCCGCACGCGCATCCAG
Organism: uncultured Pseudobdellovibrionaceae bacterium; assembly: GCA_964409815.1. Classification (GTDB taxonomy): domain Bacteria; phylum Bdellovibrionota; class Bdellovibrionia; order Bdellovibrionales; family UBA1609; genus JALHOQ01. Next base: position 19,603 of record CAYPFC010000014.1, read on the forward strand.
CCATCCAGAGCGCTTGATGATTCACGTGAGCGTGGTCGCCCGAGGCCGCTTGCTTCACCCAGAGATCCTTCTTCAGGACGACGACCAGAAGAAGCGGAACGACCGCGACGATAAACCACTTGTACACGACGGGCGGCACCCACGCCGAGAGATACGCTCCCGCGGCCGAGCTGACGGCGACGCATGCGAAGAACAACAGGTGCCCGCGAATGCGAACGTGGCCGAGGCGCATATAGACGAGGAGCGCGACGGCGGTCGCGACGACGCCGACGATCTTGTTCGTACCGATGGCGTCGGCGCCCGGTCCGAGCAGCAGAGTGAAGACGGGGACGGTGATGAGACCGCCTCCGCCGGCGATGGAGTCCACGAAGCCGGCGAGGATGCCGACGACGACGAGCAATAAGAACATAAGGCGATCTTAAGCGCCGACGCGCTCGAAGTCACGAGCGAGGCCGCTAGTCGCGCTTCAGCAGCTGGCAGCGGGTCGCGCGCGGATCATCGAGCGCGTATTCAAAAGACGCCGAGCCGAGCGCGATGGAAAGCGCTCCGGGCACCATGCGCCCGATACTAATGGGGGCATACTCCGAGAGCGCGCGTTGGGCTCCGGCCAAGTCGATGGACGGCTCGCGCAAATTTTCCCAGTACATCCTGAGCTCGATACCCATACCGCTATTGACGATTTCGAGTGCGGGGTGCGAGCCGCCAACGCCGGAGCGGAGCTGTTCGTAGCAGGTGAACAGGTAGTCTTGCGTGTCCGAGAACATGCAGCTTAGAGACTTGGACAGCTCGAGACGGGTCGTCTTGGCGAGGGAGCCGACTTTAAACGTTACGACGGCCGAGTATCGAATCTCCGCGAAATTCTCGAAGTTCGAGCCTTGAAGCTCGAGAAGAAACTCGTGATTCTCCCAAATCGTCTTTCGGCACTCCAGCTTTTCCACGGTCGCGAAAATATCGAGGTCTTTTAGGAACGCAGAGATGTGGTAGTCGCCCGTTTGCTCGATTCCGAGGAGAATGAGAACTTCGTGCGCGGCGAGCCCGCGACGGGTCGCGCTCGGTGCCGTAAACCACAGGTTCGGATCCACGCGCGTGGTGTAGCGGCCGTCGGCGAGCGACTCGCTCAGCGCCGTTTTGCGAATCCCGTCGAGGACTATCGGGTCCGTTGAGCATGAAACGGCGATTCGGTCCGTGAAATCCTTCGGCAGCGAGGCGATTTTCGCTTTCTCCGGACTGGTCATGGTGCTCTGGCCCTCCTGGGACGTGAGCCAATGGAACGCGGAGATCAGGTGCGAGCGATAATCGATCTCGCAGGCGTCGCCGCCTCCACGCGTGCCGGAGCCCTCCTGTTCAGGAGAGCGTTCGCCGTCTTTCGAGCACGCGGTGAGCGCGATGAGCAGTAGAGGGATAATAAATCGCTTCATGTCTCGTCCTTTCGGCTGAGGCGGAACAATTGCACGCCGACGTGATAGGTTTCGCTCGGATTCGCGCCCTTATCCGCCAACTCGGACATGTCGTCGAGGAACTCGTCGATCCGGCGACGGGCCTCGGGCAGCTGCGCGAGATCGAGCGCGAACGTTTCGGAGCCGACGTACTTTTCTTTTGTGGATTGCGAAGTCAGGCTGTGAATCGCTTTTTCGAGCATCTGGCGGTGAAACGCCTGCAGCGCGAGATTGCGCTCCTCGGACTCGGCGCGAATACCTTTGTGCGTTTGCCTGTATCCGCCGTCGGGTTTCGTCTCGATCACGCCCAGGCGCTCGAGCCGCTCGAGCGCGACCTCGGCCTCGACCGCGGAAATTCCGAGTTTGCGGGCCAGGTTCTTAGGTGTAGCCGTGAAGTTCTTGATCCGTAAGCTTTCGATGATGGCGAAGTGGTACCAGTCCGAGAGCGCCTTGAACGCGTCGAGCGGAACGCTGTGAACCTCGCGCTTCGCGCGGAGGGCGTTGATTTTTTCCAGGAGGAGAGCCTTGCTCTCGACGTGTTTGGCGTCCTGATATTGGACGAGGGAGCAAAAGTAATCGGTCTCGCGCTTAGAGAGGCCGAGTTTTTTGGCGAGGCGAACCGCGTTCGCCGTCGTGAGATTCCGTTTGCCGTTCGAGATTTGCGAAAGCAATGCGGGCGAGATCGAAAAGCTGCGGGCCATCGCGCGCAGCGAGTATTTCGGGTTTCTCGCCATTCGGTCGGCGAGAACGGTCTTCAAAAATATCCGGTAATCGGTGTGCTCCAGAACCATGAGGCAGAGATAGACCAACCCTGAACGGGAAAGCAATACACCTTGTAAACAGGTGTGTATGGATTTGTAAACAGATCGAGAAATAGTGTGGGCGATTCGCGGCCAACCATCCGCGAATCGCCCTGGGAATAACCAAATGACCGTTATTTACCACCTGCTGTGGCTCGCGGAATATGAACGCACGAAACGGAAAACGCAATCCCTCCTCCCGCGTTTGTGTTTACAGATTGCACTCACTTTGAAGCTCAAAAGCCAAACGCAGATTGCGAACGGTCCAATGTGGAACTAGGTTCGCCGCCAATCACCTGGCCCGAAAAAATTTCGGAACCAGAAAACAACACACAAAACCTTTTTAAAGGAGGGTTTATGAAATCTCTTCTCCTCGCCTTGACGATGGCCTTCTCGTTCTCGGCACTCGCATGGAGCGACGACTGCGTAACTGGCCACGACGATGGCGGCCGCTGTGAAGACGACAAGTATTTTTACTGTTTCGCGACGGATGGCGACGGCGTTCGCTATAAGAACTACAGCTACGGCTGGTTCAACACCAGCCAAGTTCAGACTCAAGTTTTCGCGAAGTGCAAACGCGAAACCGCCGCTCCCGGCACTTGCCGTCCTGCGGGTTGCGTAGACAAGTACTAAGCGCTTAGGGGTTAGAGGGCCCCGGCGCTCGTCGCCGGGGTTTACTTACGGATAGTGACCGCGCACCGCTTCGACGATCCGGCGGCACATCTCGGTGTAGCCTTTGGTATTGGGGTGTATGAGATCGGCCATGTAGTCGGTGCCCCACATGCCATTCATTCCGTCGATGACCAGAACGCCTTTCGCGCGCGCGATCTCGGAGACGACCGGAAGCCTCGCCGCCGCTTCGAACGGCGGGTTCAGCCCAAGGTACGCGACCACCGCGCCCGTCGCGAGCAGTCGATCGAAAATCTCTGCCATTTCTTGATAGGTTCTTTCGGGTGGGTACGCACCGCCAGAGCGATTGCGAATCGCATCGTTGCCACCGGAGCTCACGAACACAAGTTTAGGATTCTTCGCGATCGCCTCGTCGAGCTTGTTCAGCACGCCCTTACTCGTGTTGCCGGGAATGGCCATGCCGTGCATCTCACCCTCGAAGCTCGCGTCGAGGCAGCCCGCGGGCCTAACGCTCTCTTCGCTCGTTCCCCAACCGCTCGCGAGCGAATCGCCGAGGACGACCATCGGGCCCACTCCCGGGTTGGAGTTGGTGATGACGACCTGATTGGCGTGGGCGGATAGTGAAAAAATCAGGGCAAGAAGAGACGCGCGCATGGACGATCCTCCGTGAGTGTCAGCGGAAAGCCTAAGCCCCGAAGCGGAGGGAAATCACCTTACAACTTCTGTGGCGTAAGGCGCCAGGAAACGCCGGACGCGTTCCATCCACTCGCGATCCAATTCCAAATTGAACACGCGTCCGCTCGGCCAATCGTAGGCCTGACGGGGAGGAAGCACGCGCAAGTGATCCGGCTCGCTCTGAAAACGGGGAACGACGTGCGTGTGGAGCGCGGGATCCAAGTTTCCCCACGTTTCGTAATTTACGCGGTAGGCGCCGCATTCGGCGAGCAGGGCGTCTCCGATGCGAGCCATATCGAGCGCGTACTGCACGCGGCGCTCTTCGCTTAAGTCGTTGAGGTCGCGCGCGACCGGGTCGGCCATGAGCACGCAATACCCGACGAGCGGCTGCACGTCTCCGGCGATGACCCATCCGGATTTCAATTTCAAAATGGCCTGCGGGAGCTCTCGCGCTTCGGCTTGCCGAATCTTACGGTGAATGGCGGTAGGCATTGCTATGGTTACTCCCTGCATAATTTCTGCGGATGCTTGTATGGAGTCAACGCAAACTCTCGAGTCGGCCTCCTCCTTGCAATTCCCATCCGGAAAAACCGGCGAGGATGAGTTTATGCGCGTTTTAGTGACCATTTTAGGCCTGATTTTGACAGTCAACGCTCATGCCAAGTCGGCGCGCGCGCTCCAGACGGTGCGTATGAAGAACGGCACCTACATTCTCAACGTCACCGCGAGCAATAAAATGCGCGCGGTCGTGGGAGCCTCGGCCTCCGACATTTTATTCGTGAATTGCAATGAACCTCAAAATGAAGAATCGCGTAAGCACGGCCTGAATTTGGTTAGCGGCGAATCGATCTTTCTGAAGGACGCTTCCGGAAAAATCAAAAAAATTATCTGCGAATAGCCTTTAGGGCTCGGGTGAGGGAGAGATCTCGCGAAAGGGACGGGGCTCGTGGGCCGTGCGCGTGGGGCGCACGGGGCGGGCCGAGTGACCCGCGGCACGGAAGTTCATAACGATCGCGCGGCGGCCGGAGAGGGTCGCGACGATTCCGAGAAGCAAGAGCGAATCGATGACGAACGCGGCCGCGGTGAAGAACAAAGTCAGGGGCGCGAACAAAACCAAGAGCAACCATGCGAACGCGTTGCCGTCGTAATTGGTGCCCATATCGATCAGCCACAGGCACGACCAAATCATGAAGATCGCCGGCGCGGAGACGATCATCATCGTTCCGGTCAACGTTAGCAGAATGCGAAAGCGGCCGCGCGGCCGGGCGGATCTGGTGGCGCGTTGGCCAGGCTCTAAGATCTCCGGGTTTTCCGGGGTGCCGAGCGGGGTTTGGCTGAGGAATTGGCGCTGTAGCCATTC
>CAYPFC010000015.1:0-4192 GCA_964409815.1 uncultured Pseudobdellovibrionaceae bacterium
TTGAAGGTACTCGGCATTGCGTTTTTCTCACTGGTGGTTTTGATCGGCGTGTTCAGTGAGCTTGAAGAGATGGGTATCGGATTGAAGCTGGCGGCGTTCTTCACTTTGGTGATCAACAGCCTAATTAGCGCCGGCGCCCTGGTGTTTTGGGTCTACTCGACGGGACCGAAGTGGTCTCAGCTCGTGTTGACCTATCTCGAGTCCTTGTTCAAGCCGCTCGCGCAGTTCAATCCGCAAGTTCAGATCGACTACTTCGATCTGATGCTCGTCCTTCCCTCGGTCATCTTGATCTTGTGGATGGCCGCGATCTATCTCGCCATCCTGCTTGAGGGCCGGCTGGCGAGCGAGGAAAGCGTGGCGACACAGACGACGCGTGAGCCGGCGACGCCTTCCATGCGGCAGCAGCTTGCGGATTTGCGCATGCCGGACGTGGTGATCTGGGTTTTCATCGTGGGCCTCTTGGGAGCGTTCGGTGGCTTCGGCCATTCGGCGCTGGAAGCGTTTTCGGCGAACGTGCTGAACGTCTGCTTCGTGCTCTTTTTCTTTCAGGGCATCGCGGTCGTTTCGCGCTTCTTCGACAGCCTTCGCATGTCCGCCTTCTGGCAGACGTTGTTCATGGCGCTCGTGGTGATTTATCTGTTCTTGTTCGTAAGTCTTTTGGGCCTTACGGATTACTGGTTCGATTTTCGCAGCCGGTTGGCGAAGCGGACCGAAGAGTTCAACCGGGAAACTTGATTTAGTTAATTTTTAAGAAGCGAGGAAGTTATGAAAGTCATTCTCCAAAAAGACGTGAAAGATCTCGGCAAAGTCGGCGATCTGGTGAACGTATCGGCAGGCTACGCGCGTAACTACTTGTACCCGCGCCAGCTCGCGATCGCGGCCACCGAGGAAAAAGAGACCGAGTGGAATCACCTCAAGAAAGTGGCCGAAATCAAAAAGAAGAAGGCCATGGCCGGACGCCAGGAAGTCATCAATAAGCTTCAGGGCTTAACGTTGAACTTCAAACTCGAGGCGGCCGCGGACTCCGAGAAGCTTTTCGGATCGGTGACCACAATGGATATCTCTAAGCAGCTCGATGCGAACGGTTTCTCGATTGATCGTCGCGACATCCACCTCGAAGAGCCGATCAAGCTTCTTGGTCAGCACAAAGCGCAAGTTCGCATGGGCGAAGGCCTCGAAGCCGAGCTCACGATCGTCGTCGAAAAGCTCTAGGTGCCAGGCAATATATCCGGGTCACGCCGCGTAAGGGGCTTCGTGCTCGTGAAGCTCCCTTCGATCGCGGCTGCCGGGCGCTTTCTCCGGGTCACGCCGCGCCAAGGATCAGTAGTGAGATTTTGCTTCCACCAATACGTCTTGCAAGTAAGACGCGAGAACGTCTCGTAAATCTTCCAAGGTAATCGATTCGGGATTGAGGTTGTGCGCGACGCACAGTCTTTGGATCTCTCGGTCGACCGCATCCTGCGGCAATCCTGTCGCTTCAATCAAAGCTCTGAGCAAGCTCAAGCCTTCCATCGCCCCTCCATGGACTTTCAACTCTTCGACAGCCTCATCAAATCAAAGCGGTTAAAATTCCGGGAGAGCGAACGATAAAATTTGGACGTAGGTCCCGCCGCTCAGCGCTGGGACTTCCTCTCTCCCCAGCCGGGCGCGCGAGACATGATTTCAAACGAGCATCCCGCCAAAGCCGCTTCCAACCGCCCGCGACTGCCGGCAGAGTGCACCGAAGCCGCGAAAGTCAGCGCTCAGGTGGGCGTGGTGCTCGACACCATTACGAAAGCGATCCTGGCCAGCGCCGCCAAACTTTAGATAACCGCGTCGGCGCCGGTGAAGCGCTTTGAGCTCCCCATCGCGCGTGCTACGACTCTCGTAGAAATTCATTTTAAGGGGGAGAAGATGGCTCGCTACTTAATATTCGCGTTCGTTCTCATCGCAGGGAGCCCGCTCGCGTGGGCGTTTGATGATTTCCGCTGCATGACTCACGTGGTGGAAGAGGGCGGAGAATACGATCTTACGTTCCGCGGAGAGTTGCAGGAAAAGGGCCTACCCAAGTTCCAGATGGAACTACTCGCGGAGAATGGATTCTATGGAGAGTTCGATTTGAGCGTCACCCGCTACGACCTCCTCGAGAAGCAGTCGCTCGAGATCGACGCGACGATGCTCAACGATGAGCGGTCCATCGTCGAGATCCGTACTCAGTTCAATGGCGTGAAGGGGAACTATCAAGGCACGATCACCGCGCGCGAGGGCTCAGAAGCGCAAACTCTTCCCGTTCGCTGCGTTTATTTGCGAGTGTTTTAAGGGGTGGTTTTTAGCCGACTCGCTTATCGGCTCGCGCTTCCGTAGGATTCTTCCGAGGCTTGTTGGTAGGTGCAAGGAATCGTTGCGCCATGACGGAAGCACTTCGCGGGCTTATTGGCTTTGCTCGGATGATAGTTGAGGACGGTACGGCGACGCGCAGGCGCCGCGCGCGGTACGGACGGAGCCGCCGCCACCCGCTCGACCGCTGCGATCTCACGCGTAGGCATTGAAAATCCACTCGGATATTGTCGGCGTGCGAATAGGTCGGCGCCTACCTGATGCGATAGATTCGTCGTCGGCAGCAAGACGTGCGCGCCTATGCCGGCGGACAAACGAATATTGCGAACGTACCCGTCTTCTACGAACGTTCGGCCGGGAAGGCCGGCGCCACACTGATAAAAGTTAGTGACGAACGCCACGTTCGGAGGACGATGAAATTTCGGGCCGTAGTCTCCGCACACGACCTCATGACCGATTCGACCGTCGAAAACGATCAGGTCTTGAACGTCAACGCCCAATTGGTCCATTTGCCGAATCGCTCGAAGTGCGCCGGCTCCGCCCCCAAGGCTATGTCCGACAAAGGTAACTCTAAGGGCATCGCCGTGAATGGCTTTCCACTCGGCCGCGCAGCGGGCGGCGGCGATCGGTTGAATATGGCTGTAATGCATGACGGGCGAATCGAGACCGGCGCTCCTCATGGCGCGCCTGGCATAGGCTGCGGCGAATCCATTAAATCCCGTGCCTAATCCTTCCATCGTGATGGCGACGTGATGTTCGCCGCGGGCATTCGCCTCCAGCGCGGCTTTTCGACAGGCGGAAGTGCTCGTCCACAAGAAGGCATGAGAGACTTGGGAAAAAAGCGCCGAAGCTATAATCAGAATCCGAATTGCCATGAGCTCCTCTTTTGCAACTCTCGGAGACGCGAGGGAGGATTTAATCCGGTCCGGCTGTCGAAGTTTTATACATCAGAAAGCCCATTTACGGTTTCCTGCCGATTCAATCCAGGTCGAGACAACTCCGATAAATTAGGTACAAATCGGGGGTTTGTTTGGGACTTCGAGTACTGATCCTTACGCTGACGGTCTTATGCGGGCTTCACGCAAACGCCGCGACCTGCACCGCGCAGGCGCGCGAAGCGAAGGCGAAGGGAATCGATCACATTGTCGTATCGTTCGAAGGCTTGGCTTCTTATTCGGCGGGCTTCGTTCGAAAGGGATTAATTGCGGCCCTGTCCGCGCGCCACCCGGCGGCGTTTGTCTCGGGGAACTATTCGTACACGGCCTCAAAAAAGGCCGCGGAGTGTGTGCGCCGCTGGAGAGAAGTTTATGGCACCGGTCTCAGGATTAGCGTTATCGGACACAGTTTTGGCGGGGGCATCGCCGTCCCGCGATTCTTGGCGTCCATACCTGAGATCGAAGTCGACACGGTGATCACTTTGGATCCGCGTTCTTGGAGCTCTGACTTCAAAGCTTCGAGGAGCCGGTCGCTCGAGGTTTTTCTTAAAGCGCCTAACGTCGGCAGGCACATCAATTTTTATCAGCGAGGCGGCATGCCCGGTTACCGGGTTCGCGATGCCGAGAATTTTCAAGTCTTCTCGGTAAGCCATACCCGCCTTCCGCGAGATCCGACGGTCATTGATTCCGTAGACGAAATTCTATTCTAAGCGTTCTGGATTTTGGGCAACGCTTAAGCGTTGCCTGCACCGGGTGCGAAATTCATGGGCTTGCCGCCTTGGCCGCGAATGGGCGTGGGCGGAGGCATATCGGGCATCGGCGCTTCGGGGCCGCGCACGAGGTTGTCGAAGATCCCGTACTCGGGAATCCAGCGCAGTTTCACGGTATCGGTCGGACCGTTACGCTGCTTACCGATAATGATCTCGGCGATGCCTTTAATA
>CAYPFC010000015.1:4202-9611 GCA_964409815.1 uncultured Pseudobdellovibrionaceae bacterium
GTCGTAGTAATCCTCGCGATAAATCATCATGATGACGTCGGCGTCCTGCTCGATCGATCCCGATTCACGAAGGTCGGAAAGCATAGGACGACGATCCGAGCGGCCTTCTACGCCGCGGTTGAGCTGCGCAAGGGCAATAACTGGAACGGCCAATTCCTTCGCGATCGACTTGAGAAGCTTGGAGATTTCCGAAACTTCGCGTTCACGGTTCTCAAAGCGCTGCTTCATCGACATCAACTGCAAGTAGTCGATCATGATCATGTCGAGGCCATACTTGGCCTTCATACGGCGGCACTTTGCGCGAATATCGAAGGGTGAAATTCCCGAGGTGTCGTCGATAAAGAACCCGGTCTCGCTCACCTGCGCCGCGGTGTTAATCAGACGCGGCCAAGCTTGGTCGTCGATCTTGCCGATACGCAAGTCGCCGAGGCGAATCTTCGCGGCGGAGGCGAGAACGCGCACCATCACCTGCTCTTTGCCCATCTCCACCGAGAAGTAAGCGACTTTTTTCTTATCTTTAAGAGCGGCGTGCGCGGCGATGTTGAGCGAGAAAGCCGTTTTACCCATCGAGGGGCGCGCGGCGATGATCGTCAATTCACCCGGGTGGAAACCGGCCGTGAGCTCGTCGAGGTCGTTAAAGCCGCTGGAAACGCCCGTAACCATCATTTGGTTGGCGTAGAGGCTTTCGATCTTCTCCAGACTGACTTTCACGAGCTCGCTTGCGTCGGTCAAACCGGAAGTCGCTTTGTTCTCGGCGAGCTGGAATACTTTCGCCTCGAGCGAATCCAGGAAGGCGTCCATGTTCTCGAATTCCTGCTTGTAGGATTGATCGATGAACTCCTGGCTCGATTGGATGACTTTTCTTAATAGCGACTTTTCCTGAACGATCTTGGCGTAGGTCGCGATATTCGCCGTCGAAGGCGTTTGATCGATCATTTCCGCGAGATATGCGGCGCCCCCGAGCGATTCAAGCTCGCCCTTCTCCATCAGGTAGTTGGAGACGGTGACCAGATCCGAAGGGCTTTCTTTGCGGTGAAGCTCGCGAATAGCGGAGTAGATCTTACGGTGAGCGGGCTTATAGAAATCGTCCTCGACCAGAAACTCAGAGACTTCGTCCCAAGCTTCCTGCTCGAGCATCAATCCTCCTAAGATTGATTTCTCCGCATCGATGTTTTGTGGCGGCAGGCGATTTTCCATTTACCCTAATTCACTCGTTACTATTCAAACGGAGTTAGCGAGCCTGACTCAAGAGGAAAACACAAAGGTGGCTCGCTGATGTAAATCGAAGATGAAAATTCAGGTTACCAACGTAGCATTCCGGCGACGGAGCGTCTTCGTTGGTAAAACCCGTTTTAATTCGCTGTGGTTTTATTTCTAACGCGGATCTTGTAACTATCAATCTTTTTCTTGAGCGTGTTTCGATTGATACCAAGCATCCTGGCCGTTTTCACTTGATTGCCGTTATAGACTCTCAACGCCAATTCAATCAGGGGTTTTTCCACTTGCTCGAGCACGATCTTGTGAAGACCGTCGAGCTCGACTTGAGCTTCCTGCTGTTGCTGGAAAAGAACTTCGAGCTTGCTGCGCACGAGTTTTTCTAAACTGACTGTCTGCAGATTAGCGACGAGAAGATTATCAGAGCTGTTCACAGTCGGAGTCATGTACGGAAAACCCCCCATTGCACGAGATCAATGTTTGTAGAGTAAAAGGCAGGGGCCGTCAAACTCCTCGCGCGTCGGCAGGCCAAATATATTTGTGCATCTGTAATTGCAGCCGGGCGGGAGAGCGAGCGCTCAAGATTTTTTCCGCGAGCCAACGCTCGCTTAAGTTTTTAAATGATGGGCTGTATAAAACGTTTGATTTTTCGAAAAGTTTATTTTCAAGAGCGAAATTCTCCGCCCAATGGAAATCGTTTTCGGAACAAATCACAAACTTAAATTCCGTACGCGAGTCGGCGAATCGCAGATTGCTCATCGCAAATGCTTTCGGCTCACCGCTGTCCGGGGTTTTGATGTCTATGACCTTTTTAACGCGTGCATCGACACGCTCACAATCTTTGTCGCCGCTCGTTTCCAACGAGACGTTGAAGCCGCGATCGCACAACTGGGTCATCAAATTGTAAACGGCCGGTTGAAGTAACGGTTCGCCGCCGGTGACGCAAACAAAACGCGTGGGAAACGCTTCGACCTTCGCGACAATCTCGTCCAGGCTCATGATCGACCCGTCATGATAGGCATAGGTCGTGTCACAGTACGTGCAGCGCAGGTGGCAACCCGAGGTGCGCACGAATACGGTGGGGTATCCTACCCATGAGGATTCGCCCTGAATGCTAAAGAAGATCTCGTTGATCTTGATCGTGTGCGCGTCTTCCATACTTAAGGCTTGAGTCCTACTACAAGCCCCAAGCGAAATCCAGACTTTCAATCCCCAAATCGCTCCCATAAACTGTTGTAATGAAACGTCTATTTGAAAAGTATCGGGGCGACTTGAGCGGATTGTTTTGGCTCGCCCTCAGCCTATTCGTTGCCGCGAGCTTAGTGAGCTATTCCGCTCACGATCCTTCGTTAAACTCACTCTCACCGTCCGCGAAGCCGCAAAATCTTTGCGGATATCTCGGATCGTTTTTGGCGGATTTACTTTATCAGGGATTCGGTCTTCCCGCGTGGGTCGTCGTGCTCGGAACTCTCCGCCAAGCGCTGTATTGTTTTCGCGCGCGCAATCCCCGAGCGAAAGATGCGACTCAGTGGTACATCGACGGGCTCCTGCTCGTGTGCATCACGGCGCTGCTAAGCCTGCACCTCGGAGATTATCGCTTTTTCTCGGGACAGATTCGCATCGGCGGATGGATCGGCCATATATTAACGTTGGGAATGGTTAAGGCCGTTAACAAAGTGGGCCTCGCGATTCTCTTGTGGTCCGCGCTCGCGGCGCTACTCGTTGTATATACCGATCGCACGTGGTCGGAGCTCATTCGCCGTCCGCGCGAGACGCTCGGCGACTGGGCCACGATGTGGTGGAAGAGCCTGAAGGCCACGGCGAGCTACCTGACGAAGGTTCCGCGCCGGGCGCCGGTACTGGTAGCGGCGGGCGCGGGCGCGCCGGCAAGCTTGTCAACGGCCACGCAGACGTTCTTCAAGATTACACCCGAAGCTCCGAATGCCAAAGTGGAGCAAGTGGAAGCCACGCAAGCCGAAGTGGATGAGAGCGAAGACGAGATTGCCGAGGAGGAGGACGAGGAAGAGAGCGGATTCAGCGCGCCCCTAAAGGGATTTCTGACCGAGCAATTCAAAGGCAAAACCGAAAAGCCCAAGAAAACGATTGTTCGCGTTCCCCGCCGAGTGGCGAACTGGGAGTTGCCCAAGCTTTCGCTGCTCGAGGATCCGCCGAGCTCGCGCACCCGCCTGGATGAGCGCGAGATCAAGGGCAAAGCGCGCCTTTTGGTCGAAAAACTGGCGCAGTTCTCGGTGCGCGGCGAAGTCGTCGGAATTAAGCCGGGCCCCGCGGTGACGATGTTCGAATTTAAGCCCGCCGCCGACGTGAAGATCTCTAAAATCACCGACTTGGCCGACGATCTCTCGCTCGCGCTCTCAAGCGAGTCGGTACGTATCATCGCGCCGATCCCGGGCCGCGACGTCGTGGGTATCGAAACTTCGAACTCGCAGCGCGAGTCGGTGTTCGTGAAAGACATCATCTCCCAAGAGAAATTCTGGGAAGACGAAATGAAACTGCCGGTAGCTCTCGGGCGCAAGGCCGACGGCGAGCCGCGCATCGTCGACTTACGCAAGATGCCGCATTTGTTGGTCGCGGGAACGACTGGATCGGGTAAATCGGTATTTATCGTTTCGATGATCACCGGCCTGCTCTTTCGCCATTCGCCGAAGACGCTGAAGCTGATCTTGGTGGACCCCAAGCAAGTGGATCTGGCGGCGTTCAACGATATCCCGCACTTGATCATGCCGCCGATTCGCGAGGCGAAAAAAGCCGTAGGTGCTTTGCGCTGGGCGATTCGCGAGATGGAGAAGCGCTATCGCTCGATGTCCAAGTTCGGCGCCCGCGGCCTGGAATCTTATAACGAGATGGTCGAAAACCTGAACGCCGAAAAAGTGGCCGAGCATGAGGCCGCCAACGGCGCGCTTGAGGGCAGTTATCACCCTGAGTCGTACTACTATCAGCAGCTTCCTTACATTTGCATCGTCATCGAAGAGTTCGGCGATTTGATGGTCGTCGATCGCATCAACGTCGAGCAGGCGGTCGTCAGGCTCGCGCAAATGGCGCGCGCGTGCGGGATTCACCTCGTACTCGCGATGCAGTCGCCGCGTAAAGATGTCGTCACCGGGCTGATTAAAACGAACATTCCCGGCCGAATCAGCTTTAAGGTCGCGAGCAAAATGGATTCAAGGATCATCTTGGACGAAGGCGGCGCCGAGCGATTGCTTGCCAGAGGGGACATGCTCTTCCTCGCGCCCGGAGTTTCCAAGCCCGAGCGCCATCACGGCCCCTACTTGAGCGAAGAGGAAATCGCGCAGGTGATGCAGACTTGGAAATCTCAAGGCGAGCCCGAGTACGATGCGGTCGCGATGAAGGCGATTGAAGGTTCCGGAGGCGGTTTTGATTTGGATCCATCGGCGGCCGGTGACGGCGATGGCGGCGGCGATGGCTTTGACGACGAGATCAAAGACGACCGTTACGACGAAGTCATCGCTTGGGTTGCTTCTCAAAAAGAGGTCTCGGCGTCGCTGTTACAGCGTAAATTTCGCCTGGGATACCCGCGCGCGGCCCGCATGATCGAGATCTTCGAATCCGAAGGCGTGGTCGGCCCCGCGAACGGCTCGAAGCCGCGCCAAGTTCTCATTCGCGAAATGCCCAAGTAAATGGACTTTATAGCTCGCCCCCGCTAGAGTGTGGGGGCTATGCTGTATCTTTTTCTCACACTGCTGACGACCGCCTTTGCGGCCGATTCGGTGACCACCGCGATCGAACAGGCGCAAGCCTTAGCGATGAAGAAGAATCGCCAGGAAGCCTGCGCGGTTTTGCAGAAGGCGATCGCGACCACTCCGACCGCGCTTAAGTCGCGCGCGAAGCTCAGTGAATCGCTAACGCAGATCTCAACCGTCTTCTTCACCGACAAAGGACAAAAAGCCTACGAGGCGGCGCAGGCATCGATGTGGGATACGCCCGACATCGCGATGGCCCAGTTTCGCCAGGCGCTCGAGCTCGAGGACAACAATATTCTACTTCTTGGCGGCGTCGCGCGCGTTCAACTCATCAAGCAAGATTGCGCCGGCGCGCTCGCAAGCGTGGAGGCGGCCCGCAAACTCAACCCTTACGACGCGGAGTCCGCGGTGCTCGAGGTCCGCGCTTATGTTTGCCAGGGCCGAACCGAGATCGCGCGCGAAAAAATCAAGACGT
>CAYPFC010000015.1:9621-11500 GCA_964409815.1 uncultured Pseudobdellovibrionaceae bacterium
CGATAAATGGCAAGACAGCTACGTGCAGTTTCTGCTCGCGCAGGACGCGCTGGCGCAAAAATCCTTCCGCAAGGCCTTCGACTCGGCCCTCAGGGTGAGCGAAGAGCAGCCGGGCTTTCCCGATCCGTATTTTGTCCTTGTGAGGGCGGGGGCGGAACTCAATAAAGACACCGATGCGTTCTTACAGAAGTATGTATCGCTCTGCAAGGCGCTCACCATTCGCGAACGCAAGCGTTACTCGCTCGAGCCGAGGCTTTGTGCAAACTTGAAGGAAGCGGAAGATGAATTGGCTAAGAAAAGCACTGAGATTTAGTTTATCGGCGCTCGCCTGCGCGGGACTCGCCGCGTGCGGCGTGAAGGGCGACCCCCTCCCGCCGGAAAAACCGGTCGAGCTCGGCCGCGGCCGCCCGACGTACAAGCGCGCGACGGAAGGCATTCAAATCGAGAAGCGTCAGCCGAAGCCGCGAACAAAAGACGAAGATGAAGACGAGGACAAAGATGAAGACCGCGAATAATTTTACGGGCGTCATCACGGCGCTCGTGACGCCGTTTAAGAATGGCGCCGTCGACGTCGTTTCCTTCAGGCGCCTCATCAAATATCAGCTCGATCAGGGCATCAACGGTTTTGTCGTCAATGGCACGACCGCCGAAAGCCCCACGCTCACGAAGTCGGAAGTGAAAGAGCTTTTTCAGATCGCGAAGGCGGAAGTCGCGGGGCAAGTTCCACTCATCGTGGGCACCGGCTCGAATTCGACCGCCGCGACCGCCGAATTCAGCCGCGAAGTCAGCGGTTGGGGCGCCGACGCGTTACTCGTCGTCGTCCCCTACTACAATAAGCCTCCGCAACGCGGGCTCGTTCAACATTTCATAACCGTCGCCGGCGCATCGACTCTTCCGGTGATTTTGTACAACGTTCCCGGGCGCACGATCACGAGCCTCGAGGCGGAGTCCGTCGCCGAGATCGCGAAGACCGCGAACATTGTCGGAATCAAAGAAGCCACGGGCAGCATGGAGGTCTTCGAGAAAATGAAGGCGGCGGTGACGAAGGACTTCACATTCCTCTCGGGCGATGACGGAACGTTCGTCGAATTTTGCGCGCGCGGGGGGCACGGAACGATCGCCGTGGCCTCTCATTTCATTGGTAAAGACATGATCGCGTTTATGAAGCGCGCTCACGGCGGGGACAAGAACGCGGCCGCCGAGTTCGGTGAGAAGTACGGCGAAATGCTTAAGTATCTCTACATCGAAGCCAACCCGATCCCCGTCAAAGCCGTCATGCACTGGCTCGGCGTGATCGATACCATGGAAATGCGCTTGCCGCTCGTTTCGCTCGACGAAAAATTCCACAAGGACTTCAAGGCGTGTCTAAAAAAACTCAACCTACTTTAAAAGTTCTGCTCGTCGGCGCCACCGGCAGAATGGGCGTCGAGATCCAAGCGATCGCCGGCGACTGCAAATGCGTGATCGCCGAAAAAGCCTCGACTCCGGGAGAATGGTCCAAAGTGAAAGGCAAAGACGTCGACATCGTCGTCGATTTCTCGTCGCCCGAGGGATTGCGGCAGGCTCTCGATTGGGGCGTTAAGAACAAAGTGCCGGTGGTCTCGGGATCGACGGGCCTCGGAGCGAGCGAGCACAAGGCGCTCGAAAAGGCCGCGAAATCCATTCCCGTTTTGTACTCGGGAAATATGAGTCTCGGGATCGCCGTCCTCTCCGCCATGCTCAAGAACCCTGGCACGATCAGCGACTGGGATTTTCAGATCGAGGAAGTTCATCACTCACGCAAGAAAGATAAACCGAGCGGAACCGCGCTTCTTCTGCACGACAAATTGACCAAGGCGATCGGCCGCCCACTCCCGCCGGCGCAAGCCATTCGGGGCGG
>CAYPFC010000015.1:11510-13795 GCA_964409815.1 uncultured Pseudobdellovibrionaceae bacterium
ACCGTATTCGCCATGGGACAGGAGGAGCTTTTGACCCTGACCCATACCGCGTTCAATAGGCAGGTTTTCGCCCGTGGCGCCCTACGTGCCGCCCGGTGGCTGTTTGACAAAAACAAGCCCGGACTCTATGACTTATCCGACCTCTACACAGTGGAATAAAGGAGCCTAAAGGCCATGCAATTCTATATCGACTCCGCGGACATTGAAGAGATTAAGCAAGCCAATCGTCGAGGCTGGGTCGACGGCGTAACGACAAATCCGACGCTCGTGGCAAAAACCGGCCGCCGTAACGCCGACGTCATCAAGGACATCTGCAAAGAAGTGAAGGGTCTGGTCTCCGCCGAAGTCATCAGCTTGAAAGCCGATGAGATGGTCGCGGAAGGTATGGAGCTCGCAAAGATCGCGGACAATGTCGTCGTGAAAATCCCAATGTGTGAAGATGGTCTGATCGCCGTTCGCCGTCTGGCGTCGGAAGGCATCAAGACGAATGTGACTCTCGTGTTCAACCCGCTGCAAGCACTGTTGGTCGCAAAGGCCGGGGCTACTCTGGTTAGTCCGTTTGTTGGCCGCCTCGACGATATAAGCACCGACGGCATGGAAATGGTTAGTCAGATTACTCAGATTTTCCAGAACTACGACATGAGTACTCAGGTTTTGGTGGCCTCGGTTCGTCACCCGATTCACATCATGCAGGCCGCCTTGATGGGCGCAGACATCGTGACCGTTCCCTACAAAGTCATGCAGGGCATCGTCGGACACCCGCTGACTGACAAGGGCATCGCGCAGTTCTTGAAAGACGCGCAAAGCATGCCAAAATAACGAGATGCTTCGGCATTTCTTAAACTGCATCCTAATTCTATCCACCTCGGGTTGTGCCACGCTTCAGGGGCACGACTCGAACGCGCTGTTGATCGAAGAAGTCGATTGGCCTATTAGCGAGATCCGCCAGGTAGCCGCCGCGATTTTACCCGCCGGTCAAAGAGCGATCAGCCCGAACGGGCGCGAGATGCAATCCCGCCATTTTCTTCCGGATCGCAATGGCGGTTACCGCGCCGCGGGCGATGCGCTCGAAAGATACTTCGCGCATTTGAAAATCCTAGGCGATCGTCGGCCCTACAAACTCGAGATTTCCGTAACGCACGAGAAGCGCGTATTAAGAGGAAATCATTTTACCTACGTCGTCACCGGCTATGACAAACGACTAGCCAGAGAGATCGAGCGCAAGCTCCGCACGGAACTCACCAAACGTCGCGAAGATCGCAACATTATTGACGATTTTCGCGTGTACTGAGGTAGACTAGTCATGAATGGTCACACCTCGCCCCAAAACTAATTTTGTTTGGTGGGCGCGCCTCGTCGCGGGCGCCGTGATTTTATTTCCGTATTCCCTCTCACAAGTTGATTTCCGCTCCGTTATTTCCGGGGGAATTTCCGTCTCGGCGCATAAGGCATCTCCCGCTTACGCCGCGTTCGAGGATCTCAACGAGAACTTCGAATCGAGCGCGCCCCAGCTTCCCGAAAACGGAATGCGACTTGGCGCCGGTATTCCCGTCGACATTAAGACCATCGCGCGTCTGCCTGAGCAACGCGTGATCGCGATGAAGGGATTGAAGATTCAGCTGAGCGAGACCGCACCTGAAATGGTCGCCGCCGCTCCCGCCGCGATGACCGTGCAACCGATTCGGATGTCTCCCGTTGCTTCCGCAACGGCACCCTTGACCGATTCGCGCGGCGAGCTCCTCCCGCTCCAACAACGCAAAGAAGTGCTGATGGCCCAATTGGCCCAAGAAGATTGGTCGATACCCTCGCCCGCGCAAATGGCGAAAGACTTGATCGAGCAGCAAGCCGTCGGAACCGTGATTCACTCGCGCACCGGTACACCGATTGTTATTCGTAAGCCCGATGCCGCGCCGGCTGATGTCGCGCGAAACGATCGGCTCCCGCCCATAGATAAGGAGGCGGAGGAACGCTTCATCGCCTCGCTCTCCGCGATCGCTCCGGATCCCGACAACCAGCGCCCTTTCTGGCTGAACGGCCAGCTCGAGATGACGGGCGGACTCGCATTCGTTGGACCCGAAACGCACCTCGAAGTGAAGCGCATATATAATGGAGAAATCCAGGAGCGCGGACGCGTCTGGATTTCCGAGGGCCGCTTCGAAATTCGCGTAAAGCGCCCGTCGGGTTACCTGGTCGCCGAGCTCCTCACGCGCGACGGTCGGGTACTTGGTCGCGGGGAAGTGAACCTCGTCCACCTGACCGAATCTCCGATGAAGAGCGCGCGCATC
>CAYPFC010000015.1:13896-23282 GCA_964409815.1 uncultured Pseudobdellovibrionaceae bacterium
TTCCGCACGATCTCCGGTTATTCCCATGGACAACAAGCGATCCCAGTCGCCGACGCGCGCGTCGAGATCCAGAATTACTCCGAGCCCCAAGGCGTGAACGACGAAGGTATGGTCGCCGACGCGACTCTAAGCCGCGAATCTTCGTTCGTCGCGCGCGCGGTGGCGCCGAAACATTGGGCGAGCATCGTCGTCGGGCAAGCGGGCGACCAACAAGATATTCGTTTGTTCTCGAACGCCCTTGTGGACGCGCTGATCAATCTGCAGGTCGACGGTACGGATCGAAAAGAAGCTTACAAGCAAGGCGTGGTCTGGGGACAAGTCGCTCGGGATGGAAAGCCCGTCGCCGATGCCCACGTCGAAATGGCCGGTAACTATCAAGTCATCTATTTCAACGATATGTACCTTCCCGACCGCAACCTGAAGAAAACGGGAGCGAACGGATTGTTCGCATTCCTGAAAGTAAAATCGGGCGTGCAAGCGCTGCGCGTGAAATCGGGCGGCCGCATGTACCCGGCGCAAGTGTTCCCGACCGAGGATAAGCACGTTTCTTACGTCGAGCTTCACCTGCGCGACAAGATGGTCTCTCAGTTCCGCGTGTTTGACGTTCTGGATTTGGAGAAGCCGATCTCGGCGCACGTTCGCTTGGTCGGAACCGACGAAATCCTTCCGGTTCAAGGCAAGCAGCTCGTCGAATACGCGATGGCCGCCGATCCCTTCATGGTCGAAGCCGAAGCGGGTCCCGAATACGAGATTAGCCGCACGACCCTCACCGGCGCGCCTCACCTCGTGCAGGTTCCGCTGATCCGTCGCGATTGGATCCATAAAATTTATCAGGATACGGGCGCGATCAGTCATCCGGGCCGAGGGTTGATCGCGGGATTCATCGACGATCAAGATTTTGAGATTGAAATGACCGGATACGCACCGGGCGAGCACATGCAGATCGTCTACTTCGACGGCGAAGGCCGACTGACTAATGCCAAGACGGGGGTCGCTGGCGGCGGATTCCTGATCTTCAACGCGCCTCCGGGCCTGCAAACCGTTTACATTCACCCGTCTCAATCGCGCGAGACGTTCTCGCAAATCGTCGTCGCCGAGCCCCGCTACGTTCACGTCATGACGTGGGCGCAACCCGCCCGCTAATAAAAAACGCGAGACCGAAATGGCCTCGCGTTATCGTTCTCGACTAATCGATTCTCCTTAAGCTCTCTGACTTAAGATCTAACGAACGCGGCAACCGGCTTCGCGGCAAAAGCGCGAATCGCGATAGCACTTATCCATTGCGCGCGCTTGAACGGCGCGCGGACGCTTTCCGTGGGCGCGAAAAACTTCGCCACGACGGTTCTTAGCGAAACAAGTGACTTCGCGATTCTTATATCTGTGATCTTTTTCCAGCGCGTTCGCGGCAATCGCGCCGATAATTCCACCGATAATCGCGCCGATGACATCCTCAGCGCCGGGATCGGTCGAGAATGTCGTAGCATCCGCGCCATTCATCAACGACTGAAGATCGGTGTACGACATCGGACCTTCCTCCAATTCGAAGATCGAAGAAACTTCTTCGCGCGAGGAATTGTCAGAGACCGAAACGTCCGCAGCGAGGACGGGTTGTGCGCCGAGCAGTGCGGCCGTCAGCAAACTTACAAAAACTTTCATGAGACCCCCTAATGGTTAGACTCGCCAGTAGAGCAAATGCGGGGCCAAGAGTTTGGAGTCAGAATGCGACCATGACGCCGCGACTTAAGTGCGCGTTGAGTGTATCGACGCGCGTGAAATTGAAAATGAATTGTAAGTAAAGTGGTGCCGTTTAGTCCGAAATTACCGCACGACACGTATGTCGCCCGACGTGGACGAGAGATTTATGAACTTCGTCGCGTTCGCCGTATCGCTCAATTTATTAGTGATATCGCCACTTGTCGAACGGATCTGGAATTTCCAACCCTCCGCCGATGCGGGTCGTACCTCGATATCGCCGGAAACCGAGCGGGCCGAAGCCGTTCCGTCGAATCGCGACATTTCAAGATCGCCGGAAACCGTTTCTGCGCGCAGTTCACCACCGAGGCAGTTGTCGAGCTCGATGTCGCCGGAAACCGCTCGCGCGTTGACGGCGCCGCGAATGCTGTCGGCTTCGATGTCGCCGCTGACGCTTTTTAGGTTCGCAGCGGCCGTGACTTCCGTGCGCTTGAAGTCGATGTCACCTGAAGCGGTGGCCACATTCACGGTCGCGAGTTTCAGATCGTCGAGGCGAATGCCTCCCGAAGCCGAGCTGACGGCGAGCGTCTTCTGGAATGCCCGCGGCAGCGTGATTCTTAAGCCGTACATCGGCGGGCTGTCGTCGTCGCTGAACGAGAGATTCCACTGCATCGTATCTTTGTCGCGCTTGCGAAGGTGAATCCTCATCGTGGAGCCTTGGGTCTCCACGATCAAAGGATCTTGCACTTCCGTCATGCCCTGAAACTCCACCTTCACGTGATCCTGATCGCCCGCGATCACTTGAATGTCGTTTGAGCTTGATTCGATCTCGATCGTCTCGACGCCTTCAACCTCGGCGTACTTCGTTTCGGTGACCGACCGGTTGTTCGGGTTTAGCACCTTCTCGGCGCGTTTCAGGGTCCCGTTCGGGGTTTCTCCGGCGAGTGCGGAGAACACGAAGGTGAGAGTCCATGCGCAAACCGAAATCATGAGGGTAACCATAAATACGGATTTAAAACGTCCATTGGTAAACATAAGTCTCTCCTAGTTCTTTCTCGATGTGATGAAGTCAATATTCCATTTAAAGAAGCCGATCAGCAGCCACAGAGATCCCCGGGTGAGTAGCCACATGATCATGCAAACTATAAAGGCCAAGCTTAAAATGCCGATGTACATGCTCAGCAGCGACAGACCGCCGAGCACTCCGAGCCCGCCCATTCCGGCTTGAATGAGCGCGAAGCCGGCCCAGCTCGCTCCGAACGCGATCGCGAGCGGAGTGACCCAGCCCGTGAAGAGCAGCGCGAAGAGAATCAAAAACGGGCCAATCAAAACTAAAAAGTTAAACGGCGCGAGCACCAAAATCAGAAGAAACATTCTGAAAACCGCTTCTCCGCGCCCGCGAATCGTCGGGGCCGTGCGAGCTTCTTCGACCAACGAGTTCATCAAGATCGATTGCGCGACCGAGCGTGGAGTGCCGAGCGAAGTGCAAATCTCCGCTTCGCTTTTGCCGTTCGCCAGGCCCATTTCAAAGTGCTCTTGGTAATCGGCGAGAATCTCGGCGCGCTCCTTCTGGGGAAGGCGCTGAATTCGGTTCTCAAGCTCTTTGAGGTATTCCGCTTTTGTCATTTTAGTTGTCCCCTGCTTTCAGAAGCGAATTGATGCTTTTGTTAAAATCTCTCCACTGAGTCATCTGCTCGGTTTGCACGTCTTTGCCGAGCTTCGTGATCCGGTAGTACTTGCGCGGCGGGCCCGAGTTGGATTCCTGCAAGTAAGTCTCGAAGTAGTTCTCCTGGGTTAGGCGGCGAAGAATCGGGTAGATCGTGCCTTCGGCGATGTCGACCTTCTTCGAGATCTCTTCCACGAGCTCGTAACCGTAGTAGTCACGACTCTTAACGAGGCTGAGCACGCAGAGCTCGATAATTCCTTTTTTAAACTGCGAATTCACGGTGAGTGCCTCTCTACAGCCGGAATACCGACCGATGAGTTCAATGTAACACCCAGTACTGTGTACTGCAAGGTACTGGTTAAAGAATTGTACGTTCCGGTGGGTAAATAGCCTCTAAGTGCTCGGGACGTCTATCGAGTTTTCAGATTGGGAAGGCGTGTAAACTCCTCCCAGCGAGATAATAAAGATATGCGGCTTAAGAGCGGGTCTTTTTGGTCCGCTTTTCCTGAACACCGATCTGGCGCTCGAAGCGGTCTTTGTAGCCCGGGGGAAGATGGACTCGGAAGCCGCGCGGGAGCGAGGCGTTCGTTTTGAAAGCATGGCGCAGATCCAAGTTGTAGCGAAGGATGGCTTTCTGATCGAGGCCCGTGATTTTCGAGAGGTAGCGGGCCTGCGTTCGGCCGGCGAGACGAATTTCTTCGCGCTCTTGCAGCGGCTCGCGCGGGACGTGCTTGAAAATCAGCTCGTGATACTTCTCGGCGTAAAGCGCCGCCATGAAGCACGTGAAGAAGTTCGACGAAGCGAAGCGGAAGTCTCCCTCGTGATAGCGCGCCACGATCGTCGAAAGATCACGCGAGCCCGCGCGGCGAATGGCTTTCTGAATGTTGCCGATGCCGTGATTGTAAGAAGTGATTGTAAGCGGCCACGACTTCAAGACCTTGTAGTAAAAGCGCAGCAATTTCGCGGCGGCTTGGGTCGCTTTCAGAGGGGAATTGCGCTCATCGATCACGCGATCGACGATCATGTACGACTTGCCGGTGGCCGGCATGATCTGCCATATGCCGCTCGCGCCGACCTTAGAGTACGCATCTTCGTTAAAAGACGATTCGACGAACGGCATGCGCGTGAGCTCCGTCGGCAACCCCATGCGCTGGAACTCCTCTTCCATATAAGGAAGGTAGCGGCTGGAGTTGATCAGTCCGCGCTGGAAGAAATCTTTCTGACCCAGCTGCGTGCGAACGTTTGAGGCGGCCATGCGGAGAACTTGCTTTCGCGGACCCGGCAAAGTCGAAAGGCGCTCGAACAATTGCTGCTCAAGCGGCGGCAGATTGGCGTAGCTCTTGCGCGAAGCGAGCTTCCGGAGAGCCGCGCGGATCGTTTGCGCCCGTTTCGTGGCGTACTTGTTTCCGCGATCGCGGCGGAGCCAAGTCGGACCTTTTCCGTTCACGAGCATTTCCGTCGTATCGACGACCTCGAAAACGATCCACGGATAGCGGATATGATGAATGATGTGGTGGGCTTCTCCGTAACGAGTATAAATGTCGAACCAGAACGCGGTTCTTTGTTTCAAGCCTTCAGGAACCTGGAAGTCCGCGGACATGCGGTTTCCGAAATCGTTTAGGATCTTGGTGCGCATATCGACCCACTTTTTCTCCAATTCCGGAGTGTGGGCTTCGCTGCGTACGGGCTCGGCGGTCTCACCTTTGGGGAAACTCATCAGCGGGAAAATCTCGTGGGGGGAGTCCTCATTGGAGCGATCATGGATGAGGGGCATAAACCCGTCGTTCGGGTCCAATAAAATGGCCGATTGAGCGGCAATGCTCAGCAGAAAGAGCGAAGCGGTAAATAGAACGCGGCCAGACCAACCTTTAAACATAACGTGATGCAGAGCAAGATGGAGGCCCGCCTTTTATGGCTGTTTCTCAAGTATATTCAATAATTTAGAGCGGACAAAAAGCCCTAAATTGTCACCCGAAGACCGGAAGGGGCATACATAGGAAGCGCGACGCCCAAGCCCTAGGCATTACCAATTGCAAATGGCTTCCCTTTTATTTTGAGATGGGGTTATCTTTGATCCCGAATTGAGTGGAGGATCACATGGCAGACGTTCTGGTAGTTACCAGCAAGGTGAAGAAGTTTATTAAAGAAAAAGGCGGCTGTAACACATCCGCGGAAACCGTAGATGTACTGAGCAAAGCCATCGAGCGTCTTTGCCAAAAGGGCATCGATAGCGCGAAAGCCGACGGCCGCAAGACCGTTATGGCCCGCGACATCGTCATCGACCACATCTAAGTCCGGTCATTTCGAAATGAACTTGAAAAAGGAAGCCCGAAAAGGCTTCCTTTTTTTATTCCATGTTGCTGTTTCGAGCGGTCTCTCTTCTTTTCATGCTTCTCGCGCTTTCGGCCTGCGCGTCCCTGGATTACGAGGATTACCGTCAACCGGTCCTGATTCTTTCGGACCCGCCGGGCGCGAAGATCTATGAAGGTCGCCGCTTTTTAGGTACGACGCCGGCTTACGCGCGCGTCAGCCGAGGAAGAAAGCCGCGCCTTCGATTGGTTTCCGAATCCGGCGAGTCGCGCGACGTGAGACTGAAAACCGAATATCGCTGGCGAGACAGCGGAGCGATGAACCTGCTCTTGCTGACGCTCGCTCCGGTCGGATGGCTCGCGGACTGGGCGACGGGAACGGCGTGGAGAGTGAGCGACCCGCCGGTGCAAACGTTCGGCTCAGGCGGGAAATGGCCCCAGGCGCGCGAGCCGAAGGTGATCGCGATCGCGCCGCCGGCCACCGAGGACATGGATATCTCGGACGGGCTCGGAATGGCCATCGAGTCGAAGCTACGCGCATCGCGGAAGGTGAAGGTTCTCGACTACGAGACAACCGCGCCCGCATTTCAGTTCTATCAGGCGGGAGCGGGCCCTCCGGGCGACAAAGAGAACCGCTACCGGCTCATCGATGAGTTGAAGGCCGATCACATTTTGTATTCGCAATCGAAACGAAAAGGAGACGCCTTTTACGTCACTTCGCACTTAAATGACGTTGTCAGCGGCCAAACGTCGGAGGTCTATAATTTTCAAGTGACCCCGGGCGAGTCGCTCAAAGGCGAGTTCACCCGTCGGCGCTGGTCCTCTCACTTTTTCCATTTATTGCCGAACACGTTTTTTCTGAACTTCTCGGGCTATACACCGAATCTCACCGTGGACGATGTCGAATACCAGGGAAAAGAAGCCGCCGCCGAAGACAGCGTCGATCGTTACCTGAAATATTTGAGCGCAATCAGCATCGCGACACTGCAGAGGCCAATGGCGAATGTACGAGGACAGTGGACGTTCGACTTCGTTCCGGCGGTCGTGCTCTCGAAGAAGACGATGGAGTTTCCGCGCTTTGCGCCGGTGGCCGGAGTTCAATTCGAGCGCCTTTATGCGAGCGCGGGCTACGGTTTCGAGGCCGGCTACCTCTGGCGGCATGGGCACGCATACTTGGATTTCATCCCCACCTATACTTGGTCGCAAGTGAGTTACACCACGCTCACGCGCGAGGGAACTGCGGCCCGCCACTCGATTCAGTCGGTACTCGAGATCGGTTACAATAAGTTTTTCTCGGAGCACTTCGTGGGCAGACTCTTCGTCCGCAACGTCGCCGAGGACATTCAGCTGTGGAGTAAAGTGTTGACCGAAGTGAGCGGGCAGCCGACTTACGCCACCGACGCGGGCTCCGTCTTTGTCGGATTCGCCGTGGGGTATTACTTTCCGTCGACGCTAAAATCGAAAAAAGGTTGGACGGTCAAAGACGCTAGCCGATGAGCTTTTGAAACTCATCCCAATCAAGAATCTTCACGCCAAGCTCTTGCGCCTTATCGAGCTTGGATCCGGCTTCGTCGCCGGCGAGCACGTAATTCGTGTTCTTACTCACCGAGCCCGGAGTCTTACCGCCGAGCGAGAGAATCAAATCCTTGATTTCGTCCCGCGGCCGCGGAAGCGTTCCGGTGATGACGATGGAAACCCCCTTTAGCGGCTGATTCGAAGAGCTTTTCTTGGGCGCTTCGATCTCGACGCCGTTTTGGATGAGTTTCTTCACTTCCTTGCGGAAGTCGGCGTTCGCGAGCCGCGAAACGATCGACGCCGCCACTTTGGGTCCGATGTCCTCGATCTCCAAGAGCTCGGCTTCGGTCGTTGCCAGAAAGGCCTCAAGCGTGCGGAAATGCGTGGCGAGAGATTTCGCCGTCTGCTCGCCGACAAAGCGAATTCCGAGCGCGTAGATAAATCGCGCGAGCGTCGTCCGACGGCTTGTCTCGATGCTTTCGATAATGTTCTGCGCCGACTTGTCCCCCTGTCGGGGCATCGTGAGCACGTCCTTCAGCGTGAGTTTGTAAAGATCCGAGAACGAAGCGATGAGCTTCATCTCGGTCATCTGCTCGATGAGCTTATCCCCAAGCTTTTCCACGTTCATGGCGCGTCTTGAGACGAAATGTTTCAACGATTCGTTCAGGATCGCGGGGCAGAGCGAGTTCACGCAACGGGTGACCATCTCGCCCTCGGGCAATTCGACTTTTTCCCCGCATACCGGACAATCGGATGGCATCTTGAACTTCTTCGCGCCCGTCGGCCTTTTCGCGAGGACGACCTCCACGACTTCCGGGATCACGTCGCCCGCGCGCTGGACGACGACCGTGTCGCCCACGCGAACGTCTTTGCGCTCGATCTCGCTCTGGTTATGAAGGGTCGCGTTCGTTACGGTCACGCCTCCGACGCGAACGGGCTTCATGATCGCGACGGGAGTGAGCGCGCCGGTGCGCCCGACTTGAATCACAATGTCTTCGATGGTGGTTGTCGCCTGCTCGGGAGGAAATTTCGCGGCGGTCGCCCAGCGAGGACTGCGCGCGATCGTTCCGAGGCGCTCTTGCGTGGCCCACGAATCGACCTTGATCACGACGCCGTCGATGTCGAAAGGGAGCTCGTGGCGGAATTTAAGTATCGCCTCGTAATACTCGACGGCCTCTTCGATGTCTTCGCAAACCGCGGCCAGCGGCATTCCAGGATCGTAACCCTTTGCCAGAGCGGCTTTCACTTTCTTCCAGGGCGCGTGATTCAAGCTGGGCAGGCCGATCTCGTGCAGGTATTCGAGCCACGCCGACTGCGAGCGCGCGGGAACGCCGTCCACCACCCCGGGCGCGTACGCGAACATTTTCAGCGGGCGTTTCGCCGAGATCTTGGGATCGAGCTGGCGAATCGCGCCGGCGGCCGCGTTCCGGGGATTGGCGAACGTGAGCTCCCCGTCTTCCTGCTGTTGCTCGTTCAACTTCGCGAAGTCCTTTTTGAAAATCAGCACCTCGCCGCGAATCTCGAGGAGCTTCGGAGCTTTCGACTTAAGGCTTAGCGGAACCGAACGGATCGTTTTCACGTTGGTGGTGACGTTCTCTCCCACCGTGCCGTCCCCACGGGTGAGCGCCATGCTCAGGTGGCCGCCCTCGTAAATCAGCTCCACGGCAAGGCCGTCGAACTTGAGCTCGCAGAGATAGGTGACGGGCTTTTCGGTTTCCAAGAATTTTCTCACGCGCTCGTCGAACTCTCTCACTTCGTCGACCGAGTACGTATTGGCAAGCGAGAGCATGGGCTTTCGGTGCGCGACCTTCTCGAACTCCTCCAAGGCCTGCGCGCCCACGCGCTGACTGGGAGAGTCGGGAGTCACCTTGTCCGGGTTTTCCTTTTCGAGCTCAAGCAGCTCGGCGAACAGCTTGTCGTATTCGAAATCGCTGATCTTGGGGCGATCGAGCACGTGATAATTGTAATCGTGCTCTCGAATGAGCTCGCGAAGCTGCTCTAGCCTGTCCACTACCTTACGGGTCGCCATGTTTACGCAAGATAGCATCACGGGGATTCGTCCTCCAGCTCGAAGTCCGGACTTGATCGCGCCGCATCTTTTGCGTACACCTGAGGCACGTTTTTCAGACGAGGAATACACATGATTTCCGAAGACGAAGTAGCCCGGGTCGCCCATTTGGCGCGACTGTCCCTGGAGCCGAACG
>CAYPFC010000016.1:0-23058 GCA_964409815.1 uncultured Pseudobdellovibrionaceae bacterium
GAGCTGCGAAGGGTTGCCGACGCTGGTTCCGATTCCGTTGCGACTCAAGACGGCGCTTGCCGGCTCACGGAGCGCCGGCATGCAGCGTCCGCTTCCCGCGGTCGCGTAACGATACATAGTGTAGAGTATCTCGGTGGGGAGCGCCGGAGCCGGACCCGTTGGGGGAGTATCGACCGAGCCGGCTTCGGTGCTCGCCGAGCCACCCGCGCTCGCTTCTGCGACAACGCTATCGTGAAGCCATCCGGTTCTGCCGGAGGGAAGCTTTACGTGAAACCAATCGCGAGTCGAATCCGACAAAATCTCGACGCGCGTGCCATCCGGAACGATGCCGATCTTCGTGCCGTTCGCGGTCGCGCGCAGATTCGCGCCGCCTGAGCGGGTTTGAACGACAGCCGTTTGCGAGGGCTGCGCGTCGTTGTCGTCATCTTCGGTTTCTTCGTGCGTGATATTCGTCTCACCCGTAACGATCGGCGAGCCCTCGGAGTCGTCCTCGTCCTCGCCGTCGTCGTGCGCGTGATCGTGGTCATGGTCGTCGTCTTCGGTCGTGTCTTCGGTCGACGCCGTTTCTTCCGGACTCGTGTAGCGCGTATAAATACGACCGGTTTGTCCGTTATATTTAACGTAAGTCCAATCGCCCGAAACTCTCACGACCTCTACGACCGTGCCATTTGGGATTCCACCCAAGTCGGTGCCGCCGGCCGAGCGGAAATTCACTCCGCGGCGCGCGGTGACGCGAATGCGGGCGCCTGAATCCGTGTCCGTTTCCGCCGTCGCGGTGGATGGCGACTCGCTACCGACCGGGCGGGTGAATCGGGAATAGATTTTTCCGGAGCGACCGTTATAAGTGATGTAGGTCCAATTGCCGACGACGCGGTCTACGGTTACGACTGCGCCACCCGGAATGCCGCCAATGTCCGCGCCCCCGGCCGAACGGAAGTTCACTCCATTTCGCGGAGTCACGCGGACTTGTCTCGCAAACGCGGTATCCACCCAGAGGGTGATCCCGAGAATCGCGAGGAGGAGAGCTTTAAAATCCATAACTCGGTCCGTTTCCTTACCGCTCCGATATATGTGGAGCGCCATTCGTGGGGGCCATGACTCTAATCTAGGGTTTTGCACGGCTTAGGCCCGCCGCCGCAACTTATATTCGAGGACGAGACGGGCGGCGGCGGCGTTGGACCGAAAGTGACCTCTCGGGTAACCGGGTGTCAAAAGATTCGACACCTTCAGTTAGGACCATGGTCCAGTTTTCCCTTGCCATCTCTCACTCGTTTCACTTTGCGAATTGCCCCCTTTGAATTACGCGACGCGGGTCCTGAAAATCAGACCATGCACAACTTGAAAATCTCACGCGCCTTGGCCGTACTGGCCGTCACGGCCTTCGTTTCCGCGTGCGGCGGTGGTGGAGGAGGAGCCGAAGCTCCGATTCCAAACCCCAAAGGTAAACCGCACAAACCCGCCGATCCGCTCCCGATGGGCTTGTTCGAGAAAATCACGGCCCAAGGAGTTCCCGAAGACACGGCCGCGATCGCGATTCAAAATTACGACATCCATCGCGCCGACATTGCCAACGAGCGCTATTTTTCGATCATCGACTTTAGAATTCACTCGAAAAACCCGCGACTATTCGTCGTGAATATCGCGAGCGGCGATGTCGATGCGATCCACGTCGCGCACGGCTCGGGCTCGGATCCCGACAACAACGGGCTTCCGCAATATTTCTCGAATGTGCCGAACTCGAAGCGCTCTTCGCTCGGCGCGTACTTGATCAGCGAGAAATATTACGGCAAATACGGCGCGGCCATGCGGACGGACGGACTCGAGAAGCAAAACAGCATGGTGCGCTCGCGCAACATCGTCATGCACGGATCGAAGTACGTGAAGGACGGGAAAGCCAAGCAGGGGATGAGCTGGGGGTGCCCGGCCGTGCCTTTTTCGTGGATTTCAAAACTCATCGATCGTCTGAGAGACGGCAGTTTTCTTTACGCGTACGGCTCGAACAAAGTCAGCGCGGCCATTGACGCGATTGAGGTCGAGCAGATCTTAATCGACCCGTATTTCCAGTGGTTGGATGAGTCCGAAGACGCGCCCCTCGACGGCGAGTGAGTGAATTTTCATTCACCCTTCGTTCATGCGGGACGACTTAAAAATCTTTTAACTGGCGAGTCGCGAGTTGGGTTTTTAATCTGACGTTATGAAACAGACGTTCTGCGTCTTGTTGCTTTCGTCCCTCCAAGTCGCTTGCAGCTCGAGCAAAATTCTGCGTGATCACGACTATGAACGCTCGCTCATTTCGTTTCGCCAATCGGACTTCGAAACGGCGCGCGCCGATTTTCCGCAGAAAGAGGACGGCGGTTTTATCACTTCGATCGAAAAGTCGTGGATCGATCTGTGGCGCGCGAAGTTCGACTCGAAACCTTTAATGAAACACACCGATGGATTCGAGGGTCGTAAATTCACGCGCGTCAGCCGCGAGGCGGGAACGTTTCTTTATGCCGAGTCCGAAGAGGGCTACATTCCGTCGGAAGCCGAAGTGGCGGTCCTTCATTTGGTGGCCGCGGCCCATCTTTTACAGGAAGGAAACATGGAATCCGCGCGCGTCGAGATCAAGCGCGCCGACGAGGTCTTGGGCATGGCGTGGGACGATCCTTCGCTCAGGATTTGGAGCGCGGCCATGTGGGCGGCGATCGGCGAATGGTGGGAGGCGCAGGTGGATTTCCGTCGCGCGTACCAAATGACGGGGAACAAAGAGTTCCTGAAGTGGGCCGATAGGCGCGCGCCGCCGGAGTTCGTCGTTCGCTTTCACGGCGTCGGGCCCGTTTTGAAATGGAGTGACGGCTCGTTCTCGCCCGGATTCGAAGCTCCTCCCGTCACGCCCGAGGAGCCGACCGTGGTCTCGACGATGCCTTGGTACGACCGGCATCTCAAGCGCGATCACGAGCTTCACGAAATGATGCTGAAGTCGAACTACATGGCCCAGTACATGGGCAGCGAGACGACGACGTTCGCCGAGCGCGCAGTGACGAATACGCTCACGGCGATCATTCGCGCCGTGGGCATCGCCGCCGGTACCGCGATCGCGGTCGCCGGTATTTACGTGATGTCGCAAGGAGGCTCGGACGCGGGAGAGGCGGGCACTTACATCATGGGGGCGGGGTTCGGCGTGGCCAGCGCGACCTGGAAGGGCGCGAGCGAGGCGCAAAGCGATTTCGACCGGACGATCAAGAAGGATCGAAACGAGCGCAACAAGAACATGCGAACCTATCGATTGGTGCGCTACATGCCGGACTTTATCTCGGTGTCGTTGAAAGACGAGCCGTGCGCGCGTTGCGCGCGCGTGAAGCTTCCGCGCTCGAGCACGACGAGCGTGACTATGGTTCTCCAGCCTTGAGCCGGAGCTTCTCCACGCGCTCGCGGGTTTCTTCCTCGGCTTTGAATTTCTCGATGTTGGCCGCCGCGCGCGGCTTCCAGTTCTTCATCGTGCGCGCGCTCCGAATCGACAAGTCGAGCTCTTGCTTGTTTTCCAGAAGAAAGCGGACGCCTTGATCGCCGGTGATGGGTTTTTCGTCGATCCACTCGAGAGCCGCCTCTTTCGGAAGGATGATCACGGTTCGCGAGTGGCCGATCTCGCGCACGAAAGGATGCGCGTAATCGGTGAGAAGCGAAAAGCCCGAGTAAACCTCGCCGGTTTTGACGTCGACGGTCTCTTGATAAATTCCGGCCGCGAAGAGCAGCGGATACTCGCCGTCGTAGAACGCCATCATCTCGCCCGCGTAATCGCCGAAGTAAATCGGCTCTAGAAACTCCGTCATGGGAACCGCGCAACGATGGCGGAGGAACGCGTCCTTCCACGTCGGCCGCTCGTACACGAACGAAACGCGGCCCTTGCGGTCATCCCAGTCGTCAAGCCGCGTGTTCGCCGTGAACGGAATGCGCCCGCCCCGCGGGTGTAGCGAGAAATGCATCTCTTCCAGCACGACCTGCCCGTCGCGCTTCAGGAGCACGGGGACTCTGGTATAGAGTCGCGCGTGAACGTCCCAGCTCTCGCTTTCCGTCACATTCAGGATCGAGACCTTGAGGAGCCCGCTGAGGTCGCGATCGGTCGTCTTGAGATTGTATTCCGCGCACATGGGTAAGGATTTAAGCTCCTCCGTACGCGTTGGCAACGCCACGGCGCACGAGGCTTGCGTACACGCGCGCGGCCTCGGTAGGTTGGGCTTCCAACCCTTTCGCTCGAGGTGATTCTCATGCGTTCGCTCGTTTTACTCAGCCTCTTCTTTGTCTCGGCGCTCGCGCAGGCGAACCCGATGTGCGGCACCTTCACTCCGTCCGGCGGCTACTGCATTTACCCGGGCTCACCGCAAAACGCGGACGTCGTTTACTACTTCCACGGCAAGGAAGACGACCCGGCCGTCACCGAGCCTTACAAGCGCTGGGGAGAGTCGAATTATTACCCGCGACAGATTCGCGACTACTGGGCCGCGAAGGGGATGGCCGCGCCGACGGTGATTTCGGTTTCGCTCGCGAACATCTGGCTCTTCAACGATCAGACGCTTCATCTCTTCACCGCTCAGATTCGGCCCGCGCTCGAGAACGCGATCGGCGGGCTGAGAGGCCGCCGCCTCATCGTCGGGGAGTCGATGGGGGGATTCAACACGACCCAGCTCGCGTTCCGAACGGCTCTCTTCGAGAAGGCCGCGATTCTCTGCGCGCCGATGGTCGACGGCGTGTCCCCGTTCTCGCCGCCGGAGGAAATCGAAGCGTACATGAAGCGCTCGACCGCGTATTCGTATCATGGCGAAGCGGGCGTCGACGTCCTCAGAAAAAACATCGGCGACTCGGTGAATCTCGCACGCTACTTCTTTCCGACGCCGGCGGCGTGGGCCGCGGCGGATCCGCTGCAGCTCGCGGCGCACGCGTCGGTCGGGGGCGCGCTGAAGCAGGTTTACGTCGCGGCCGGCTTTCACGACTCTTACGTGCTCTACGAAGGGAACGTGAAGTTCGCCTCTCTGCTCACTCGGACGGGTGTCGACGTCGACTGGCGCCCGCAGTGGGGCGGTCATTGCGCGATGGACATTCCGTCGCTGGCGGAGTTCCTGATTAAGTAAAAAATACGGGTATTTAAGTACCGTACGCGCATGCTTTTTCCCTATGGACTTACACGTGTAAGTTTGGTAAGTTCTTTGGGCGAAAAGGGGAAAAGCATGTCGCTTCAGCTTCCTTCACAAGAGTTCCAGCACTGGCGCGAAAGCGCGCGCCGGGCTTTGAGCCTTGGTGTCCCTCCCGAGCGCTTCGATTGGCAGTTGCCGGACTTGTGCGTGGGAGATGAGCGACTTGCGATTCCTTCCGCCATGGTTCCCGGGAACTTTTTGAATTTCGCGCGCCAAGTGGCTCTTCATAATTCCGAAGAGCGCTGGGCGCTTCTTTACGCGTTGCTTTGGCGCCTGCATCACGGTGAGCCGACAGTCCTCGAGAGGCTCGAGGATCCGGTCGTCGCGCGCGCCTGGTTCATGTACAAGGCCGTCGATCGCGACATCATGAAGATGAAAGTGTTCGTGCGCTTTCAGGATAAGCACGATCTGCGCGTCGCCTGGTACAAGCCGGATCATTTCATCACTGAGGAACTCGCGGGGTACTTCGTCAAGAAAGATCCCGATCACGTCTGGATGTTACATACACCGCATTTGACCGTGCGCTGGAACTTGAAGGAGGTCGAGCTCTCCTCGGGTCTTGCGGACGCTCCGCGCTTCTTGATAGACGATCACGAGGAAGTTTGGCTGCGCTACTACCGCGCCCAGTTCGATCCGGCGCGCGAGCGCATTCGCCTTGCCGGGAGCGATATTGTGGGAGACATCCCGCGTGCGACAACCGAAAGACCCAAGCGCCAGGCGGCGCCGCCCGAGTCCACTCAGCTTGGGCGCCTGCGCGCCTCGGCGAAATCCTGCTTAGTCTGTCCGTTCGCTAAAAAATCCACGCAAACGGTTTTCGGCGAAGGCGCGAAGCGCGCGGCGCTGATGTTCGTCGGCGAGCAGCCCGGAGATTACGAGGATCGCCTCGGGCGGCCGTTCGTGGGTCCCGCGGGCGAGCTCGTGAACGAAATCCTCGATGAGCTCGGAATTTCGCGCGATGAGGCGTACGTCACGAATGCCGTGAAGCATTTCAAGTTCACCTGGCGCGGGAAGCGCCGGATTCACGCGAAGCCCAGCTCGAGCGAAGTGATGGCGTGTCGGCCCTGGCTTGAAAAGGAAATCGAAGCCGTGAAGCCGCAGGTGATCCTCGCGCTCGGCGCGACCGCGGCCGGCTCGCTGACGGGGCGGCAAGTGAAGATCACGAAGGATCGCGGTCAGTGGATCGAGACCGAGTTCGGCGCCAAGGTCATGGCGACCTGGCATCCCTCGGCCATCCTGCGCTCGATCGACGAAGCCTCGCGCGCCGAGAAGCGCGAGCAGCTCAAGCAAGATATCCGTAAGGCGTGGAGCGCGGTCCGCCGTTTAAGTTCCATGCGAGCGGTGGAATCGCGTCCGCACTTGTAAGCACGGGCCTCGGATGTTAACTCCTTCCCATGATTCAAAGGCTCTTCGAGAACGAAGCGATAGTCGCGGTGGATAAGCCGTGCGCGTGGCTCACGACGCCCGCGCGCGAGGCGACGGATCCGCGACCGGTATTGGGGCGCGAGCTCGAGAAGGAGCTTGGATTGCGCTTGTGGCCCGTGCATCGCTTAGACTTCGAAGTCAGTGGGTTGGTGTTGTTCGCGAAGAACGCGGACGCCCACCGTGCGAGTCAAGGCTGGTTCGAGAGCGGCTTGGTCGTGAAGACCTACAGCGCGTGGTCGGCCACGACCGTCGCGGGGGCGGCCGCTGGCGCGGGCGAATGGCTCGAGTGGCGCTCGGTCTTGGTTCGCGGAAAGCGCCGGACGTTCGAGGCCGCCCACGGTAAGGATTCTCTGACCCGTGCGCGCGTGGTTCGCGTAGGCCAGATTTGCGAGTGGGAGCTTCAGCCGATGACGGGAAGACCGCACCAACTGCGTTTCGAGATGGCAAAGCACCGCGCGCCGATTCTCGGCGACACGTTGTACGGTGGACACGCGTGGCGAGGCGAAAGCGAGATCGCGTTGCGCGCGGTTCTGCTCGATTTTTCGCGCATCGAAAACCGCTTGGGGCTTCCCGAAACGCTGGTTGCGCCTCCGCTTAAATAGTTTCATAATTCGGGTATGCTTTTTTATTTCGTTCGTCACGGAGAGACGGAGTTCAATCGTCTGCAACGCCTTGCCGGCGGCGGCCTCGATCACTGTTTGAACCCGCAGGGACACGCGCAGGCCGAAGCGTTGGCGCGCGATCTGGCTCAGCACGTTCCGCATAAGGTTCACCGGATTATCAGCAGCCACATGACCCGCGCCCGTGAGACCGCCGAGTATTTGTCCAAGATGTTGAATTTGCCTTTGGACGTCATGCCCGAGTTTCGCGAATGGGAACTGGGGGAGTGGGAGGGGTTGCCTTCCGCGGAGTACATCGCGCAGATTTTGGGCGAGGGTGAGCCGGCGGAGGGCGAGACGCGAAAGGGCTTTTATTCGCGCGTTGAAAACGCGTGGAAGAGCGTGCACTCGGACGATCAGCCGTACATTCTCGTGAGTCACGGCGCCGTTTGGCTCGCGATGCAGGATCTGTTAAAGATTCCGCGCTTCAAAATCAACAACTGCGCGCTCGTGAAAGTCCAAGGCCCCGAATGGCGGGCCGAGATTCTGAGATAATTCGATTTCCGTTGGCCTTGGTCGTGGCGGAGCGCCACAGCTTCCGCAGCGGAAGTACTTCGCTTTTATTTGATCTGAGTGCTTTGGATTTTGTGATGGCGCGTGGATGACGTCTCCATCCGGGCGGCGGAAGTGATGATCGTCGGAGAGAAAGTGTTCGAGAGAAATCTGGAAGGCCAGAGGAGCGAGCGAGGATTTCCTCGTCCCGATCTCGAATATAAGCTGAGTACTTCCGCTGCGGAAGTTTCCGACTTCTCCCCAAAACATGACGGACGGGGCGACGCGTCTGCGGCGCGGACTGGCACGGCCACTCCCACCTCTGGAACTCCGCAACCGATCGGTTTCGAAGTGGCAGAGCAAGTGCTGCCGGCTCACGATCAAAGCGCTTGGCAGGAGTCGACGCAGTCCTCGCGATTGGCGACGAGCGCCGTGGCCATGCACTCGGGCGTCTTCTTGTGGCGAACGATCGAAAGGTTGGTGGTGTCCACGGCAGTCAGCGTTCCGAACTTCGCCTTGCACGCCGCGACCGCGTAGCGGGTCAGCCCGTCTCGATACGTCGAAGATTCACTCAAATAATTCCGCGCCTGGAAGCGATTCACTCCGATCCCGTCCTTTGACGGCGAGCTCTGCGCGATCACAAAGTCAAATTGCGAATAGGGGAGTTTCGCCGACGTGCAATCCTCTATGCGCGTGATCTTGTCGAGCCCGAACGGATCCCCGCCGACGTGATCGAACATCACCACGTGACCGTTGATCGCGGCGATATCGCCGGGAAGAATGCTCGTCGTCGCCGTCACCGAAATCTTCGCCAGGCAACGCAGACCGTTCGCCTGCGGCTCTTTGAACGCGCGCGAGCCGATTCCGTGCACGAGGTCCGCCTTCAGCGGCTTGGCGGGATCCGGATCCATCTTCAATCCGGCCAACGCCAACGCCGAGAACACGTATGCCGAGCAATCGTAACCGATCACCGACGTTCCCGTTCCGCCGTCGCGGAAGAAATCCAAAACGTTCGGCTTACTCGAGGTCGTGTAAGGCTTGCCGCCGAAATCGTAAATCGGGGGTGTCGCGCGCACGTTGTAGCACGTGGGCTTCGCGGCTGTCTGATTCTTGATGTAGTAGTGAGTATTCACGATATCCGAAATGCTGCCGTAAACCCGCTTGCGGCCACCGGCCGGGTGCGGTTCGGCAAGGATCGTGATTCCGTCCACCGAGGGCGTCGACGCGTTCATCGCAGGCAGACTCAAGACGCCGCACGACTGATACAAAGTCGCGAGCGCCTTGCGCGCGCCGTAGACTTCCGGATTCTCTTCGGCCTTCAGCTGCTCCCACACGGTCCCGAACTCTTTGTTGTCTCCGGTCGGGGGAGGGTCGAGCTCTCCCGCGGGCTCACGGCCGTCATCCGGATCCTCGCACGCGGCGTTCAAAGCGCGCTCCGCGGAAGCGAGCTCACTCAACCCAAGCTCGACTTTGCTTTGCAGCTCCGCGTGCACGTCCGTGACGCGAACGCCGACCTCCATCTCCGCCAACGCCTTTTTCCAGCTTGCGACGTCGTTGGGCGCGAATTTTTCCCTGATGCCCTCGATCGTGACCGCGTAGTTCGCCGCGAACGCGTCGATGTATGCCTCGAAGGCCGGGCCCTCCAGATTTTTCTCGGCGCCGGCAAGACGCAAAGCTTCGCGGACCTCGTCCGCCACCGGGTAGGCGCCGTCTTTTTCGGCAACCTGGTGGAGCGCGTTCCACATCTCACTCTGAGAAACTTTGCAGCCGATGTGCTGCACGGAATTGTTGGCGATCGTTCGGGCGGCATCGCCCGGTCCGCTACAAGCGCTTAAAACCAGCGCCAGGAGCGGAGAAGCGAGGATTTTGAGAGTGGTTTTCATAGTGAAGTGCCCATCGGACTCGACTCGCCTCGACTGAAGTGGGGTGCCATAAGTGCGCTATTCGAGGTGCACCGAACGGGGAATTTGCGAAAACGTGTTCGGAGTTTGGTCAGCGCGAGGCGCCACGAGGCGTTAAGCGCCCGAGCGCATTCACTTTATGTCGTCTAAGAGTTATTCGTATAAAGGTGAATACGAATTGATTTTCACGCCTCAGAAAGGATCGCATGAACTCCTTCGGTACGCTCTCCACCATCCAGATCGACGGCAGAACCTACAACTACCACTCGCTTCCCGAGCTCGGAAAAAAACTCGGCGCGGATTTGAGCCGCATGCCTTACGGTCTTAAAATCCTCCTCGAGAATTTGCTTCGCTACGAAGACGGCGAAGTGGTGAAGAAGGCGGACATTGAAGCGCTCCTGAAGCAGGACCCTAAGAAAGAATCCGATTACGAGATTCAGTTCACGCCCGAGCGCGTGCTTCTGCAGGACTTCACCGGAGTACCGGTTGTCGCCGACCTGGGCGCGATGCGCGCGGCGATGATCAGCCGCAAAGGAAAAGCCGAGAAGGTGAATCCGCTGCGCCCGGTGGATCTGGTCATCGATCACTCGGTCCAAGTCGATCACTTCGCGACATCGAACGCGCTCTCCGAAAACCTGAAGCTCGAGTTTCAACGCAACCAAGAGCGCTACGAGTTTTTGAAATGGGGACAGAAGGCGTTTAACAACTTCCAAGTGGTTCCCCCGGGAATGGGCATTTGCCACCAGGTGAATCTCGAGTACCTCGCGCACGTCGCGATGACGGCCGAAATGGGCGGTAAGCCGTTCATTTATCCCGACACCGTGGTCGGCACCGACTCGCACACGCCGATGGTGAACGCGCTCGGCGTGGTCGGATGGGGCGTGGGCGGCATCGAGGCCGAAGCCGCGATGCTCGGTCAGCCGTGCACGATGCTGATTCCGCAAGTCGTGGGCTTCGAGATGACCGGGAAACTCCCGGTCGGCGCGACCGCGACCGACCTCGTTCTTACGGTCACGCAAATGCTGCGCAAGAAGGGCGTCGTCGGAAAATTCGTCGAGTACTTCGGGCCCGGAATCGCCACGTTGAGCGTCGCCGATCGCGCGACGATGTCCAACATGGCTCCCGAGTACGGCGCGACCATCGGGATCTTCCCCGTGGACGCGAAGACGATCGAGTATCTGAAAGCCACGGGCCGCCACGAAAAAGCCGCGCGCGCCGAAGCGTACTACAAGGCGCAAGGTCTCTTCGTCGAGGCCGGCGCGAAGCACAACGTCAATTATTCCGACGTCCTCACGCTCGATCTCGCGACCGTGCAGGCCTCGATGGCCGGTCCGTCGAAGCCGCATGACCGCTCGGATCTGAAGGACGTGCGCACGTCCTTCCGCAAGTTCGCGGCCGCGCGATTCGCGGAGCCGCTTAAAGCCGTCGACCAAGCGAAGCTCGCGAAGTGGGTCGACGAAGGCGGCACGCTGAACGCGAAGTGCCTCGAGACCGACGCGAAACACTGCGACCTCGAACTCGGTCCCCTGGGAACGACCGTTCCGGTGACCGATCCGAAGGGCAACAAGTATAATTTGGCCAACGGCTCGATCGTGATTGCCGCGATCACGTCGTGCACGAACACTTCGAACCCCGATCTGATGATCGGGGCGGCTCTGCTCGCGCGCAACGCCGTCAAGAGAGGCTTGAAGCCGAAGCCTTGGGTCAAGACGAGCTTCGCTCCCGGATCGCAAGTCGTTTCCGATTACGTGAAGGACGCAGGTCTGATGGAGTCGATGGACGCCGTCGGTTTTAACCTGGTCGGCTACGGTTGCACGACCTGCATCGGAAACTCCGGCCCGTTACCGCCGCACATCCAAGCGGCGATCGATAAGGGCGGACTCGCCACGGCGGCCGTTCTCAGCGGGAACCGTAACTTCGAGGCGCGCATTCACCCGAGCGTGCTCGGGAACTACCTCGCGTCGCCGCCGTTGGTGGTCGCGTACGCGCTCGCCGGAAATATCAACGTGAACCTTACCGTTGATCCCGTTGGCTACAACGACAAGGGTGAAGCCGTTTACCTGAAAGACATCTGGCCGGATCGCGACGAACTGAGTGCGTTGGTCGCGAAGCACGTGACTTCGAGCAAATTCAGTAAGGCGTACGGAACCGTGTTCGACGGCGATGCCAACTGGCAAAAGACCGCCGCCACGGGCGGAGCCACGTACGCGTGGAAGGACGATTCGACTTACATCAAGCAACCGCCGTTCTTCGACCAGTTCCTGATCGAGGAAGCGAAAGTGAAAGAGCTCAAGAACGCGCGCATCGTAGGTTTGTTCGGCGACTTCATCACAACCGATCACATCTCGCCCGCGGGCAACATCGGCAAGAGCACGCCGGCCGGCGCGTACCTGCAGCAGCACGGAGTTCAACCGGCGGACTTCAACTCGTATGGCGCGCGCCGCGGGAATCATGAAATTATGATTCGCGGGACGTTCGCCAACGTTCGCATCAAGAACAAGATGGTCGACAAAGAGGGCGGTCTCACGAAGATCTATCCCGAAGGCAAAGAAGCCACGATCTTCGACGCCGCCGAGACGTATCGTCAGCGCCAAACGCCTCTGGTGGTTTTCGCCGGCAAAGAGTATGGCTCGGGCTCGTCGCGCGATTGGGCGGCCAAGGGTACGCGACTGCTCGGAATCCGCGCGGTCGTCGCGCAGAGTTTCGAGCGCATTCATCGCTCGAACCTCGTCGGCATGGGCGTGCTTCCGATGCAATTCCCGGATGGCGTGACGGTCGATTCGCTGGGCCTTAAGGGTGACGAAGAGATCGATATCCCGAACATGGATCAGATTACGCCTAAGTCGATGGTGGAGATCGTGATTCGCTCGAAAGACGGGAAGACCCAGAAGATCAAAGCGCAGTGTCGCATCGATACGCCGAACGAGCTCAAGTACTTCCGCAGCGGCGGAATCTTGCCGTTCGTTTTGAATCGTCTGGCGACGAGCTAGGGCCTACGGGCCCCCGCTTAGCGTTCCTCGTGGTACGTCGCGGTCATCATCGCGACCGGTACCCAAATTCCGAACACGCCTCTTTCGCGCGCGATCGTCAGGTCGTAGCGACCCGAAATCAAGTTTCGCCGCAGCAGCCATGTCACGCGCGTGAACCAGCTTGTCGCTTGCGCTTGGTATACTTGCTGACCGGTACGCTCGGAGATCAAGGGAAGGCGGATCACGCCGTCGCCACGTTGAGTGAATCCGTCGAACAAGCGAATTTCGGCGTAGGGCTTCAGCATCGGGTCCTGTCCGACGAGAATCATGCCCAATTCGCCAAACATGTCGCGTGCCACCTCGATCTCCGACTGTTCTCCCGCCTCGCGCTCGTTCGGAGCGAGCCTCGATACGAGAATGTATTCGGGCGGGCGACGTCCCGCGCCGATCGCCGACTCGGGATCGAGTTTCAACAGCGGTTCAGCGAGATCGAGCGGTACCGTCCGAAACGCGTCTTGAATGCGCGCGGGTTGCGTGAGCGGCCGGATCTCAACGATCTTGAGTTCTTTGAGGTCTTGTGGACGTGCCTGCTCGAGGTCCATCGTCGCTCCCTCGGCGTACGACGCGCGCGCCTGAACTGCGAGATGCTGGACTTCATCTCCTTTGCGCATTTCGACCGCGAATATTTCCGAGATCCCGCCGTCGATACGAACTTGCCCGAGGTGCTTCACCTCGATCGGAGTGCGCTGAACAACCTTTTCGAGCTCAATGAGTTGGCCGTGATTCAAACCTTCCCAAGGCTTCGCCCGCTGCATATGCGCGTAGAGCGAGAAACCGTAGAGATCGCCGATGTATCCGCCGTGCGGCCCGCCGGTGATAAAGATTCCCCAATCGAGAAGAACTTTGCTCGCGATGAACTCGCGAACCGTGGCGATCAGCGTTTCGTGGCCGAGGATCCACCCGCGGGCGCGCTCCTCGAGGAACTTGAAGCCAAAGAGATCCGGCGCGTCCGTGTAATATTTGATTTCCGCGCGGTACGCGGGATTGTCCAGAATTCCGACCACAACGTCGAGCTCGCCGAGTCCCCCGGGGTAGCCGCCGTAATCGCGTAAGTGCATACGGATTTTCCCGACGCGATCGACGTAATCCGCAAGATGATACTCGCGATTCTTCGTCGGGATCGACTCCCAGATTTTCAGCGCGTACCGGACGCCCGAATGGGAGCGGGCGTAGTGCGTCAACATCTCGTCGCGATTCGAGTACAGCGGCTGACGAAGGCGCGCGACGAGGAGCGTGTACGCATCTTCGAGGTCGGCGAGCCAGATTTTTTCGATCGGATTCAGAGGCGCGCGCGGACGCGTCCGCTTGAACTCTTCGATCTCCTCGCGGCTGGGGACGGGACGGCTCACGAAGGTCAGCAGCCATTCGTGAACGGCGTCGACGTATTCCGGTTTAATTTGCCGGCCGTCCGTCATGTCGGCCTCGAAAATTTCCTCCGCCTGATCGATCTCGTGAATGTCGGCGGAAATGAAGTGGCGGTACAGTTGATCGACCTGCTCCGGCGAGAAGCGTCTGTTCTCGGGGAGCTGCTGATTCAAGGTCGTAACCATCGCGTAATACACGCTGGCGCGCTTCGCGCGGTAATTGCCGAGAACGTCCATGTTTTCGACCTCGGGCAATGCTGCCGCCGCGCACGCGTCGCGATCGTCGGAATGGAAATCCCATGGCGGCTCAATCGCCAAGGCGAGTTCACTGAACAAAATCATAGCCAATAAGGCGCGCGACAAGGGAGTCTCCTATGTATGGGATACGCTATAGGGAGGTAATAGCGCGGTGCGCTAAAGTCCATGGGAATGTTTACAGAAACTCGCCGTCAGAGCTCGATTTGGCTACCGATTTCAACCACTTGGTCGGCCGGGATTTGGAAGAATTGAGTCGCCCGGTAGGCGTTCCGGGACATGAACGAGAAGATGTGCTCACGCCAAAGCGCCATGCCCCCGGCCTTCTGGGAAGCAATCAGCGTTTCGCGTCCGAGGAAGAAGGTGATGTCGGACAGCGGAATATCGAGCCCTTTCAGTTTCATCGCCTCAAGCACTTCGTCGATCGCGGGAGTTTCCATAAAACCGAAGTGGCAGGTCACGCGGTAAAGATTGTCGCGATACGAGTCCATACGCACGCGATCGGCGCGTTGAACGCGCGGAACCTCTTTGGTCAAAAGGCTCATCAAAATCACGCGCTCGTGGATGACATGATTGTAGCGCATGTTCCGGGCCATCGCCGGCGGGATCATGTCGGGGTCGGACGCCATGTACATGGCGGTGCCCGGTACCTTGCAAACTCCTTCGGGCGTTCCGCTCTCGACAAAATCTTCGAAGCGGTCGCTTTGCGCGCGCAAGCGAATCGCGAGAATGCGGCGGCCGCGTTTCCACGTCGTCATCACCGCGAAGATTATTCCGGCCGCCAGGAGCGGGAACCAGCCGCCGTCGGGAACTTTAACGATGTTCGCGCCGACGAACACGAGATCGGCGGCCAGGAAAAACGCGCCGACTAGGAGCACGCTCGAGAGCTTCCAACGCCAACGTTTCCACGCGACGACCATCGCCATGATCGTCGTGATCATCATCGTGAGCGAGACCGCGATTCCGTACGCGCTCACCAGGTTGGACGAAGTGCGGAACTCGAGCACGAGCCAGATTGTGGTGATCATCAATCCCCAGTTCATCGCCGGAATATAGATTTGACCGATTTCTTTCGAGGACGTGTGCACGATCTGCAGGCGGGGGCAGAAGCCGAGCAGAATCGCCTGGCGCGAGAGCGAGAACACGCCCGAGATCAACGCTTGCGAAGCGATGATCGACGCCATTGTCGCGACCGCGACGACCGGAAACAGCGCCCACTCCGGCGCGAGAAGAAAGAACGGATTCGAAGCGGTATTGGGATTCTCAATGATGAGCGCCCCTTGGCCCAGATAATTCAGAAGGAGAGCGGGGAAAACGATGTACGTCCAGCCGCGCTTGATCGGTTTACGCCCGAAGTGCCCCATGTCCGCGTAGAGCGCTTCGCACCCGGTGACGACGAGGAAGACCGAGCCGAGCGCCCAGAAAACGTGCATCCCGTAATCCGCGAACAGGTAATACGCATAGAGGGGGTTGAACGCGTTGAGCACATCGGGGTTTTTCACGATCTGGGGCAGCCCCAATGCCGCGAGCATCGTGAAGTAGACCAGAATGATCGGACCGAAAACGAACCCGATCTTATTCGTACCGTGGTTTTGGAAATAAAAAATCGTCGCGAGAATCACGACCGTGATGAGCACGATGTAGTCATTGAAAATGGTCGTGGCGACCGTCAATCCTTCGACCGCCGAGAGTACGG
Source organism: uncultured Pseudobdellovibrionaceae bacterium (assembly GCA_964409815.1). GTDB lineage: Bacteria > Bdellovibrionota > Bdellovibrionia > Bdellovibrionales > UBA1609 > JALHOQ01. The sequence continues at coordinate 15,990 of CAYPFC010000016.1, forward strand.
TGATCGCCGGCGTGATCATGCCGTCGCCGTATAGCAGGGCGGCCCCGAAGAGCGCGATGTATACCATCCAGCGTTTGCGGCCCCCGGACGTTTTGCTCGTGGGCATCGCGAGCGCAAGCAGCGCGAGAATTCCGCCCTCGCCTTTGTTGTCGGCGCGCAAGACGAAGTACATGTACTTCACGAACACGACCAGAATCATCGACCAGATAATCAGCGAGAGAATTCCGAGAACGTTGTCGTGCGTGACGGGAATGTTGTAATGGGCCGAGAAGCACTCGCGAACGGCATAAAGCGGCGACGTACCGATATCACCAAAAACAACTCCTAAAGCCCCCAGGGTCAGCGCCCAGACCCGCGATGTGTCATGTTGCTTTTGATCGATCATCGGGTACAGTATTACCTAGGTACTTACAGAGAGCAACGAAGAGTCATCAACGGTGAATCTAGAGCGCGAACTCAAAAGATTTGTACGCCAGATCAGGCCCGGATTAATCGGCGCGACATCCAATCCCAACGTCAATCTCGCGCAGCTGATCGAGGAGTTGAAGAGCTCGCCGAAACTGGTGGACGAGCTCTCGAAAGCGTTAACGGAGTTCTTGGCCACGCGCGATTATACGACGGCACTGACCGAATCCGGATTGACTTTGGAATCCGGCGCGTTTTCGGAAATCTATAAGCGGCTTGAGTACAAGGTGCTGCCGAAAGCGCTCGATAGTCTGGATATCCTGGCGCTCATCTCGAAGATTTTCGATACGCAACGAGACGCCGCTTGGCTCGAGCGCGTCGATCGCGACCAGCTCGGCGAGCTGATGAACATGATTCTTCCCTCGCACGAAAAACTCGTCGAGCCCCTGGCGCCGCAGGTCTTCATGAGTTTAGAAATCTTAAGTCTTCGGCTCGCGGGATTCGGCTACGACCCGATCGTCACGAATCGTTTGAAGCAGAGAAAAGAATTTCAACATGCGTTCATGGATGTTCCTCGGCACGTGCACGGTTTGCTCGAGGGAAAAGGCGAAGAAGCGATCCCGGAGATTCAAGACGCGCTCGATCGCTGCGCGCAGGCCGTTCGCTGGATCCGCTCGCGCCGGTCGGTGGAAGGCGTTTCCCTCGCTCTGACGTATCGGCTGATGAAAATTCAGCAGGTCGTTCGGCGCATGCAGCTCATTCTCGAGCTGATTCAGGCGATGCTCGGCAAGTGGCGCCGCAAGCCCGCGATGGATTTATTTTTAGAGATCGTGCACGCCGAGATTCAGCGCTTCGAGATCCGCCGCTTCTTCGGCCAAAACGTCGAATTGTTGGCGTTCCAAATCACGGAGCACACCGGAAAGGCGGGCGAGCACTACATCACCCGCACGCGCAGCGAGTGGGGAACGATGTTCCGCTCGGCCGCGCTTGGCGGCGCCATCGTCGCTCTGCTCGCGATCATGAAAATTATGATCTCGAAGCTCCATCTTCCGGTCGGACCCGAAACATTCGCCTTCGGATGTCTGTACGCCGGGGGATTCTTGGTCATTCACGTGATCGGGGGCACTCTGGCGACCAAGCAGCCCGCGATGACGGCGGCGACTCTCGCGTCCGCGCTTGACGACGCGACGACCTCAAAGCAGGCGATGGAGAACCTGAGCGAAGTGATCGTAAGGACCATTCGCAGCCAGATGGCCGCGCTGCTCGGAAACTATCTCATCGCCTTTCCGGTGGCCGCGTTTGTCGTTCTGCCGTTCCTTATGTTTCAGCAACCTTTGATGGATTCGGGCAAGGCGTGGATGACGATTGATTCGCTGAACGGAATCAAGAGTCTTTCCTTTTGGTATGCCGGAATCGCAGGGATTTGCCTTTTCGTGAGCGGATTGCTGGCGGGCTTCGCCGATAATTGGTTCGTGTTCAACAATGTCGGCTCAAGACTTAAGCAGTCCGAGCTTTTGCGACGTATGGTGGGCGCGCACAATCTCGAGCGCACCATCCACAGCATCGATCACAATCTTGGATTCTGGGTTGGGAACGTAACCCTCGGATTCTTTTTGGCGGGCGCCGGCGCCTTGGGCACTATTTTAGGCCTCCCCCTCGACGTGCGCCATATCACTTTTTCATCGGCGACTTTGGGGTCCGCCATGGCGACGCTTCGCTTTGACGTCCCCGTGGGGATGGCGGTATGGGTGGCCGTGAGCGTATTTATTATGGGTCTGATCAATCTCGGCGTAAGTTTCTCATTGAGTCTTTTCGTGGCGGTGAAGTCGCGCAGAATCCGTTTCGCGCAAACGCCCGAGCTCTTAAGGCTTCTCTTGAAGCGCTTGCGCACGCGTCCGCTTGAGTTTCTGCTTCCGCTCCGCGATCCCCCATGAAGACCTTCAGGCTCAAGAAAGGCGCGGACCGCCGCGTTCGCCAGGGACACCCTTGGGTGTTCGCGAGCGAGCTCGCGCACTCGGCGCGCGAAGTGAGCGCCGGAGAAGTCGTCGAGCTCCGCGACGCCGCCGACCATTTCTTAGCCTACGGGTACGCGCACCCCTCCGCGCAGATCGCCTTCCGTAAACTTTCCTCGCGCCAAAAAGAGAGCGACGTGTTCACGAAAGAGTTTTTCGTCCGCCGCCTGCGCGCGGCCCGCGAGCTTCGTAAGGGCGCCGGATGGACCCAATTCAGCCATCGCTGGCTGTTCGCGGAAGCCGACGGCGTTCCGGGCTTGGTGGTGGATGCGTTTTTGACGTCGGCGCAAGGGTGGCTGATCGTCGTGCAAGCCTCCACCGCCGGCGCCGACCGCGCGCTTTCCGCGCTCTTCGCGGCGCTCGAGGAGTTCGAGCACGAGCTTGGACTGATGAGCGTGATCGAGGCGCCGTCGAGCAAGTCGCGCGCCAGCGAAGGCTTGAAGATCGAAGGCAAGCGTCTGGTTTCAGGAAGCGCTTCCGACCTCGACGACGTCGAGATTTGCCTCGTGAGCGGCTTGAAGCTCCGCTGCGATATTTTGAACGGGCAGAAGACCGGATTTTTCCTGGACCAGCAATGGAACACGCGCTTGCTGGGCGAGCTCCTCAAGCGTCAGTTCGCGAAGCGCGAGGAGCCCGTGCGCGTGCTCGACATTTGCTGTTACGCCGGTCAGTGGGCCGCGCAGGCCGCGAAAGCCTTGCGCGAGTGCGAGAGCGCCGCGCACGTCACTCTGATGGACATTTCGGAAAGCGCGATGAGTTTTGCCGAAAAAAACGTGCGCGGGCTCGCCGAGAGAGTCGAAATCGTGCTCGGCGACGCGCTCGATAAGCTCGGCGAGCTGCCCGCGGAGTCTTTCGACGTCGTCATCTGCGACCCGCCCGCGTTCGTCAAAAAGAAGGCGGATTTGGAAAACGGAATGCGCGCGTACGTTAAGCTGAATCGCGAAGCCCTAAGGCGCGCGAAGCCCGGTGGGATTCTGGTCGCGAGCTCGTGCTCGGGTCTGGTGCGCTCGGGAGATTGGCGGCAAGTTTTGGCGGACGCATCGGGAAAAGCGGGGCGTATGTTCCAGCAAACCCTCAAGGGCGGGCACGGGCCGGATCACCCGGTGCGCGCGGAGTTCCCCGAGGGCTCATATCTGAAGTGCTCGCTCGGGCGAGTCGATTATCCTTTTTGAGTTTTCGCTTTTTTGGTCGCCGTAAGCCGGCGATACGTATCCCTTAAAGAAATGCTTTGAATAGTGCGGTCGCGGAACCGGGCGTAGCATTGCTGAAACTTTTCGACGCTGTCGTACGGTCCGTACACGCGTCCCGGGCAGCGCGAGTCCGCGGTGAAATAAAATTTGCCGTCCTTCTGGTACGAAATCATCCAGTGCTTGCCAATGATGGCGCCGTTGATGTTTTCGGGCTTGAACTGAATCATCACGTACTTCAACCCTTGCACGGGCGGGGTCATCGGCATGTTCTTGAGCGCTTCGTAGGCGAAGCGCGAAAGGTCGAAACAAACCGCTTTCTTTTTCGCGAGCACTTCGTCGGGCGTATAGACGGGCGGGCGTTCCTTCGCCGGAACGTTTTGACCAAAGAGTCCCATGCGAGGCTTATCGTACTCGAAATTCGCTCCAATCCAGTCGTTTAAGTCTTGAATGGAGTCCCATCCCGCGACGGTCCGCGCGAACGTGTCCTGCTCGGTCGGCGCTCCGCCCCTCACGCGGCACTCGCCGGGAACGTCGTCCGGGCCTTTTTCCTCGGGCGGTGGCATGTGGCAATCCGCAGGCAAGAGCCCGGCCGGGTGGTCGGTCGGAAGCTCGCCCGGAGAACCGAGAGTCTCCGCATGCGCGTTCATAAATGTGAAACATAAGATCTGGAGGGCGATAATTTTTCGCATTCCCGGATGCTAACCTGGCCCGCGAGGATTCCCCAACCTCTAATGCGCGGAGCCTGGCTTTGTCTCGCGCGCTTGGAGGCTTGCGGCTTGCGCTTCGGAAAGCAGCTTCCCCGCGACGGCTTGCACCTTGTTCATGAGCGATCCCGCGATGACGTGATCCTTGCCGGACATGAGCGCGTCGAAGCCTTGTTGCGCGACTTCGGCGGGATCGTCTTTCTCGCCGGCGCCCACCTTCGTGTCGAGCATGTCGGCGCGCTCGAAGAACTCGGTGTCGGTCGCGCCCGGCTGCAGGGCGGTCACCACGATACCGCGGTCCTTCACCTCGTGGCGAATCGCCATCGCGAAGGACTGCAGAAAAGCTTTCGAAGCCGCATAGACGGCCATGTACGGCGCCGCGGTCTCGGCCGCGAGGGAAGACGTAAACAAAATTCTCCCGTGGCCGACCTTAACCATGTCCCGTAATACGCGCTTCGTGAGCGTGACCGCCGACATCACGTTGAGTTTGATAAGGTTGAGCTCCTTCATGAGGCTTGTCTCTACGAATTCGCCGCCGACGCCGACACCGGCGTTCACCACGAGCGCTTCGACGGGGCGATTTTGCTCCTTGATGCGCGCGCAGAGACGATCCACCCCATCTTGCCCGGTGAGATCGATCTGGTATGGAAAGACTTCGGCGCCGAAGCGCTCGAAGGTCGAGGCGGCTTCCATAATCCCTAAGTCCTCGGCGACGACGATCAGATCGAATCCGTTCTTCGCGAAGACCCGGGCGAGGTGAAATCCGATTCCGCTACTTGCGCCCGTGATGACGGCCAATGGCTTTTCGCTCTGATTTTCCACGCTTTCCATCTTTCCTCCATGAAGGCGATTTCCGTTTGGGAGATAAGAGTGCAAGAGATATTCCGCGCGTATAATTAGTTCGGGCCCAGGAAGTTGAGGCAATTTGCCACCAAAAAATTCGTCTCGCTCAAAATATGCACGGTGGAATCGCGGCCTGAACATTGCTCACGCTTATGCCTGCTATCGAAGGAGGAAAGATGAAGAACGTAATTTTCGCCGCCGCCCTGGCTCTCATGTCGTGGTCGAGTTCGTCTTGGGCGTGCGCGCCTCTCGCGCAAGGATTGGAGCCCGCTGAAATGATGAGCAATCTCGAAATGCTCGCCGATAAAATCTCCGAGAAGAAGCCCTTTCTGAAAGACCATCCCGATCGCCGCTTCCGCTGGCACGAGGTGAGGGCCGAAGTTGGCGCGGAGGGAAACTGCAATGCGATTTCCATCGATGGGCGCGTGAACGTGTCGTTCCTGAAGGAGCGCGAGACGTGCGTGTACTCCGCCGAGATCGCCTACACGGATTTCATGACCGAGACCTTGACGGTCAACGACGTCGGCGTGCTGACTTGCTTTTAGCGTGAGGACTTCAGCCGCTCGTTCACGTAGTCGGCTTTTTTGAGACAATTCGTCTCGAAATCGTAATTGAAATCGGCGAGGGCGTGGGGGTCCGCGCTCATCGTCGACGGATTGCGGAAGAAATTCTCGACCCAGGCGAGCTGTCGTGTAGCCTTTTGAGCGGAGTCCTCGCCCTTAGCAAGCCATACGTGATTGCGGGCGACGCAAGCGCAAGCCGCACTCGAATTGACGTTAGCGAGCGCGGGGTTCGTGCCCTTTTGTTGGTCGACGCGCGCTTTGCAGGTCGTCGAGATGCGGCGAACCCACTCGGCCTCTTGCGCGGCCGTCAGGACGGACGCGGCGAGCGCGGCCTCGGTCATCATCAGCATACTGAGAATAATCATCGCGCGTTTCATCTCACCAGCTCCTAAAAGTTGTTCATCAGGTACTGCACCGGGTTCACTTTCACGTACTCGCCACGGCGGTTCTTGATGTGAATCTCGAAGTGTAAATGCGGTCCCGTCGAGTTTCCAGTTGAGCCGACCGTAGCGATTTGTTGTCCGCGATCGACGCGATCTCCTTCCGAGACCGATACCCGGCCCAAGTGAAAGTATCGCGAGCGCGTGCCGTCGTCATGTTGAATCGTGATGAGGTTTCCGGCGCGGCCGTTACATTGACGGGCCGAGCTGCTCGTGCCTTCGCGGCAGTGCGAGACGGCGCGGATCACGCGGCCCGATTTCGTCGCGAGTACGGGCGTTCCGCGGGGCGCGGCGAAGTCGACGCCGCCGTGATTCGTGCTGGCGCCGGAAAGGGGAGCGTTGCGCGGACCGAACCAGCTGGTGATGCGAGCTCCCGGAACGGGGTGCGCGTATCCGTGACGGCTGACGAAGGCACCGCCGCCGAACGCGTCGAAGGACGAGTCATTAGCTTGGCTGCGATTGCAGATGTCGCAATCGAATCCGGCTTCCGTGTCGCTCGCGAGCTTTTCGCCGGGAAGCTCAAGCAGGCCGATCGGTGGAGCATCAATGCCGGCGGCTTCGCCGTACGCGCGGGCGACGTCGACGACCGCGCGGCCGTCGGCCGATTTTACGTAGTCTTCGTGAATGTAACCGAACACGCCGCTGAGCGTGCGGACCGGAATCCATTCGCCTTCGGGCTTGCCGACGACTTGCACTTGCGCGCCGTCGCCGAACGTTCCGATTTTCTGTCCGCCCGGTGAAGAGCGCAGGTTCACGCGGGTCGCGACGTCGACTTCGAGCTGCGGAGGAGCGGGCAGCACGGCTTCATCCGCGGTCGCGGCTCTTAAGTAGCGATCGCTGATGACGCCGGGAATTCCGTTCCACTCCACCGGAATCCAGCCTCCGCTCGCGCTACCCAGGACGCGAACGCGG
>CAYPFC010000017.1:0-20592 GCA_964409815.1 uncultured Pseudobdellovibrionaceae bacterium
AACCTTCAAGCCCAGCGCGTACATCGCCACGCTCAAAACGGTCGAGGCACTCCAATAGGCTGCACGGCCGAATTTAGCGCGCAACACTTTGAGGCTTGCGCCTCCCAAAATGTAAGTTAGGGCGGTCATGATGACTGCCCAGGCGCTAAAAAAGAAAAAGCGTGCGGCCCGTTGAGTGTTCAGCATGGCTTATTAGCGGGGCCCTCTGTCTTGACGGTCACCGCGATCGCCGCCGCCGCCGAAGCCGCCACGGTCACCGCGATCCCCACGGTCGCCGCGGTCTCCACCGCCAAAGCCACCGCGATCGCCGCGTCCGCCACCTTCACCGCCGAAACCGCCACCCATGCGCATGGCTTTACGCTGTTGGTTTTTGATTTCGCGCTCACGCTCGCGGTTTGCGGTCTCCACAAGAGCTTCTTTGAATTTCTCCATGAACTTCACGAGGCTCACGCGATCATCAAGACGCGTGTGCTGGAAGCGAAGAACTTTGTCGTTGATGCGCATGGTGCGCTCAAGCTCGGCGATCGCATCGCCGGTCGCCTCGAAAGTCATGTGGAAGTAGTTGCCACGAGTCACGCGATTGATCGGGTTACCGAGCTTACGCTTTCCCCAGGTGTCGAGGTGGTTGATCGTGCCGCTGAAGCCGTTCAAAATCTCACGATTCTTGCGGAAGAGCGCCTTTTGATCGTCCTCGGAAGCATCCGGATGCATGATCACTACGAGTTCATATTTACGACGTACTTTAGAGCTGGTTTCAGCCATTAAGGACATCCTTTCAGTTTGTGCCCCAGACCGCCTTTGGTTTGGAGCAAGGATTATTGGAAAACCAAGGTGTTAACATGGGTTAACTAGCCCTACAAGCCAGAAAGCCGGACTTATCAGCAGCCCTTGGCTATGGGAATATAGGTAGAGATGAGCCTCGCGATCAAAGCCCTCACCGGCCCCGTAAAAGATCAAATTTTCCCGCTAATTGAAGGCCTTACGGTGGGCCGCCAGGGCGCGGGAATCGCGTTGAACGACGGGAAGGTGTCCTCCCTGCATGCCCGCTTCGTCCGCCATGAGATGGGAAATTGGACCATCGAGGACAATAATTCGAAGAACGGCGTGCGCGTCGATGGCGAAAAAGTCGCCTCGTTGGACCTCGTCGTAGGCGCCTTGTTTATGATCGGGGACACGCAATTCGTGGTCGTCGAGCTCTCGGCCGAGCCCGTCGTCGACATTCCTAAACCCGCGAAAAAGCAACGCTATTGGTACGATGTCCTCGCCGAGTACCTGGATAAAAACAAAGACGAATTTGAAGACAAACCCAAGGGGCTTTCGGTCCTCGAACCCGCGCTGGTCCTGGAGTTCGTCCGAGGCGTCCAGGCCACTTCGAAGTGGGTCCTCGGCTTCGGCCCTCGCAAGGTCGGTGCCGCCTCTTTGGATCTTCCGATCTGGGAGCCCGGCGCGCCGGCCGTATGTTTTGAAATTCTTCCTTCCTCCGACGGACTCGTGTTTAAGACCGCGCATCCCGATATTGTGTTGTTGAACGGCGCGGGTGTAGACAGTGAAGTGCTGCGCATGGGAGATACCATTCGCATCATGGACACCATCATCGAGGTCGACTTTACCGAATGAATTTGGTCCCGAAGCAAACGGGCAGCTTTCGAAGCTTCGACGGCACCCGCATCTATTACGAAGTTCGCGGCGAGGGGTTTCCGATCATCCTGAATTACGGGATTGGTTGCCTCATCAATCACTGGCGCCCGCAGATCAAATATTTTTCTCAGCACTTTAAAGTCATCGCCTACGATTACCGCGGACATCACCGCTCCGAGATTCCCGAAAACCGCGAGCACCTGAGCGTCGATGCGATGGCGCAAGATTTAAAGGCGTTGATGGATCACTTGGAGATTCATCAGGCCTCTCTGTGGGCGCACTCGTTCGGCGTGCAGATGCTCGTTCGCTTTTACGATCTCTTTCCGGAGCTCACGCATTCGATGGTTTTCGTAAATGGGTTCGTCGAGAATCCGTTGCGCGGAATGTTCGGCAGCGCCGATCTGACGCAAACTGCGTTTCAGGCGATCAAGTCGGGCTATCAGATGTTGCCCGAGACGATTTCGTTCCTGTGGAAGTCCGCGATCCAGAATCCGTTGGCGATTCAGTTCGCGGCGCTGACCGGGGGATTCAATATAAAGCTGACGTCGCTGAAGGACATCGAGATCTACGCGCGCGGAATCGCGGCGATGGACCTCAACGCATTTCTGACGATCTTCGAGTCGATGATTCATTACGACGGCAAGCCCGTGCTCGAGCGTATTCAGTGTCCCGTGTTGATCATCGGAGGCAAGCAAGACTCCGTGACTCCGCAAAAGCACCAGGAAGAAATGCATCATCTCGTGAAGGGCTCGGAGTTCTTCATGGTGCCTTACGGCTCGCATTGCACGCAGCTCGATATGCCCGAGCTCGTGAACCTCAAGGCCGAGCGCTTTCTGCGCAATCACGGAGTGAGGCTCCACAAATAAAAAACCCCGCCGTTTCGGGCGGGGCTTCAAGCGCCTTGCGCTTTTTCACACACAACTACTGGTAGGCCACTCCGCTGATGTCGAAACCGTAGGAGGTAACGGTGTCGTCAGCCTTGAACTCGACGGTAACCGTATCGCCATTCACCGGCGGGCCGAATACTTCACCCAAGCGTCCGCTGATGCTGCCGACCACGGTTCCGTTCGCGTCTTTAAACGTAACTTTGTCATATCCCGGCTCGGTCTCGAACTTCGAGAATACGACCGCGATGCGAGTCGCACCCGGCACGCGGAACGTGAATGTCTGCGTGGCTTGGTTGGCGTACGGATGCGGTGTCGAGCCGGTCTCAACGCTCTTCGCCCAGTTATACGGGTCGTCCGGATCTTCGGGAGCCACTTGGTTCGTGAGCGCGTAGTGCGCGTTCACCAGGCCCGTCGCCACGCGGTTGCGCAGGTTCGAGAGCGGGCGAGCCGAAGAGAGCAGGCGCGACTTGATCTGTGCGTAGCTCAAGTTGCGGTCATGCGAGAGCAGGAGCGCGGCCACGCCGGCGACGTGCGGGCACGCCATCGAGGTTCCCGACCAGCTCTGCAGACCGTTCATCGTGTACGAAAGGACATTCACTCCCGGCGCCGCGATGTGCACGGAATTTTTCCCGTAATTCGAAAAGTCGGCGATCATGCCGGCCGCATCGATCGCGGCTACGGACACCACGTTGTCCACTTGATAAGTCGCGGGATACTCGGGTGAAGCGTCGTTGTCGTTCGACGAGTTGCCGGCCGCCGCGAGGAACAAGATCCCTGCGGCTTGCGCGCGCTGAATCGACTCGAGTAAAGCTTGGCTAAAGCCGCCGCCGCCCCACGAGTTGTTCATGATGTGAACCTTCATCGCGGTCGCATAGTCGATCGACTTCACGGCGTCTTCGAGCGTACCGCCGCCATCGTCGCCGAGGAAGCGCACCGGAAGAATTTTAACGTTGAAGGCGACGCCGACGATTCCGTTCGCGTTGTTACCGCTCGCGGCGATCGTGCCGGTGACATGCGTGCCGTGGCCGTAAACGTCCATCGGGTTTCCGTCATTGCCGGGGAAGTCGCAGCCGTGGATATCGTCGACACAACCGTTGCCGTCATCATCGACGTTCGCGACGCCGTTCGCTTCGCGCGCGTTCGTATAGATATTGTTGATCAGATCGGGGTGATCCCACTTCACGCCGGTGTCGATGACCGCGACCAGAACTTCGGGAGCGCCGGTCTCGATCTTCCAAGCGTCGCGTACGTTGATATCGACGCCGGCTTTTCCGACAATCGTTCCACCGTCGCCCGTGGTGGTTTGACCGCTGTTGATCAATCCCCAGAGCTTGCCCATCTCGGTGTCGTTCGGCAGATTCGCCATGCCGCCAACAACCCTATATATATAGTTGGGTTCCGCATACTCAACGAGCGGGTTTTGCGAAAGTGTTTGGATCGAAGAGTCGCGCATCTCAACCATCGAGCGCTTCACTTTGATCAGTCCGCTGACCGCGTTCACACGCGAGACTTGGCCGCCCAGCATTTGCTCGAGCGAGCCTTTGCTCATAGGCTGCGTTGTGGACTTTAATTTAACAATGTATTCGCCGGGAACTGCGGGAAACTGTTTGGCCTGGGCCGAAATGCATAACCCCGCCGTAAGCGCGAGTAGCGCCCCATACACTCGTCCGTGATTCATGGTCCCTCCGCTCATCATTGAGCAGTAATTAAATTTTGGTATTGGAGGGTTGAGCTGCCTTCATCCTTGAAGGAACGTAAAGCCTAAAATTCCGTGGCCAACAGTTCCCCCACCAGTTCCAAAATGGTACCAAGTCGGCCGAGCGGCGCAATGGAATTCTAACGAGTTTTTGCTTTTCGCGGAGTCGGTTCGAGCGCGGTCACTCCGAGTACTTCCGCGTCGAAACTCAATTGAGGATCCGTCGATTCGGATTTTGTTTGAGGCAAAGGCAAAGGTTGCGCGGTCTTATCGGCCTGCTTCACAAGGTGGCGAACAAAGGCTTTCTGCACCTCGACAGATGCGTCCTTGTTAAACCCCAATTCCTTGAACAATTCGCCGATCCGCCGCACGGTCACTCCTACTAATGAGGTTCTTTTCGGCTGTTCGCGGTGAGTCCAAGATGTTTTTCAGGGTGAGATCGAGGCTGCACGCCTTGGGATAGAGACGTGCTGGGAGAAAATTTGGGCTAAAAATAGGCAGGAAAACTGGACCTTAGTTATAAGCTGCTCAATGATGCCGCTTGTTAATGTGGATAACTCTGTGGGTACATGTTCATAACTCGCTATGGGTGGTGAGCCTAAGGTCTAGATCACTAGCGGTAGTGGTAGTGTGCAATCTATAGGCAAACAAAGTTTGCCTAATACCTCAGCGTTCTTTGATTGAGGCTTTAAGAAAATCGCGATTCATCAGCGCGATATTTTCCAAGCTAATTTCCACCGGGCAAGCCGCAGAACACGCGCCCGCATTGGTGCACGCGCCAAAACCTTCAGCGTCCATCTGAGCGACCATTCCGCGCGCTCTCTCCTCTCTTTCCGCCTGTCCTTGCGGCAGACGGGCAAGGTGGGCGATTTTTGCGGAAACGAAGAGAGACGCGGACGCATTCTTACAAGAAGCTACGCACGCGCCACAGCCGATGCACGTTGCGGCAGCAAACGCGAGATCCGCTTTCGCTTTAGGCACAGGGATAGCGTTTCCGTCGGGCGCAGTGCCCGTGTTCGCGGTGACGAATCCGCCGGCGCGCTGAATGCGGTCGAAGGCCGAGCGATCGACGACGAGATCTTTGATGATCGGAAAAGACTTGGCGCGGAAGGGTTCAACGGTGACCTTGTCGCCGTCTTTAAAGCGGCGCATGTGAAGCTGACACGTCGTCGTCGCCCGGTCGGGGCCGTGCGGGTTGCCGTTGATCACGAGCGAGCACGTACCGCAGATCCCTTCACGGCAATCGTGGTCGAATTCCACGGCCTCTTTACCTTGCCGAACCAGGTCTTCGTTCATCACGTCGAGCATTTCCAGGAAGGACATGTGCTCCGAGACGTTCTGGGCTTGGTAATCCATAAACTCGCCCTTTTCCTTCGGGCCCTTCTGTCTCCAGATCTTCAAATTGATCGTCATTTTCTTGTCTGACATCGGCTCACCTTACTTGTAGCTACGCTGAGAGGGTTTCACATACTCGAACGAGAGCGGCTCTTTGTGCGCCGTCCAGTTCGGATTGTCGCCACTGCCGCTGAACTCCCACGCAGTGGCGTGCGCGAATTTTTCGTCGTTACGCTGGGCCTCGTTGTCGGGCGTCTGGTGCTCTTCTCGAAAATGTCCGCCGCAGCTTTCTTCGCGCTCGAGCGCATCACGCGCCATCAGCTCGCCAAGCTCGAGGAAGTCGGCCACGCGGCCCGCCTTTTCAAGCTCGCTGTTCTTGAAGTTCGGGTCGCCCGGAACAGCGACGTTCTTCCAAAAGTCGGCGCGAAGCGCTCGAATCTGCTCTTGCGCTTGCTTGAGACCGGCCGCGTTTCGGGACATTCCGACTTTGTCCCACATAATCCGGCCGAGTTCTTTATGAATGTCGTCTACCGGGCGGCTGCCTTTGATCGCGAGGATTTTGTTCATGCGCGCGCTGACTTCGTCGCGGCTCTGTTTGAACGCCTCGTGATTCACGTCGACTTTTCCAAGTGCCGTCGAGTTGCTGGCAAGGTAGTGCGGGAGAGTGTAGGGAATGACGAAGTAGCCGTCCGCAAGACCTTGCATCAGCGCCGAGGCGCCGAGGCGATTCGCGCCGTGGTCCGAGAAGTTCGCTTCGCCGAGGACGTGAAGGCCAGGGATCGTGCTCATCAAGTTGTAGTCGACCCAAAGACCGCCCATCGTGTAGTGCACGGCGGGATAAATGCGCATCGGTTGATCATACGGATTTTCGCCCGCGATCTTCTCGTACATCTGGAAGAGGTTCCCGTATTTTTCGGAAATCGCTTCGCGGCCGAGGCGCTTGATCGCGTCCGCGAAATCCAAATACACGGCTTCGCCGCTCGGGCCGACGCCGCGGCCTTCATCCACTCGGAACTTCGCCTGGCGCGAGGCCACGTCGCGGGGAACGAGGTTTCCGAAACTCGGGTAAATGCGCTCGAGGTAATAGTCGCGCTCGCTTTCGGGAATGTCCTGCGGACGGCGCTTATCGCCCTTAGCTTTCGGAACCCATACGCGTCCGTCGTTTCTTAAGCTTTCCGACATGAGCGTGAGCTTCGACTGGTAATCGCCCGAGCGCGGAATGCAGGTCGGGTGAATCTGCGTGAAGCAGGGATTGGCGAACGCGGCCCCTTTGCGGTGGCAGCGCCACGACGCCGTCGCGTTCGAGTTCATTGCGTTCGTCGAGAGGAAGTACACGTTCCCGTATCCGCCCGTGCAGAGCAAAACCGCGTCGCCCGCGTAGGACTCGATCTCACCGGTCACGAGGTTGCGCACGGTGATCCCGCGCGCCTTGCCGTCAACGAGTACAACGTCGAGCATCTCGCGACGCTCGAACATTTTCACGCTGCCGTTCGCGATTTGACGATTCATCGAAGCGTAGGCGCCGAGCAAGAGCTGTTGTCCCGTCTGCCCGCGCGCGTAGAAGGTGCGCGACACTTGCGCACCTCCGAATGAGCGGTTGTCGAGCATGCCGCCGTACTCGCGCGCGAAGGGAACTCCGAGCGCCACGCAGTGATCGATGATCGCGCGTGAGATATCGGCTAGGCGGTACACGTTCGACTCGCGGGCGCGGAAGTCTCCGCCCTTAACGGTGTCGTAGAACAAGCGGTAAACCGAGTCGCCGTCGTTCGCGTAATTCTTGGCGGCGTTGATTCCCCCTTGAGCGGCGATCGAGTGCGCCCGGCGGGCGGAATCCTGAATGCAAAACGCTTTGACGTTATAGCCTTGCTCACCGAGGGCGGCCGCGGCGGAAGCGCCCGCGAGCCCCGTGCCCACCACCAGAATCGTATACTTGCGGCGGTTCGCCGGGTTGACGAGCTTCATATTGAAGCGATGTTGCTCCCAGCGCTTCTCGATGGGGCCGGTCGGAGATTTCGAGTCGAGTTTAATATCGGCCATACTTAGCCCCTCAGGAAAAATACGTAAATGGGTTGAGAGAGAAACCCGCCGATCACGATCAACGCGTACGCGATGCTAAAAACGCGAATCGCCTTTTGGTATCGGGGGTGATGAATTCCGAGCGTTTGAAAGCTCGAGCCCACGCCGTGACTTAAGTGGAGTCCAAGAACGATCAGCGCGACGATGTACCAAACGACGTACCCGGGCTCTTGAAACACTTCGACGACGAGTCGGTGTAGGTCGCGCATCTCAACGCCGTCATAATTTACCGAATAGTGCGTCCCATACTTGAAAGTGATCAAGTGAAGAATCGCGAACACCAAGATGAGAAGCCCTTGCGCCCACATGCTTCTTTGAATCCACGATGTGCCCTTCTCGCCATTCGACATCACCGCATAGCGCGTGTCGCGCGCGCCCCAGTTCATGATCTGAAGGCGTATGGCCAAGAAAAGATGCAGTACGAAAATGCCCACGAGTCCAAGCTCCGCCACCGGCAGAAGCGGATTCGTGATAAGCGCGTGACTGTATTTATTGTAGGCTTCGGCACTGAATAGGATCAGCATATTTGCCGCCATGTGAGTCAGAAGAAAAAGACTCAAGCCTAAACCCGTGACACCAACAAGCTGCTTGCGGCCGATCGTGGAGCACATCCAACCACCGAGTCCCGCGCGCCTTTGAACATGATTTTGCATCCGAACGCCCTTGCCTATTATCGATTGACTTTCACATATATACGTCACAAAAAAACAATGGTCCAGGCATCGCCAATTTAAGATAAAGATAGAGCACAGCGTAACGCGGAGAGCATTCATGAGAATTTTTGTTTGTCTGAAGCAGGTGCCCGACACCGAGACACGCATTCAGATCAAAGCCGACAAATCGGGAATCGAAGAGACCGGAGTGAAGTGGGTGATGAACCCGTACGACGAGTTTGCCGTCGAAGAAGCCTTGAAAATTCGCGACGCCAAGGGCGGTGGCCAAGTGACCGCCGTGAGCGTGGGTCCCAAGGCCCGCGTGAGCGAAGCCCTCAGGACCGCGATGGCCATGGGTGCGGACGACGCGATCGTGATCGATTCCACCGAGCCGCTCGATACGTTTTGGACGGCGAAAGCGCTGGCAACCGCGATTCAAAAAGAAGGCGCGTGCGACCTTGTTCTTACCGGTAAATTGGCTATCGACGACAACGCCGCGAGCGTTCCGCAAATCTTGGCGGAAATGTTAAGCCTCCCTCACGTAACCGTCGTTTCGAAGCTCACTCAAGGCGGCGCGATGACAGCCGAGCGTGAGATCGAAGGCGGCGCGAGAGAAATTTTCGAAATCACCGGGCCCGCAGTGGTCGCGGCGAACAAAGGTTTGAACACGCCCCGCTACGCGAGCCTGCCGGGAATCATGAAGGCCAAGAAGAAGCCGCTGAAAGAGTTGTCGCTCGGCGACCTCGGCATTCAGGCGCAATTGAAGACGAAGCTGAAAGATTTCCAACTTCCTCCCGAAAAGCCGCCCGTGAAAATGCTGAGCGGTGATGCCGGCGCGCAAGCGAAAGAGCTCGTGCGTCTCCTCCTCGAAGAAGCCAAGGTATTGTGAGGTTAAAATGTCGAAGATTTTCATTTTCCTAGAGAGCAACGGACAAGATTTGAAAAAGGGCAGCCTCGAGCTGCTCACTGCCGGAAAAGCCGCGGGCCGCGAAGTGATCGCTGGTCTTATCGGTCCCGGTACGAAGGGCCTCGCGAGTCGGGCCGCGCAGCAAGGCGCGAAGACCGTTTTCGTGTGCGACTCGGCCGACCTCGGTCATTACAATCCGGAGACGTTTTCGACCGTCCTCGAGACCATGGTGAAAGAGTCGGGCGCCGATGTGGTTCTGGCTTCGGCGACCGTGATGGCGAGAGATCTCCTTCCTCGTGTGGCCGCGCGCCTCGATTCGGGCGTCGCGAGCGATTGCACGATCCTCGATCTCTCGGGCGGCGGCGTGAAAGTGCGCAAGCCTCTTTATTCGGGGAAGTGCACGGCGGAGGTGGAGTTCGTCAATTCTCCGGTGAAGTTTATCTCCATGCGCGCGAACCAACTTCCGGTCGGCGCGCCCGACTCGGCCGCACAAGCGCAGGTGAAAGACTTCCCCGCTCCCGCGGCGAGCGGAAAAATCAAGATGAAAGAGCTCTTGAAGGGCGCATCCACGAAGACCGACCTGACGGAAGCGAATGTGATCGTCTCGGGCGGGCGCGGAATGCAAAACGGCGAGAACTTCAAAATTCTCGAGGATCTCGCGGGCACGCTCGGCGCGACCGTAGGCGCTTCGCGCGCGGTAGCGGACGCCGGGTGGGTTCCGCACTCGATGCAGGTCGGACAAACCGGAAAGACCGTGGCTCCTTCGCTCTACATCGCGGCCGGTATATCGGGCGCCATTCAACACTTGGCCGGAATGAGCGGCTCGAAAGTCATTGTCGCGATCAATAAGGACGCGGACGCGCCGATTTTCCAGAAATCAACGTACGGAATCGTGGGCGATTTGTTCGAAGTCATTCCGAAGCTGACCGAAGAGTTCAAGAAGGCTCTGCACAAGTAAGGCGATCGGCGTGGATTACCACGCCGTCGTGTCCAGAAGCTCGCCTTCCATCTTGAAGGCGACTTTTCCGTTCTCGATGACGGCGAACATGCCGTACGCGATCTCGGGCGCGCAATTCAGGCCAAATAGATCCGTGGCCAGCGGGATGACGATGGTCATGGACGCAAGGTAAGCGCCATCTCCCATCTTTTGCCAATACAATGCCCGCGCGGCCTTCGTAACGGCCCCGTTGCCAAAGGAAAATTTTCCGATCGTGAATTCGCTTCCGGCGTCTACCGAGCCGTCGAGGCCCGCAACCAGCTCGGTGAGCATCGCGCTCTCGTTGACCTTGGGAAACGTCGTCGCGCCGCGAGCGACCTCCTGCCAATCCGTCATCACCGCGTGCTGTCCGTTTCCGATGT
Source organism: uncultured Pseudobdellovibrionaceae bacterium (assembly GCA_964409815.1). Lineage (GTDB taxonomy): Bacteria > Bdellovibrionota > Bdellovibrionia > Bdellovibrionales > UBA1609 > JALHOQ01. The sequence goes on from CAYPFC010000017.1 coordinate 10,552, forward strand.
CGACTTTCTGAATGTCGGTGCCGAGCTCGAGAAACGCGTGCTTCGTTCCGTCGACGACGGACCACTGTTTGAGCTTGGCCGAGATGACTCCTTCGCGAATGTCTCCGTACTGAAGCATCTGGAGCGCGCGAACCGGCTGCGTTTCATTTTCGGCCGGAGACATTTCGACGTACATCACGGCACGACTACCGGCCTTCACTCGCGCATCGAAATCGGGTGAGCGGAGGCAAAGCGGCTCGTCGATCTGCCTGAATTCCGATTTCTTGATTTCCTCTTCGGCTACGTAAAATCCTCGCTCGACCGTATCACTCTGCTTTTGCCAATCGAGATTCGGCTGATCGACGGGGTTATACCGTAAGCCCGAATTATCATTCGCGCAGCCCAAGAATGCGAGCGTAGAGATCAGACCAAGGATTCGTTTCATGTTTTATTCCTCAAATTTTGCGGTGGTGTAGAGCAGCTCCGTTACGTCTTCGTTCAAAAACTCGCCGTGCTCCAATTCGATCGTTCCTAAATACGCGATGGCCGCGACGCAGTTGACGTCATACAGGCCCGGTTCGCGCGGGAGACGCACTTCGATCTCGGCAAAGATTTTCGAGTCGGACACCTTAATGATCTTTTTGCGTTGAACCGCCAGGAGCGCATCGCCATTTCCGAAATTGAACACGCCCTGAGAGAACTCTTCGCGTCCCGGGTTCGCTCGTATCAAGAGCTCTTCTTTTAAGTGCGCCATGATCGGGCTCAGGTCCACGCCGGGAAACGCGGCTTTACTCGTAATCGAGTACGCATCCCACTTTCCATCCGTGCGGTAGCGGCCCGCGCTCCCTTCGATCGGCACTTTCCTCATGATCGCGGGCGCGACCCCGTAGAAATCCTCGGCGTAGTAGGTGGAGCGCATCCAAACTTTCGACTCGAGCCGGTAGTAGTCGGCGCCAAGCTCGGTGATTTGGTTGAGATCGAGTCGCTCATCGCGCTCGACGTTTCCGTCGCGGGTGACCGGAAAGCTGCGGTAGGTGATCAGGCGGGTGCCGAGCGTGAACAATGCGGGAAGCGCCGGAGTGCGGTCGCATTGGGCGGCGGTCATGGCGTAAAACGAGTTGACGTCGATCGAGGCATTGCCCTCGAAACTTCCGCGCTGAATGCTTTCGCTTCCTTTTTGCCATTCTCCAAGAGGCGGTGAGAAAATCTGCGGGGGAGGTTCTTCGACGAGTCGCCCGCCTTTGCTGCATCCGATCGCCAGCACGATCGAGACACCAAGAATCCACCAGCTTTTTCTCACCATTCGCGCTCCCTGAACGTTTTCTCTGCAATGCTCAATGTAGCAGGTGAGCTCCGCTTTAATTAGTCGACCTTCGTCTGGTTTCGGTGCCGCGCACGCTCAAGTTGTATCCTGGTGTTCCCCCTGGTAGCTTCCGATTATGTTTCGCCGCTACGCTCTCCCTTGGATCGCCTTCATCGTTTACCGGCTTTGGAGCTGGAGTTGGCGTCTAGAATGTATCGAAGAAGAATCGCTGAAGCGCGCGCGCGCGAATGGCGAGCCGCTGATTTTTTCCCACTGGCACGGCGATGAGCTTATGATCTTTCCTCTCGTCGCGCCCTACAAAATCGCGACGATGACTTCCACGAGCAAGGATGGTGAGCTCGTCGACTTCGCCATTCGTAAAATGGGCGCGGCCACGAGTCGCGGCTCCTCCACGCGCGGTGGAATCGGCGCGCTGAAAGGCCTCGTTCGCCTCATGGGGCAGGGCTACAACGCGTCCATGGCCGTCGACGGGCCAAAGGGTCCGATCCACCAAGTTAAACCGGGCGTGTTCGAGCTGTCTCGGCTCGCGAAGGCCCGTATCGTTCCTATGGGGGCGGCCCCCGCAAAAGCGATCACCTTTCATAAATCGTGGAACAAGGCGAGACTCCCTCTGCCGTTTTCACGCGTGGTCGTGTGGTTCAGCGCGCCCTTGGACATGATCACGCGCGACCAGTCTCCCCACGACCCCGAGCTCACGAAGCGCCTCGAGGGCGAGATCGCTAAGGCTTGCCAGCAAGCCGCCAACGCCCTACCATAAAAGCTCACGTCTGAAGTGGGGGTAACCATGAGAATCATCCTGACGGCGTTGGCCATTGTCGGCATGCAAGCGAACGCACAAGTCTTGGCCACGGTCGGTAACAATAAGATCACGGTTCAGGAGTTCAATAGGAAGTTCGAAGACGTGAAACGCCAAGCCGCCAATCCCCCGACGCAAGAACAGTTCCTCGAGGATTTGATCCGCTACGAAATCGGCGTTCAGGAAGCCGAGAAGATGAAGCTTGCCGACAATCCGCTCGTGAAAGAGCGTTTCAAGCAGGTGCTTTACAATTCGCTGCTTGAGGAGAAACTCGGCAAGCCGGTCGAGAACATCAAGATCTCGGAAAGCGAGATGAAAGAGTTCTACAAGAAGAACCCCGAGCTGCGTATCGCGCACATCCTTATCGATCTGAAGACCGGCGCGAAGCCCGAAGAGCGCGAATCCACCCGCAAGCGCGCGCTCGAGATCCTGGACGACGTGAAGAAGTCGAAGCGCCCTTTCGAAGAGCTCGTAAAGCTGTATAGCGACGACATTCCCACGAAAGAGATGGGCGGAGACATCGGCTTCCAATCGCGCGTGACCCTGCTTCCGTCGATCTACGACGTGGCGGTGAATATGAAAGAGGGCGAAGTGCGGGGCCTGCTCGAGACCCGCTTCGGATTTCACATCATCAAACTGATCGACCGCCGCAGCTACGATCTGGCGGACAAACGCCAAATTCGCGCGGCTCTCTTCGACTCCAAGCGCGCGAAGCTGTTCAACGACTATTTCGAAAGGGCCAAGAAGAGCTACAAAGTCGAAATCAATCGCGATGCCCTGAAGTCCGCGAAGAATTAAATGCGTCTATTCATTTTAAGTTTTCTTTTTCTAAGCGCGTGTAACTTCACGCGCCCTTCGCTTTCCAAAAAAGTCGTCATGGACGTCAATGGACGCCAAATGACCGCGCAGGAGTTCGCGCAAGAGCTCGCGTATCGTTTGCGCGACCAAGACGCGCTTTCGGCCAAAGATCCTAAGCTTGTCTCGGTAATGAAAGAAAAAATCGCCGAAGAGTTTTTAGTGCAGACGCTGACCGAAGCGTGGGCGCGCGAGAACGGCGTCGTCGTGAAAGCTGAGGAGCTCGAGGCGCAGATTCAGGCCGTGCAAAAGAGCTATCCGGACGATCTTGCCTTCAAGCAGGCGCTCACCGACGAGGGAACGACGTTCAAGGCGTGGCGCGACCGCCTCCACGCCACCCTCTTGCAAAAGCAAGTTTCGGCCAAGGTGGTGGAGGCCGCGGTCGCGCCGACGAACGCGGATTTGGAGCAGTACTACAACAGCAACCGCGCCGAGTTCGTACTACGGGAGACCGCCCAGGTGCGGCAAATTCTCGTGACGACGGAAAGCGACGCCAAAGCCATAGACCAAGAATTGAAAAAGGGTAAGAGCATGGCCACGCTCGCGAAGCAATATTCAGTCTCGCCGGAAGCCAGCCAGGGGGGCCTCGTCGGTTGGGTCGAGAAGGGGCTTTCCGACATATTCGAGGCCGCGTTCCGCATGAAGCAGGGCCAGCGCAGTCCCATCGTAAAAAGCTCGTTCGGCTACCATATTTTCGAGGTCGTCGGCCGGAAACCCTCTCGCAACAGGACTTTCCAGGAATCCAAAGAGGACATTAAACGAATTTTAATGGAAAAGCGGGCGCAATCGCTCTATCTTGCATGGTTGGAAGAACAGGTTCGCAAGGCCCGCGTATTCAAGGATCAGGCGTTCATCGACGCCCTTAAAGTGGAGACGAAATCCGAGTGAAGCTTCTGAAACAGACATTGACGGTCGGCTTACTCATCGGTTTCACGGCGCACGCGCGCGTTGTGGATAAGATTGTGGCCATTGTGAATGAGCAGCCCGTCACGCTCTCGGACGTCGATAAATTCAAGAAACGCCTGGCGAGCGGCGGTCTTGTGGACGACGCTCTCTTGCGACTGACGGACGCGGCCGCGCTCCAAAAGGACCGCAATTTGCTTTTGAATCACTTGATCGACGAGCGCATCATCGACTCGGAAGTGAAGCGCAAGAACATGGAAGTCACCATTGAGCGGGTCGAACAGGAAATCCGCAATATCGCGAAGAACAATGGGATCTCGCGCGATCAGCTCAAGTCCGCATTGAACGCGAAAGGCGTGACAATGTCGCAATACCAGGACTTCATCAAGACGAGTCTCGAGCGCCAGGGCCTTATCGAGCGCGAGGTCACTTCGAAAATTCGCATTTCCGATGAGGACATCAGCTCTTATTATCTTTCGAAAAAGGGCGCGAACAACGCCCAGACGTTCGAATACACGCTCGCGCATATTCTGATCTCGCCGAAGAACGGCGGCGACGAGGCCGCGTTGAAGCGCGCGCGCGCGGTCGAAGAGAAAGTGAAATCGAACTCACAGTCGTTCGAGAAACTCGCCGAGCAGTTTAGCGAGGACTCAAACTTTTCGAAGGGCGGTCAGCTCGGTACGTTCCGCGCCGGCGAGATGCTCAAAGAGATCGAGGACGCCGTTCGCAAAGTCGGTCCCGGCGAAGTCACGAACATCGTTAAAACAGGGCAAGGCTACCACCTGATCAAAGTCGTTAAGCGCACGCTGATCTCCGATCCGCGTCTTGATGAACAGCGCGAAAGCATTCGCGGCACGCTCTACGCCGACGCCTTCAAGCGGCAGTTCCGCCTGTGGCTGAATCAGCGCCGCGACGAATCGTTTATCCGCATTAATGGCTTCTGATATTCGCCTCTTGATAACGACCGGCGACAGCGACGGCATCGGCTGGGAGGTCACGGCGAAGGCGCTCCACGCGCTCGGGCCAAAATCCGGCGTCCAGTTCATTTTCTACCGGCATTTAAAGAGCGCGTCCGCGAAGCCCGCGGTCAGCAAGAGGTTCAAACATGTGGTCGTCGGCTCGATCGAGCAGGCGTTTACGCAAGCTTTTGACCCGAAGATCCTGATCGAGATCCGAAGCTCGAAACCTCCCGCTCTTTGGGTCGAAGAGGCCGCGAAGGCCTGCCTCGCCGGCAGATTCAACGGCCTCGTCACGGCGCCGCTTTCTAAGACTTCGATCATTGAGGCCGGCCTAAAAGATATCGGCCATACCGAAATTCTCTCGCGCGTGTGCGGAACGCGCGATCTCTTCATGGGATTTATCGGCAAGAAGTTCAACGTCGTCTTGATGACCGGTCACCATGCGCTCAAAGAGGCGCTCGAGGATCTCTCGGCACTGAAGCTCGTGACCGCGCTCGCGGCCGCGCACCGCATGCGCGGGTTGCTTCCGCCAAAACGGCGCGAGCTGCCGATCGCCCTGGTCGGAGTAAACCCGCACGCCGGAGAACAAGGCCTCATAGGCGCGGAAGAGGGTTGGATGCTCGGCGTGCTGAGCGATGCGACGAAAACATTCGGCGAGATCGCAGGCCCCCTCGTGCCGGACGCCGCGTTCCTGCCGCAGAATTGGAATTCCTTTTCCGTTTATCTCTGTCCTTATCACGATCAGGGCCTGATCCCCTTTAAGATGGTTCACGGTTTCAAGGGCGGGGTGCATTTGACTCTGGGTCTGCCATTTGTAAGAACGAGTGTGGACCACGGAACGGCCAAAGAGATCTTCGGCAAGAACAAGGCCGAGAGCGGCTCGATGAAGGACGCGATTCAAACCGCGATCCGATTATGCAGGGAGTAGAAGAATGAAAATGAGCTCGGTTTGCTTTCGCGAGTACGATATCCGCGGAATTTACAATGAGGAATTCGACAAGGAGTTTGCTTACCACCTGGGCCGCGCGTTCGTGACTCTGGTCCGTAAGCGCACGGGTCAAACGGCGCCCCGCCTGACCCTAGGTCACGACGCCCGGTTGTCTTCTCCCGAGATCATCGCCTCGCTCGCCGGTGGATTCAAAGATTCCGGCGCGCACGTCATCCACCTGGGTCTCGTGACCTCACCGATTTGCTACTTTTCGACATTCACCGTGCCCGGAGTCGTCGGCGGAATCATGGTGACGGGCTCTCACAATCCTCCCAACTATAACGGCTTTAAAATCTCGCTCGGCAAGACGCTCGAAGAAATGAGCACGATTCACGGCGCCGAGATCAAAGAGCTCGAAAAAATCATCAACGCCAAAGACTATCACGACGGCAAGGGCAGCGAAGAGCGCATCGACATTCTTACGCCCTACGTGGAGCGATACCGGAAGGAGTTCGCGGGAATGCCCACGATTCCCGTCGTTCTCGATTGCGGAAACGGCGCCGGCGGAGTGATCGCCCGCAAACTCTTCGAAGCCGCGGGCCTTAAGCCGGTCATTCTCTTCGAAGAGCCGGACGGACGCTTTCCCAATCATCACCCGGACCCAACGGTCGAGAAGAATCTGGAGGATTTGAAAAAGGCCGTCGCGAAACACGGCGCGCGCGTCGGAATAGGATTTGACGGGGACGCCGACCGAATCGGCCTCGTCGACCACAACGAGAAATTCATTTTGGGCGACGAGATGATGTCCTTCATCGCGGCGGATATTCTCGCGAAAAATCCCGGCGCGAAGATCATCGGCGACGTGAAGTGCTCGGATCGCATGTACGATTTCGTCCAACAACGCGGCGGTCAGCCCATCATGTGGAAGACAGGGCACTCGCTCATCAAGGACAAAGTGAAATCCGAGAAAGCCCCGTTCGGCGGCGAGATGAGCGGCCACATCTTCTTCCGCGACCGCAACTACGGATACGACGACGCGCTCTACGCGGGCCTCCGCGTGGTCGAAATTTTAGCGAGAACCGGCAAATCGATCCCCGAGCTGCTCGAAGGGCTCGCGCCGTCGTTCTGCACTCCCGAGATTCGCATCGATACGACGGAGGAGCTTAAGCACTCGATCGTTCAGAAGATCAAGACCACGTTCTCGAAGCCCTCGGACGACTACCGCGTGAACCTCATTGACGGGATTCGCATCAGCTACAAGGACGGTTGGGCTCTCGCCCGCGCTTCCAACACTCAGCCCGTTCTGGTTTTAAGATTCGAGTCGCATACGGCTTCGGGTCTGGAGCGCATCAAAAATCAGTTCAGAGAATTGATCGGATCGATGATCGAGCTGCCGTTCTAGGCGGCCTCGTCTTCGGACTTTTTGAGGAGCTTGCGGATCGTGTCCGAAAGGAATGCGGCCGCGAGGAACATGCGGATATTTTCCTTGTCCACGCTCTTCATATGGAACGATGTGATTTTGTTTTCCTCGAGGCGCTTCTTCTGCTCGGGCTGGAGCTTGCGGCCGTTTCTTAAATACAAGTAGTACTTCTTGTTCTTATTCAGGTGCAGGTAGGCCTTGAAGTTCACCGGATGATCGGTCGAAACATCTTTGATACCGAGGCTGACCATGCCGTTTCCGGCCGGATCCTCGATGATCGGAAGCGCCTTTCCGCTCGGGAAGAAGGACGCGGTGATTTCGATGCCTTCGTGATTCACCGTGACCGTAAAGCTCGCGTACTGGGCGGACCATTTCCAGAAATTCACTTCCGGCAGATTCACCCAAAACCCGGCCTCGAAGCGTCCCGGCACGCCGGCCGCCGTGAACTCTCTCACAAGCGCTTTTTCCGCGTTCTTAAACCAGGCATCGCGTGAGCGCTCGGCCATGGCGGTAGCGAATACGAGGTAGCCCGGTTGAGTCGGCGAATCGATCGGAAAGACTCCGACTCGAATCGTGCTCTCGCCCAAGGGCGTGTGAACCTGATCCGATTTGCAAATGCTTTCCAGCGTGGCTTCAACCATGCGCTCGAGAAGCGAGCGATCGCTGGGCCGTTCGATTGTGTATCCGGATGAGCCGACGTCCGCGGTTTGTTCGTCGCCCGTGAGATCGACCGTGCCGTCGGGACCGGACGGCGCGCGAGCGGAGATTTCGCCGGCCTCGTTTGAAACCGGCCCTTCGCTCGTCGCGGAGAGCTCTTCGCTCGGCATCGTCTCTTCGACGATGGCTTCGGCTTCGACCTCCTCGGCCTTTTTGTCGCCGAAGAGAGATTTTTTCAGCGCCGCGAGCACGTCCGCTTGGCGCGCTTGTGCCGTCTCGTCTTTGGATTCCGGTCCCGATCGGGTCAGCTGCTTGAGAGAGCGTCGATTGGCCTTCGCCATCGTGTACTTACCGGTCGAGAGAACTTCCTTGTCCTTTTCGGGAGCGGCGAACTCTTGTCCGCCTTCGCCCTTGATCAGATTCGCGCCTTGCCCGTGGGTGGCGTTAGCCGACGACTTTTGAATCATTACGCCGCCGTTAGCGGCGCTCCCGTCTCCTTTAACGGTCGTTGAACCGCCACCCGTGCCACCTGAAACCGAATAGCTATCGGAGCCTTCCGACGGTTTTTCTTTCAGCTCACGCGCGGGCGCGTCCGAGCCATCGATGTTAATGTTGAGCTTTTCGGCGAGGATTTTTCGGATCGAGCGGTGCAGGTTCGGTCCGCTGGCTTGGCCCTGAATTTTGTAGCGAAGCTTGCTCTTCGAGAGCTTGTTGGTGCTTGCGGTATCGAGTGCTTCGATAAAACCGATGCACGTGAGATTGAACGTGCCCGAGATCAAATCGGGGATCTTCACCATCGCGGGATTCGGGTGATTCAAGCTAACGAGAACGAAGTCGGGCTTTTTCTCGGCTATAAACTCAATTGCTTGAGACACGCTCGAGAGCACGGTCGTCGGCCAGCCGCGACGGCTCAGGAACGAAGCGGTGGTCTGCAAAGTCTTCGCGTTCTTCGCGATGACGAGGATCTCCACCTCGACGTCGTCGAGATCTATATCCTGATTCGGAATGTTGTTTTGGTTATTATCGTTAACCACGAAACTCCGAACTTAAAATCCCGGGAACTGAGCGAATCTATTCCCAAATTGTTCAGAGTTCTTATCGGTAGGGGCGGGGCGAGTGTTAACCCGCCCGACCCTAAATACGGACTTAGAGCTTGCCGTAGATGTTGTTTGCGATCAGCCAGGTCAAGATGAAGAGCGACTCGATAAGAGCCAAAACCACGATCATCGGAACGAACATGGCGTTACGCGCTTGCGGGTTGCGCGCGAGACCTTCCATTGCCGAAGCGCCGACGCGGCCTTGTCCGGTGGTCGCGCCAAAAGCGCCAAGACCAAGGGCCAGACCGAGACCCAATACGTAGAGACCTTTGTCACCGAAACCCGATGCGCCAGCGGCGGCATCTTGAGCGAATGCGGGCAGGCTTGCGAAGAGCAGCGCTGCGAATGCGACGAACTTGTTCATGTGTTTCTCCTGTTTGTAATGTCCCCTCGTGATCTCCCGGGTTTCGGTGGTCACGCCGGACTTAATTGCTCATCAAAATTAGTGATCGTGCGCGATTGCCATCGACACGTAAATCATCGAGAGCATCGTGAAGACAAACGCCTGCATCGACGCGACGAAGATTCCCATCCCGTAGAACACCGCGGGAACCGGAATGAACCAGAGGTTCTCGAACATTCCGAGGAACACGCTCAAGACCGTGTGATCGGCCATGATGTTTCCGTAAAGACGAAGACCAAGTGTCAACGGCCGTACCAAGTGTCCGATGATCTCAATCACCACCATCAGCGGTGCGAGCAGCAAGAGCGGACCGAGGAAATGTTTGAGATAGCCGAGCCCGTTTTCTTTCAGTCCGTAGTAGTTGTAAACGCCGAACGAGAAAATACCGAGCGCGAGCGTCGTGTTGATGTTGTCGGTCGCGGGGGTCATGCCCGGTAGGAGACCGACCAAGTTGTTGATCCACACGAAGAAAAACATCGCCGCGAACATCGGAACGTATTTTCGGCCGTCCTCGCCGATCACCATGTCGCAAACGCCGACGATGAACTCGAGAACCATTTCATAAAAGCCTTTGAGCGAAAATTTTCCTGCGGGCGCGACGGCCGCATCGCCGCTACCCAGAGCCGCGCGACCGGCGAGCGCACCGACCACCAGGATTCCGCCGACTGCCGCTGCTGTCGCGACGTGCGGGCGCAGCCGAGTGCGGCGCGGAGCTGCGCA
>CAYPFC010000018.1:0-4889 GCA_964409815.1 uncultured Pseudobdellovibrionaceae bacterium
CTGCACGAGTACGGCGAGTTCGAAAAGTACGCCGTTCACTCGAAGCCGGTGAAGTCGAACACTCCGTAATCGGGGCGTGAGAATTCAACCAAATAAAAAAGGCTCCTCACGGAGCCTTTTTTATTTTTAGAAAGCGCGAAGCTCTCGCCATCGTAAGAATAATTAGAACATGTAGCTAAAGCCCAAGTGGAGGGCGTAAGCCGTAGTCGTGTAATCGCCGGCGCGCAAGTCGGTGCCGACGCCGCTACTACCTGCAGCCGCGCCCTTACCATCGCCTTCTACGAGCGTGTATTCAAAGCCCCCGTCGATCTGCATGCTCTCGCCGATGGTGCGACCGGTGCCCAGCGTGAGCGTATGGCCGGCGCCCGGCGCGGTGAACGAAGCGCGAGCGTAATCGGAGTTCGTGACTTGCGAGGTGTAGCCGTAACCGAAGCGGAACGGCATGCCCCAGCCCAAGTACTCAGCCGCAAGGCGCAGGTTGTGCTGGTCTTTCCATTTTTGGATGACTTCCGGGTTGCTGGTAACCGCGGTACCGCCGCTGCGAGTGACGTTTCCTTCGACGACGACTTTATCGATCTTCGAATATTCAGTCCATGCGTACTCACCGAAGAGCTTCCAGTTTTCGTTCAAGTCGTGTTGCACGCCGAGTGTCGCAGCCATCGGAAACGTCGTTTTTGCGGTGGCGTCGGTTTCGTCGATCGGCAGGGTCGGTCCGGCCGTGTAGACGTTACCGCCGAACTTACCTTCGGCTTCGAGCTCGACTTCCGAGCGGTAAACGAATCCGATCTTGGTCGCCTCGCTTACTTTGTACTGCGCTCCTAGCTTAAAGCCCACGTAGTTGGTGTCTTCCAAGTCTTTTGCTTCCAAGTTCAGAAGCGTGCCGCCCGCGCTCCGCTGGATGAATGCGAAATCGGCTTGCGCCATGGAAACTCGCCAAGCCGCGCCCAGCTTCAGGTTTTCGTTCACGCGATAGGCGTAACCGGCCGCGAGCTCCATGAGCATCAGATCCGTCTTAATATCCGGAGTGCTCGTCGGAGTCGTAAACGCCACGTCTTCGTAGCTCGCATAAGAGCCGCCCGAAACATAGAGGCCTACGCCGAAGCCCATTTTCTCACTTAGGGTGTTGCCATAAATCAGACCGAGCGGAGTGGATAACTTCTGCTCGGAAGACTCCGTTGCCCCGCTATCGGCGATCGGGCCTTCGAATTTCGCCCAAGTCGGGGAGATGTTGAACGAAACATCTTGTCCCACTTTGTCCGAGACCAACCCTGCCGGGTTGAAGTAAAGCGCGGTCGAGCCTTCCGTGTACGGAGTCGCGATGCCCGCGAGACCGGCGGAGCGTCCACCCCACATGATCGTTTTTTCGTAGCCTGCGCCGTAAGCCTGCACGCTCATCAAGAGAGCCGAGGCCAGCAAGAGTCCATTTCTCATGAGTTCCCCCAAAAGTGGTTAGCGAAGTAAACAGATGTCTTTTACTCGATTCGGGGAAGGTAGAAAAACAAAAGGCTCCGCGTTGGGAGCCTTTCGTTCAAAATCTTTTAGCGTCTTCGACGCTCGAGACTAGAAGTAGCCTTCGTCGTCATCGCCTTCGACGGTTTCGTCGTCGTCGATTTCTTCGCCTTCGTCTTCAAAAGTGTCGGTTTCTGTTTCGGTGAATGCATCGTCCGAAGCTTCATCGTCGCCCGCCATCGACTCGCTCATGGATTCGAAATCCATGCCTTCGTCTTCTTCGCGAGCCGCATTCGGCTGAGAGTAGGGGTTCGTCATGGCGCCGGCACCTGCGCCTGCGGCCGCGCCCGTCGCGAGGTCTTTCGCCGTCGACTTCTTCGCTGCCGGTTTAGCCGCTTTGGGAGCCGCTTTCTTCGTGGCCGTCTTTTTGGTCGCCGCTTTTTTGGGGGCGGCTTTCTTCGTGGCTTTCTTAGCCGTTTTCTTGGTGGCCGCTTTTTTCGTGGCCTTCTTCGCGACTTTTTTCGTGGCTTTTTTAGCCGCTTTCTTCGTCGCCTTTTTCGCTTTTTTCTTCTTCGCCATAGAGAGACTCCCGTTAATTTTCCGTTGTAAAACGAACGTATATTACCTTCGAAAACGTAATGTCGGCTTGATTCTTAGTCTATGAATTTCTCTAGGGTCGAGTGAGAAAAGCAGGTATATGCGCTGCGGCAAATAAAAAGAAACCCGACTGAGAGGAGTCGGGTTTCCGAGTCGTCGAGGTCGGAGTGATCCGACCTCAGCGAATTTACAAACTATTAACCGTTAATCAGATTCAGAGCGACTTGGTTCGAGCCGTTAGCTTGAGCCAAGGCTGCAGTCGAGGCTTGCAACATGATGGTGTTGCGAGTCAGTTCCGAAGACGTGAACGCCATGTCGGTGTCACGGATACGGCTGTTCGCAGCGCTCATGTTCTCTTCGAACACGCCCAAGTTTTGAACGGTCGAGAGCAAGCGGTTCTGCAAGGCACCCAGGTTCGAGCGCATTCCGTTGACACTCTCCTGAGCGGCATCCAACTGAGCAAGCGCGCCTTGAGCGCCTTCCTTAGTCGTATAGTCCGCGCCGGCGAGTCCCAGGGCGTCGAGGGTGGCTACGTTTTGAGAAGCATCGAACGAAATTCTATCTTCCACTTCGTTATTGAAGATACCAACTTGGAAGTCGAAGGTCGGAGTCGTTCCATCGAGGAGCTTCGTCTTACCCCAAGTGGTCACGCTAGCGATACGCTGCATCTCCGACTTGAGTTGTTGAATTTCCTTGTCGATGAATCCGCGCTCAACGCTGGAAACGGTATCCGAAGCGGCTTGGATTCCCAATTCACGCATGCGGACAATGATGTTTCCGACTTCGTTCAAACCGCCTTCAGCGGTTTGCACCATCGAGATACCGTCGTTGGCGTTACGATTCGCCTGACGAGTCGAACGGATTTGTGCTTTTAAGTTTTCGCTGATCGCCAAGCCTGCGGCGTCGTCAGCGGCTTTATTGATTCTTGAACCCGAAGCCAACTTAGCTAAGCTGTCTTGGATGTTGTTTTGGCTGCCGAACAAATTTCTTTGTGCGTTCACTGCAGCGATATTTGTTGATACACGCATTCCCATTGTAATTATCCTCCATTAAAGTTCATTCGCGTATTCCTCCTTGTAAAATTCCCTCGCAAACCTGTTTTTTGAGGGGGTCGGCATCCAGGCCGTTGTTAACAGTAAAAGGGTACTAAAAACTAATTACCTCTCACTTAAGTTTTTCCTTGTACGACTATCCGGTCGTCCTTGAATCCTCCTTCTTGCTAACTCGCGAACGCTCTTTTTAGCGCTCTTGGCTCGCTGTAGTGTTGCATTCACTTTCTAAACTTCTTCTTTCGTGTGAGTGCTCCCGGTGAATGTGGACGGAAGTACTCACGTGACAACTAACGATTCGGGATTGGCCTCGGATTCTTGACAGGACGAAATGCTAAATTGGACCTTCCGACTGAAAACTTGGCCTCACGTCTGAGAGACAATCGTCGGGAAAAGGATGAAAGGCTTGGGGAGCTTAGTCGGGTTGACTCAAGAAAAATGACACCAATTTCTCTGTGACCCACTCGGGCTCGTCTTCTTGGAGGTGGTGTCCGCCACCGATATGCACATGCCGCTCAACCGCTCTGAGCGCGGTTTCCAGCTCGTCAATGACCTTGTGGGGAACGACTTTGTCGCGGGAGCCGTAGAGCAAAAGAACCGGCGGCGCGAGATCCGCGAGACGTTCACCGAGTCGGCGATCGCGAATGACATCCGTCGCGAGAATAAAGCTGCGAACGGCGTCGGCTTTGCGACCGTAGGTGCGAAAGGTCTCCTCCACGCGGTCGGGCTCGACCAAATGCCGTTTGGTGACGGAGTTGCCGTGCGCCCAGCGCATCGCCGCTCGGGTGAGCACGAGGGACGCGGGCCCGGCGAGGAAGGCGAGTCTTGACAGCGGGATTCTTAATAGACTGGTGCTCGAAGCCGGGGCGATGAGCGCCAGTCCCGGCACTTGGTCCGGATGCGAGAGCGCGTACCACAGCGCGATGTTCCCGCCCATCGAGTTCCCGACCAAAAACATTTTGTCGATGCCCATGCGGCGTGTGAAGTTCTCGATGCGCTCGACCTGCTCGTCCAGTCCGTAGGTCGCGTCGAGCGGTTTCGAGCTCGCGCCGAAACCGGGCAGGTCGAAAGCCGTGACGGTAAAATGTTTGCCTAAAAAAGGAATGATCCAGCGCCAGGTGAAAAGATTCGCGCCGAGTCCGTGCAGCAGGACCAGGTGGGGCCCCTTCCCGAATTGATGGTAACGAAAGGTCCAACCTCCCGCTTCGATCAGCTGAGTTTTAAAATCCTTAAATGGCGACGGGCCCGGCCGCGGCGCGAGCCACTTGTATATTCCCCAGGCCAGCAACGCCAGCAGGGCGACGACGATGAGAGCGACAAATTCAATTCGCATGATGGACTAATCAATTTCGCAAAAGCGGCAGAAGGCCACTTTGCCACAAAGCTCATAATACCTGTCTTGCGCTTCTTTGACATGCTTGGAGGCGTCGTACCCAATTGAACACGTCTTTCCGCCGTGATCGAAATGGCTGCACTGTTCGCAATAGTAAACGATCTTCAGCTCGCGCATATCGCGCGGGTGGATCGGATCGAGGATTACGCTTCGTTTTTGGGAATAGAGCTTCCGCATTGACAATCCCTAAAAGAACTACAAATTAAGCGAAGAAGGTAACCCAGTGAGGGCACTAAGTCATGAGCGACATTGAGAAAATGACTCAAAAAAGCCAGGAAGCCATGCAGGCGGCGGCCCGCAGAGCCGAAGAACGTCACCACTCGGCCGTGGAGCCCGAGCATTTAGCTGTGGAGATCCTCCGCCAGGAGGACGGAATCGTGCCGCGAGTCCTCGCCCGAATG
>CAYPFC010000018.1:4899-7529 GCA_964409815.1 uncultured Pseudobdellovibrionaceae bacterium
CCGGTTTGCCTACAATCACCGGCAGCGGGGTGAGAGTGGTGCCGAGTCATTCGCTCCAGCGCACGTTTCAGGATGCCGAAAAAGTCGCCGCCTCGATGGGCGACAGTTTTATTTCAACCGAGCATTTCCTGCTCGCCATGCTTAAGGGTTCGGCCCCGGAAGTCCAAAAGATTTTCGATCGTCAACGTGTGAGCGCGCAGGCGTTCCAGGCGATGCTGACCGAGCTTCGCGGCAACCAAAAGATTACCGACGACAATCCCGAAGCGAAATTTGACGTCCTCGCGAAGTACGCGCGCGATCTCACTCAGCTCGCTGAGCAGGGCAAACTCGATCCCGTCGTGGGCCGCGAGGAAGAGATCCGCCGCGTGATCCAGGTACTCTCGCGTCGGACTAAGAACAATCCCGTTCTGATCGGTGAGCCCGGCGTAGGTAAGACCGCGATCGCCGAAGGACTCGCGCTCAGGATCACCCACCGCGACGTTCCCGAAGTCCTTTTGAACAAAAAACTGATGTCGCTCGATTTAGGTTCGCTCGTCGCCGGCGCGAAGTACCGCGGTGAGTTCGAGGACCGTTTGAAAGCCGTCGTGAAGGAAGTCACGCAGTCGAACGGACAGATCATTCTCTTTATCGACGAAATCCACACGCTCGTCGGCGCCGGCAAGGCGGAAGGGGCGATGGATGCCGGACAAATCTTAAAGCCTGCGCTCGCGCGCGGAGAGTTGCGCTGTATCGGAGCGACCACACTCGACGAGTATCGCGAGTACATCGAAAAAGATAAAGCCCTTGAGCGCCGTTTTCAAAACGTTCTCGTCGGCGAGCCGAGCGTTCACGATGCGATCACCATCCTGCGCGGCCTGAAAGAGAAATACGAAGTGCACCACGGGGTGCGTATCACGGACGCCGCGCTGGTTTCCGCGGTGAAGCTCTCACATCGCTACATCACGAATCGCTTTCTTCCCGATAAGGCCATCGACTTGATGGATGAGGCGGCGTCTCGCCTCAGCATCGAGGCGAACAGCGTTCCTTCCAGCATCGATGAAATTCAGCGTAAAGTGATGCAGCTGCAGATCGAACGCGAAGCCTTACTGAAAGAAAAGGATCCGGGCGCGCGCGACCGGCTCACGCACGTCGAGCGCGAGATCGAAGAAGACAACAAAAAAGTCAGTCTCCTGCGCGCGCAATGGGAGGACGAGAAAAAAGAGATCCAGGATCTTAAACAGACCAAGCAGGACCTCGAAGGCGCGCGCCTCGAGATCGAGCGGGCCGAGCGCGAGGGCAACCTCGGGCGCGCGGCCGAGCTGAAGTACGGTCGCGTGCCGGAGCTCGAGAAAAAACTGAAAGACATGAACGAGCGCTTACAGAAGCGCCAGGGGCGGATGCTCAAAGAGGAAGTCGGCCCCGAAGAGATCGCGGAAGTGGTCGCGAAGTGGACGGGCATTCCCGTCAGCAAGATGATGGAGTCCGAGACGCAGAAACTCCTGCAGCTCGAGGAGCACTTGCGCAAGCGCGTAAAGGGCCAGGACCACGCGCTCGAAGCAGTGGCCGACGCCATCCGCCGCGCGCGCGCTGAGATCTCGGATCCGAATCGCCCGATCGGGAGCTTTATTTTCCTAGGTCCAACCGGCGTCGGTAAAACCGAAACCGCGAAGGCGCTCGCCGAGTTCCTCTTCGACACCGAAGAGGCGGTCATTCGTATCGACATGAGCGAGTACATGGAAAAGCACGCGGTGTCGCGATTGATCGGCGCGCCTCCGGGCTACGTAGGCTACGAAGAGGGCGGTCAGCTCACGGAGCGCGTCCGCCGCCGACCGTATAGCGTGATTCTCTTTGACGAAATCGAGAAGGCGCACCCTGAAGTGTTCAATACGCTCCTTCAGGTGCTCGACGACGGTCGCTTGACCGACGGGCAGGGCCGCACCGTGGATTTTAAGAACACGGTCATGATCATGACTTCGAACGTGGGCTCTCAGGCCCTGATCGAGGAGGGTCTGTCTAAAGCGAAGCGAGAAGCGGCGGTGATGGAGGCGCTGAGGACGCACTTCCGCCCCGAGTTCCTCAACCGCATCGACGAAACCGTGATCTTCAACCCGCTGGCCAAAGAGCAGGTCGCGCAGATCGTGAAGGTTCAAGTCGGGCTCGTGGAAAAACGACTCGCGGAAAAACGCATCAAGCTCGACATCGACGCGAAAGCGATCGATTGGCTGGGCGAGAAAGGCTTCGATCCGATCTACGGCGCGCGTCCCTTGAAGCGCGTGATCCAGTCGGAGGTTTTGAATCCACTCGCACGGTTGATCCTCGAGCACAAGGTCAACGCCGGCGACTCGGTCAAAGTGAAGCTCGGCAAAGACAAGCTCGAATTCGTCTCGTAATTCGTGGTTTTTCGCCCGCGGAAATCTCTCCGCGGCCCGACTCTTGCTCTTCCCAAAGGGCAAGTGTGGAGGAGTTATGGCGAACAAGCAATACGAGCCCCCGAAAGCGAAACGCGTCCCTGCGGTCCCGATGACCCCCGATGAAAGCTTCAATGCGAATCTCACCGCGATTCCCGTCGATCCGGCGACGCCGAACGCGCACCCCGATCTCCCGGATATCGATAATGTCGGACCGATGAACGAAAAGGACGCGCGCGATTT
>CAYPFC010000018.1:7539-10058 GCA_964409815.1 uncultured Pseudobdellovibrionaceae bacterium
CACTGATCCGCTGTACGCTGCTGCATACGGCGAACGTAGCGGTCGTCGTGCGTGCCTTCGTGCGCCCAGTTCAGGAACTCCATGACGCCGTTGCGGAGGCAGCCATACACGCGGTACGCGCCGACGCTGTGGCCGACGATTTGAATCTTAAGTATCTTTACGCCGTCGAGCTCGCCGAAGTGGGCGATACCGGCCGAGGCGTTCGACGAGCCCGTCCGCATGCCGCGGGCCACGCCCACTAACGATTGGTGCGCGGCCTCTTTGCGGCTGGAGTCGCGCGTCTCCCAGTAGAATTCTTTAACGAGGTCGCGCGCAAAGCGCACTTTGATGGTTTCGCCGCGCTCGGTGTTCACTTCATAGGTTCGATCCGGCATGAGCCTTGAGGGGTTCTCGAGCACGCGCGAGAACGGGAGCGGTGTCGCGCGCTCCAGCCAGAGTTGAATCTCCTCTTCTTGCCGAGTGGCTTCGAAATCGAGCGCCCTCAGCTCGCGCGCGATCCGCACGGTGTTGGGATTCTCGGCGAAGATGGGCTCGAACCAAGGCGAGAGTTCGCGTTGGAGTTTGTCCAGTCTTTCGTTCAAGCGGCCGAGCCCGTAGCGCTCCACCATCGCGGCCGGGAGATTCGCGACACTCCGTCTTAGGCGAAGGATCTGGTTTTCCAAAATCTCGTAGCGAACGAGGACGACCTCCGGGAGCGGGCTCGCGGCGCCGTCTTCGCACTCGGGAGTTGCGAACGTGAATGCCGAGAATGAGATCAGGGCCGCGACGAGCGTTCGCAGCAGAACTTCCATACAGCTTTGTAACCTTTGCGCCTGGGGTCTCATTAAACCTCTAAGAAAGCGGGGGATGAGCGCTTCTCAGCAAGGCGCGCGCCGAATCCTCGGCCTTTTCGATAAGTTAGCAAAAAGCTCCTGATAACAAATACTTGACGCACCTCCCATCCATGCGATAAGGTCCGCCACAATCTCGAGAGGTCAATCATGTTTTCCGGAATCGTCGAATGCACCAGCCACGTGACGTCGTGTGAAGAGCGTCCGGGCGTTCTCACGATTTCAATCGCGCGCCCGAAGTCGTTCGAGGACCTCGCGATCGGCGACAGCATCGCGGTCGACGGAGTTTGCCTCACCCTCGAAAAATTCACGCTCCCCTCGCTCCTATTCGCTCTGGGCCCCGAGACGTTGAGAGTAACCGGTTGGCAGCCGGAGAGTGTCTTGGGTAGGGTGGTGAACCTCGAGCGAAGCTTGAAGCTAAATGATCGAATTCACGGCCACCTGGTGACGGGGCATGTGGATGGGAGAGGAGAAATCCTCGCCCGGACCGAAAGAGGAGAAACCGTGCAGCTCAAAATCGGATTTCCGCCGACGCTTCGCCCGTTCATTTGGACCAAGGGCTCCGTCGCCGTGAATGGCGTAAGCCTCACGCTCAACGACGTCGGCCCGAATTATTTCGAGGTCGGATTGATCCCCGAGACGCTCAAGCGCACGAACCTCGCGAACCTGAAAGAGCGAGACGGCGTGAACCTCGAGATCGACAACATGGCGCGTGGGCTCGTGCATTTCGCCAAGCTCGAGAAGGAGTTGAACCCGTGAGTCTGAACCCCATTCCCGAGCTGATCGAGGACATCAAATCCGGTAAGCCCGTCATCCTGGTGGACGACGAGGACCGCGAAAACGAAGGCGATCTGATCATCGCCGCCGATTACATCACTCCGCAACTCGTGAACTTCATGGCGATGGAAGCGCGCGGGTTAATCTGTCTCTCGCTCACGCGCGAGCAGATCGCACGCCTCGACCTTCCGCTGATGACGAAAGACGAAACCAATCGCGCGCCGTTAAGAACCGCGTTCACCGTCAGCATCGAGGCCGCCAAGGGCGTTTCGACGGGGATCTCGGCGGCCGATCGCGCGCTGACCATCAAGGTCGCATCGAACCCTTCGGCAAGACCTGAGGACATCATCGTGCCCGGTCACATTTTCCCGATCCGCGCGCAAGAGGGCGGCGTACTTAAGCGCGCCGGCCACACCGAAGCGAGCGTCGATCTCGCGCGGCTGGCGGGGCTGAATCCCGCGGCCGTGATCTGCGAGATCATGAATCCCGACGGCTCGATGGCGCGCATGCCGCAGCTTCTCGAATTCGCCAAGAAGCACGGAATCAAGATCGGAACGATCGAGTCGCTGATCCGCTACCGTATTCAGAACGAGTCGTTCCTGAACGAGCGCGCGACCGCGATGATGCCCAATCGCTTCGGCAAGGACTACCGCATTCACGTATTCGAGAACGAGCTCGACGGGCGCGAGCACGTCGCGATCGTCAAAGGCACGATCGATCCCGATAAACCCGTTCTGGTGCGCGTCCATAGCGAGTGTTTGATGGGCGACGTCTTCCGCAGCCTGCGTACGCGCTCGGGCGATTACCTCGAAGCCAGCATGAACCTCATCCAGGACGAAGGCGCCGGCGTTATCGTTTACCTGAGACTCGAAGACATGGGTCACCGCCTGCGCAGCCGGGTGCAGAGCTACC
>CAYPFC010000018.1:10068-14878 GCA_964409815.1 uncultured Pseudobdellovibrionaceae bacterium
TGGATGCCCAGAAGTACCGCAGGGAATACCACGTGCAGAGCTACCACCTGATCGATCAGGGCGAGTCGCCCACCGACGAGAACCGCAAGGTGTTCCGCTCAGACGACCGCGATTATGGTATCGGCGCCCAAATCCTGAGGGCGCTTGGCGTGCGCCAGCTTCGCTTGATCACGAACAACCACGCCAAACGCGTCGGTCTGAAAGGCTACGGCCTCGAGATCGTCGAGGAGATCCCGCTCCCCATCGAAACCGAACCGCTCCTGCAGCTGGAGGATTAATGTTCTTACAAGGTGAATTGAAGGCGCAAAGCCGCTGGAAAATCGGAATCGTGACCTCGCGCTTTAATCCCGAGATCACCGAGCGCCTCGAGACCGGCTGCTACGAGCGCCTGATGGAGCTTGGGCTTAAGCCCGAGCAGGTCACGCGCGCCCGCGTTCCCGGAGCGGTCGAGATCCCGCTCGCCGCCTCGAAGATGATGGACCGCGCTTATGATTGCGTTATCGCCCTCGGCTGCGTGATTCAAGGGGACACGAAGCATTTCGATTACGTCTGCAACGCGGTCGAGCGCGGCTGCAATGAAGTCATGCTCTCCTCAAAAAAACCCGTGATCTTCGGCGTGCTCACGACGGATAATGACGAGCAAGCGGAAGAGAGAGTGGGCGGGAAGCACGGACATAAAGGCCGTGACGCCGCCGACGCCGCGGTCGAGATGCTCAATCTCATGGATAAGATTTGATGGCCGAGACGTCGGAGAGTCAGTCAATTAACGAGGGACAAAAGCGCCGGCGCGAGCTCGGCACGGTGTTCTTTTTGGCCGTCTTGTTCCTCATCCTGACCGCGATCGAGTTCAAGCTGTTCGGCATGAGCCAGCAGCTGCCGTTCGCGCATTCGATCTTTTTCCTCGGACTCGTCAACTTCAACATCATCCTCTTCCTGCTCCTGTTCTTCTTGATCTTCCGTAACGTCGTAAAGATCTTCAGCGAGAGGCAGTCGGGTCTTACGGGCCGATCGCTCAAAGGCAAGCTCACGACCGCGTTCGTAACGTTCAGCTTGATCCCGACCACGCTGATGTTCATCGTCAGCGTGTTTTACATCAACAACAGCTTCGACAAATGGTTCTCCGAGAAAATGGCGGGCGTTCTGAAGAGCTCGCTCGAGGTCACGAACGCGTTCCACCTCTCCGCCAAGCGTAAGAACTACCACTTCGCCGAAAAAGTCGCGAACGAGTTGCGTGAAACGCCGAGCGCCGACTGGGGCAAGAAGCTCGGCGAGCTCCGCAAGCGCTATTCGCTCGACGCCGTCGAGTACTATCCGTCGCTGTTCGGTCAACGCGTGTTGAGCGTCAGCCCCGAGGAAACCCTGCCGCATGTGCCGCCGCTCTCGCTCGAGCTTCTCGAGCGCGGGATCGAGGACCGCAACGAAGCCTCGACGATTCACCAGTCCGAAAGCGGAAATATGGTGCGCGTCGTTTTCCCGGTCGGGAAGACGAAGCAAGAGGGCGCGGTCGTCGTGAGCACGTTTATTCCGTTGTCGCTCACCGCGAAAATGGACGACATCGCCACGGCCTACGAGGATTTCCGCGACATCAACCCGCTCGAGGGGCCGGTGAAGTCGATTTACCTGATCATTCTCGTCCTGATGACGTTGACGATCATGCTCGGCGCGACGTGGTTCGGATTCTATTTGGCGCGCCAGCTGAGCGTTCCGCTCGAGCAACTCGGGGAGGCCGCCCAGCGCGTGGCCGGGCGCGATTACAAGCCGGTGACTCTCACCTCGGGCTCGCGCGAGATCAACCAGCTCGTGCGCCACTTCAACTCCATGACCCAGGACCTCGAGACCTTCGAGCGCGACGTGCGCGAGGCAAACAATAACCTGCGCGCGACGCTCACGCGTCTGGACGAGCACTCGCGTTACATCGAGGTTGTTCTCTCGACCGTGAGCACGGGAGTAATCTCGCTCGATCCAGAAGGCCATATCACCATGGCCAACCGCCACGCCGCCAAGCTGCTCGAGACCCCGCCGGTCAAGCTCGTCGGCCGCCACATCGGCGAGGTCCTCGAGAAAGAGTATTACCAAATTCTCGACAACATGATTCAGCAAATGAAATCTCATAAGGCCGAGAGCATTCAGCGCGAAGTGCGCGTGCAGATTCGCGGCCGTAGCGTTCCGCTCCAGATGACGCTCTCGTTCCTCACCGACGAGAACCAAACCGAGATCGGAAAGGTGCTCGTGTTCGACGACCTCACGCCGGTTCTCGGCGCCCAGCGCGCGGCCGCGTGGACCGAAGTCGCCAGACGTATCGCTCACGAGATCAAGAACCCTCTCACGCCGATCAAGCTTTCCGCCGAGCGTCTCGAGCGCAAGTTCGGCGAGCAGATCAAGGACGAAGCGTTCCACGAGTGCGTACGCCGAATCATCGGCCAAGTCGATTCGCTTAAAAACCTGGTGAACGAGTTCAATCAGTTCGCGCGTCTGCCGAAGTCGAACCCGATTCCGTCAAATCTCAATAAAGTGATCAGCGACGCGCTGGTGCTGTATCAGAACGAAGAGCGCAAGCAGAAGATCGAGTTCTACCCGAACGAAACGCTGCCCACGTTCTTCTTCGATCCGGATCAAATGCAGCGAATCATCAACAACTTAGTGGATAACGCGCTCGCGGCCGTGGTCGAGAATACCCGGGGCCGTATTGTGATCCATACGCATTATGATAATGTCCTGAAGATTGCCCGCATCGAAGTGGAAGACAACGGGCCCGGCATTCCCACTCATTTACGCGAACGTATTTTCGAGCCCTACGTCACCACCAAAGAACATGGAACCGGATTGGGCTTGGCGATCGTGAAGAGAATGGTGGAGGACCATCAAGGGTTCATCCGCGCGTTCTCGGATGGCCGGACGCAAACGAAATTCGTGATTGAGTTGCCCGTCGTCGAGTCGCCTGAGCAGGCGAAGATCGTTCGGGCGAATAAAGACAGGGAGGGCTGGGTATGAAAACAGCAACCAAGATCCTGATCATCGACGACGAGAAGTCGATCGGCGAAGTGCTCGCGGCGTCCTTGCGCGACGAGGGCTTCAGCGTCGACGTCGCGTATAGCGGACGTACTGGACTCCAAAAGATCCGTGAGTTCGCGCCCGAGATCGTGCTTCAGGACATCTGGATGCCCGGCGAGCTCGATGGCCTTCAGGTTTTGGAAGAGGCGAAGAAGGGCGGCTACCCGGAAGCGCAATTCATCATCATGTCCGGTCACGGCACGATCGAGACCGCGGTGCGCGCTGTGAAGAACGGCGCGTGGGATTTCGTCGAGAAGCCGCTCTCGATGGATAAGATCAGCATTTTGATCCAGAACATTTTGAACTTTAAGCGCGAGCAGAACGAAAAGAACGCTCTGCTCTCGAAGTTGCGTAAGAACATCGCGCTCGTCGGCGAGAGCCCCGTGATGGTGAGCTTGAAACAGATGATCGCGCGAGTCGCGACCTCGAACGCGTGGATCCTGGTGACGGGAGAGAACGGCACCGGCAAAGAGCTGGTCGCCCAGAACATCCACTACCTGAGCCACCGCGCGGGCCGTCCGCTGGTGGAGGTAAATTGCGCGGCGATCCCGAAAGAGCTGATCGAGAGCGAGCTCTTCGGCTACGAAAAAGGCGCCTTCACCGGCGCGGATCGCGCGAAGAAAGGGAAATTCGACTTCGCCAACGGCGGAACGCTCTTCCTCGACGAGATCGGCGACATGAGCCTCGAGGCGCAGGCGAAGATCCTGCGCATTCTGCAGGAGCGCAAGTTCTACCGCGTGGGAGGCGAGGAACCGATCGAGGTCGACGTGCGCGTGATCGCGGCGACGAACAAAAACCTGGAAGACGAAATCAAAGCGGGTCGCTTCCGCGAGGATTTATACTACCGCTTGAACGTCGTGCCCCTGCGCGTGG
This sequence comes from uncultured Pseudobdellovibrionaceae bacterium, assembly GCA_964409815.1. Classification (GTDB taxonomy): domain Bacteria; phylum Bdellovibrionota; class Bdellovibrionia; order Bdellovibrionales; family UBA1609; genus JALHOQ01. The sequence continues at coordinate 13,993 of CAYPFC010000018.1, forward strand.
CGCCGCTTCGTCAGCGTAAAGAAGACATCCCGCTGCTCGTGGACTATTTTGGCGATCAGTTCCTGCGCAACAACGGCTACAAGCGCAAAACGTTTTCGCCCGCGGCGGTCGAGCTCATGCAAGCGCACGCGTGGCCCGGAAACGTTCGCGAGCTTCGCAATTTCGTCGAGCGCGTGTACATTCTCACGCCCGGTGACGAAGTCGAAGTGAACGACTTGAAGTTCGCGGGGCTCAGCGACCAGCCCGATACGTCGGTTGTCGACGGGCTCGTCACGTTCCGCGAGGCGCGCGCGCACTTCGAGCGCGAGTTCCTGGTCAAGAAGATCGAGGAGCATCAGGGCAACATCTCGAAGACGGCAGAGACGATCGGTTTGGAAAGAAGTTATCTACATCGCAAGATTAAATCCTACGGGATCGAGGTTTAAGCAGCAATGAAGTGGTCATCCGGCTATTTGTTCACGTTGAAAGAGGCTCCGGCCGACGCCGAAATTCCAAGTCACATTCTGCTCGTGAGGGCGGGCCTTCTTCGCAAGGTGGCGCCCGGCATTTTCACTTACGGGCCGCTGCTCCTGCGTAGCGTTCGCAAGTTCGAGAATATCGTGCGCCAGGAGCTCGACAAACGCGGCTGTATCGAGCTGCTGATGCCGATGGTTCAGCCGCGTGAGCTTTGGGAAGAAACGAATCGGTGGAAAGAGATGGGCGAGGGCTTGCAGAAGCTTAAGAACCGTAACGGCCACGATTTCTGCCTGGGCGCGACTCACGAAGAGGTTATCACCGACTTCGTTCGCAAGGATGTGAAGAGCTACCGCGACCTGCCGTTCAATCTCTACCAAATCCAAACGAAATTCCGCGACGAGATTCGCCCGCGCTTCGGCATGATGCGCGG
>CAYPFC010000018.1:14888-20184 GCA_964409815.1 uncultured Pseudobdellovibrionaceae bacterium
GACGCGAGTTCCTGATGAAGGACGCCTACAGCTTCGATGCCGACAATGCGGGCGCGCAGAAATCTTACCAGCTCATGCATGAAGCCTACACGGCGATTTTCAAGCGCCTCGGCGCGAACTTCCGCGTGGTGCAAGCCGATTCCGGAAACATCGGCGGCAATCAGTCGCAGGAATTTCACATTCTCGCCGACAGCGGCGAGGACCAGCTGATGGTTTGCGAAGAGAGCGACTTCGCCGCGAACATCGAGGTTTGCCCCGCCATCGATGCGAAGCCGTACACGTCCGACGCCGAGCCGCTTCCGATGGAAGAGTTCGCGACGCCGGGACTTCGTACCATCACCGATCTCTCGAAGGCCTTGAAAATTCCCGAGCACCACCTCGTAAAGACCATGTTCTATTCGGCGAGCGACGACCCGAAGGAAGTGAAGCCGGTCGCGGTCCTGTTGCGTGGAAACGACGAAGTGAATCCGGTGAAACTCAAGAATCACCTGGGTCTCTCGAATCCGCCGCCTCTCCTGACCGACGTCGAAGTGAAGCAGCTTACGGGCGCCAGCCCGGGCAGCTGCGGTCCGGTCGGGCTGAAGTGTCCGATCATCCTGGATAAGCCGATCGAGGGCTTGCGGAACTTTATCGTCGGCGCGAACAAGGACGATTTCCATTTGAAGAATGTAAACCACGGTCGCGATTTCAAAATCGCGGCGGTTGCGGACCTGCGCATGGCCGTGAAGGGCGATATGAGTCCCGACGGGAAGGGGAAGCTGAAGCCCTACCGCGGAATCGAAGTCGGTCACATTTTCTATCTGGGTACGAAGTACTCGAAGAAGATGGAGGCGAACTACCTCGCGCAAGACCAAACGCTAAAGCCGATCGAGATGGGTTGCTACGGCATCGGCGTAACCCGTACGGTGCAAGCGGTGATCGAGCAGAACCACGATAAAGACGGCATCATTTGGCCGGCGTCGATCGCGCCGTACACGGTGCACATCGCGCTCCTCGATCCCGAACAGGCCGACGCGCGACAGGTGGCGGATAAGCTCTATGCCGACTTAAACGCCGCCGGCATCGACACGTTTATGGACGACCGGGTCGAGCGTCCGGGCGTGAAATTCAAGGACGCCGATCTCTTGGGCTTTCCCTTGCGCGTGAACATCGGGGCGAGAGGACTCGCGGCCGGTGAGCTCGAGCTGATCGAGCGCAAGACGAAAAGACTCGACAAAGTTCAGCCTGGAGCGATCTTCGAGAAGATTCAGACATGGGTGAAGGAGCAAATGACGTGAGTTACCCGCGCGCGAGTCTCACGAATCCGATCTTCGTCGCGGTGGATGTCGACACGGCCGAGCAGGCTATGAATCTGGTGCGCCAGACGCGCGCCTTCGTCGGCGGCTTCAAGGTCGGCCCGCGGCTGTGCGTTCGCTACGGCGAGACTCTGCTGAAAGAGATCGCCCGTCACGGCAACATGTTCATCGACAACAAGTATTTCGATATTCCCTCGACGATGGAAGCGGCGGTTCGCGCGAGCTTCGAGCTCGGTGCCGCGTTCTGCACGGTGCACGCGCAATCGGGCCGCGAGGCGCTCTCGTTGCTGGCGGAGCTCGAGGAAGAATTGTGCAAGACAAGACCGTTTCGCATTCTCGCGGTGACGGTGTTGACGAGCTTCAAGCAGGACACGCTCGCGCCGGTCGCGCAAGCGATGCCGATCGCCGAGCAGACCGTGAAGCTCGCGCAGCTGGTGATTGACTGCGGTCTCACCGGGCTCGTGTGTTCCCCCGAGGAGGTTGAAACTCTCCGCAAGAAGTTTCCGCAAGCGTATTTGGTCACGCCCGGCGTGCGCTTGAGCCACGAAGACAAAGGCGATCAGAAACGCGTGTCCGATCCGCGGACCGCGCTCAGGCGCGGTTCGAGCGCGCTTGTGGTCGGCCGACCCATTTACGAATCTCTGGAGCCCGCGCTCGCCGCGAAGACGTACTATGAAGAAATTCAGAAAGCCTGATTTCGGAAGAGGCGGTCCATCGCGCGGCGGTCGCCCGCAACACGCGCGTTCTCCGGACTCCGCCGGCGGAATGCCTCGCGGCCGTTGCGTAGTCGGTATTCACGCGGTGACCGAGCTCTTAAAAGTTCGTCCGCGCGAGGTCGCAGCCCTTTGGCTTCGTGAAAACTACAAAGACCACGCGGACCTCAACGAAATTTTCGAATCCGCGAAGAGCAAAAACGTGAGAGTGCAGTTTCAGAGCTCCGGCGCGCTCGACAAGATCGTGAGCGCGCATCAGGGCGTGGTTGCCTTCGCGAGCGAAGAGCCCGAAGTCGACTGGCGTGCGATCGAAAGCAGTGAACGCTGCACGCTCATCGCGCTCGACGAAGTCGAGGACCCGCACAATCTCGGAGCGATCCTAAGAACGGCATGGCTCTTTGGCGCAAAAGCGATTCTGACTCCCGAGCACCGGGCGGCGAGTCTTTCGCCCGCGGTTTCGAAAGTCGCGCAGGGCGCGGCCGAACACGTTCCGGTGGTTCGAGAAAGCGCGCTTCCTGAAAGACTGAAGCAGCTGAAAGAAAAAGGCTTCTGGATCCTCGGGCTTTCCCACAAGGCGAAACAAGATATTTACTCTCTGGAAATTCCAGAGAAGGTCGTGTGGGTCCTTGGCTCGGAGTCTTCGGGCCTTAGAAAATCCGTCGAGGGGGCGTGTGACGATCTGATCTCGATCCCGCAAGCGGCGCCCGAGGCGAGTTACAATGTCTCCGTCGCGGCGGCGGTGGCCGTATCCGAAACCTTCCGGCAACGGCGGAACTAAATTACGAGCTAGCCCCCCCCTGCCTAACCCTTAGTCAGCGCCACTGCGCAGTTACGGCGAGTCCTCGGCCAAATCAAATATAGGCCCTCCCGACCGGGCCCGGCGCTTGCGATTGGATAAACCGTGCTCTCTAACGACTAAGGTGGTTTGTATGAAACGCGTACTTTCGGCTGTTTTGGCTGTCGCTCTCACCCTGGGAATGACGACCTCGCCCCAAGCGCAAGCGGACGACAATTTCGACGATCTCGGTGCGATCATCCTAGGGGTTGGCGCGATTCTCATCGGCGCCGCGATCCTCTCGGACCAAATGCCCGAAGATGCCCAGCTCGGCTTTCACATGCGCTTCAATGAAAATGGTAATAGCGGCTATATTCATTACGATAGCCAGGGTTACGGTCGCCATGGCGATTACCGCGGTCGCCAATGCCGTAGCTATACGACTGTATATACGGATCGCTGTGGTAATCCGATTCGCGAAGAGCGTACTGTGGAGTGTTTGAACCGTCGCGGCCGTTGGAAAAAAGTCGACCAGGACAACTACGCCATCGAGCGCCGCTACAGCGGGGGGCGCCCGCATTTCAATCTCTGCCACCAGCAGCCCATCCCGGTAGAGCCCGGCCCCACGTGGCCGCAAGAGCCGTGGATGCATGATCAGCCGTGGACCCACGATCAGGGACCGCCGATGGACATCTTCGACCCGCTGGCGCCTGGAATTGTGCCGATGCAGCCGCAGCCCCCGGCGATCTTGCCGATGAACAACAGCCCGGGCTTCGTTTTCTCACCCGGAACGAACTAGTAATATTTGAACCCGCGAATCGAAGAAAATCCCGGCGCAACCGGGATTTTCTTTATTTGGAGGGTTATTTCCAGTCGAGGGGAACGTATTTGATCTCGAGGAGCGTTCCGCGCGGTTTGGCGGTGAAATCATACTTGCTGCCAACGGAAACGGTTACGGTCGAGGGCGAATAGAACCATCCCTGCTCGATGTCCCCGGCGACCAGCGTATCACCACCAAAGGTCACCAAGATCGACTGGAAGTCGGCCGCCATCGGCAGTTTCACTTCGCGAATCGGCTCACCCTTAATTAAAGGACGAATGTCTCGCCCCAGTCTCTCAATCCCGTCTTTCAAATTGACGTCACAAAGTCCCACGGTCGTCGCGTTGAACGTGCTCAGCACGGTTTCAAGGCGAATCGGCTCTTCAACGTTGTCACGAGCGCAATCACTCGTGCCGGAGCGAATGTAGAGGGCGCCCATCTTCAACAATTGCATATCGCCGCCTTTGAGGCCCATAAGGAACTGAACAAGCTCGTCTGGGGTCTTAGGGCTTTGATCTTCGGCGTCCGTCACGAATATGATCGCAAGTGCCGCATGTTCGCGTAAGAATCCGGCATTTTCATTCTGAGTCAGGGGAGGGGAGAGGGCGGCGATCACAGGTGCGAAAAGCTGCTCGGTGCCCGAGCCCGAGACTCCGAGTCGAATATTGTTGGCGAGAACGGCGGCCATATTCGGAGTCGCGGATGTCACGAACCCATTGTGGAAGCGGCCCCCAAAGGGTGTCGCGAATCCATCCATGTCCGTAGATATGACGGCCGCGTGGACATCCAGGTCGGCCGCGAGCAGCGGCGCGACGAGGCCGTCTATGTGGTTGGCGAGATTGGCTTGATGGGTGGTCATCGAGCCTGAGTTATCGATCACGAAAAGGACATCGATCGCGTTGGTCGTCATCATCGCCAGCGGGTCAACTGAGACCGTGATCGTACCGGGAAAGGTGGGGTCCCTCTTCGTTTCTTTAATTACCCAGGAATATCCATAACTTGGAATTATCAGCACAATTGAGAGCGCAGCGAACAGGTGACGCATGGGGCCTCCATAAGCGGATGATTTGTGGGCCAAGACTGACGGATTCGCGTCTGCCAGTCAAACGACGCAAAAATTACAGATGCTCCGTGCGCCTGATTTCGCAGCATGTCCGTTCGCATCATCGCACTTTGGCAACCTCTCATAACCTCTCGGTTTCTCCAGTAAATACACTTTGACTGCAACCCCTCCCGCCGTTAGAAGAAATGTTTGCATGTCACAAAGATGCACCGGATTGCCTTGGTAATCGGGTTGCTTTGCGTGAACGCTGGTTTAGCTCAATTGGTAGAGCAGCTGATTTGTAATCAGCAGGTTGCGGGTTCGAGTCCCATAACCAGCTCCATTTTTCGAAACGAAAACTTTCGAAATGGAAACTCGAATAGGGAACAGGTTCATGTTCGATCGAGCCTCGATCAGGTAGTTTACCTGAACGGTTTTGGGGAGAGGTACCCAAGTGGCCAACGGGGGCAGACTGTAAATCTGCTGGCTCCGCCTTCGCAGGTTCGAATCCTGCCCTCTCCACCACTTTTCGAAGCTCTTTTAGCGTGATCATTAGGACTCGAGTTTGGAACGGGCGGGAGTAGCTCAATTGGCTAGAGTATCAGCCTTCCAAGCTGAGGGTTGCGGGTTCGAGACCCGTCTCCCGCTCCA
>CAYPFC010000019.1:0-11986 GCA_964409815.1 uncultured Pseudobdellovibrionaceae bacterium
TCGTTCGCCTGAGTGAGAAGCGAGCCGGCGTCGAGGTTGATCTGATTCACGAGCGGGTTCGAGAGCATCATGCCGCGCGAGTTGAAGTAGGCGCCCCATTGATTTTGAAGAGCGGTGATCTGCTGGGCGGCTTGCATCTTCATCGGGCCTTGCAGTTGGGCGCCGAGCATGAGCAAGCGGGCGTTGTAGTTACCCGCCGCTTTGATGTCGCACGAAGATTGAATGATGTAATCGGTCGGAGTGCTGTTGGCAGAGGAAGTCGTGGGCGTCGCGAGCGGGTTGAACGGCTGGTTCGCGGCGACTTGAGCCATCTGCATCTGTTGAGCCATTACGCGATTGCAATCGACGCCGAATTTTTCCTGAATTTGACCGGCGAGCGAGGCCGCGAGTTGAGCGTCGGCGGCGTTGGACGACTCGGCCATCTCGGCGAGTTTGCCTTTGATGTGTTTGTCGTAGTAGCGGCGTGCGGCTTTCTCATCCAGCTCGGCCATCTTGTCGATGTGACACTGGAGCGATTCGGCTGTCGTGAGATCTTCTTTGGTTTCCGCGTCGATTTTGCACAATGCGATTTTTTCTTCTTCAGTATTGGTTTCGCGAAGCTCTCTTGCTTGTTCAGTAAGATATTGGCGAACGGCCGCGACGTCAGAAACCGTGGTGGTCAGCGGAGTCGAGCGAACGCCTTCGTCACAGACGCTACAGTTGATTTTGAATTCGCCGGTAACGATGTAGCCGCCTTCGGTCGTGTCGGTGGCGACGACTTTTTCGATATGTACGCTTCCGCGCAGAGTGTTCGAGCCGCTGGTTCCAACGTTACAGTCGGCGTTTCCGTCGGCGCGGATTTGGCCTTCGATATCGCAGCTGATAACTTGCGATGAGAGATCGGCGTGGCCTTCATCCGATTGCAAGCCGTTGAGGCCCGGGATCGACGAAAGCGTGAAGGAGAGAGCAATCATCAGTAAGACGATCGTTGCCTTGCGCTCGTGGGTCGAAATGGTTTGATTCATAGGTATTCTCCTTCAAAAGGGACACTGTCCCCTATCTGGCAAACAATCCAATTCCCGCTCCAACGCCTGAGGCACGGCCTAAGCGTGCGAGAGGACGATCGAATTCGCGAGAACAGGGAGGCCGCGAGAAACGGAGGAATTCGTAGAACTAAATTAGACACCCGCCAAGCGAGTTTAATTTACCATATAATTTCAATAACTTAAGATGCGCATTTTCCTAACACCCCAGAAAACCAATCGCGCCTAAACGGACTAATATATAGGAGGTCTTGGGGCAAAGATCGTCGCTTCTATCTGATCGCGATGGGATCTTTGCGGGAAGTTCCGTTCTCTCAGATCGAATATAATTTGAGTACTTCCGCTGACGAACTGACTCGGGCACCGGGACGGAAACCGAAAACAGCCGACGTGGACAGAGAACCGACAACAAGAACAGGGACAGAGTCAGAGACCGCGACCGATCATAAAAAAACCCAGGGGTTTCCCCCTGGGCCCTGCCACCACCATCGCAAGTTGGGGCAAGATGAAATCTAGCTGCCGTACAAGATGCAAATCGAGATGCTCTAACTAGAAGCTGATGGCGGCTTTTGTCGTTAATCCAAATGCGAAATCGGAGTCGTAGGCGGTTCCACCCTCCCAGGCCGCGCCCGGGAATAAGACTCCTACTTGATTCACCCAGCTCACTCCTTTGCGCGGTGAAAAGTTTAAGGAGATGTCCCACTCGTATCCCAAATCCTTGGATACATCCTGTCCCACGATCGGATTCGTACCGAGCCAACCCGTTACCAACGTGTTGTCGAGAGACCAGCGGTCACTAAAAATATATCGAACACGAGGCGCGAAGTACATGACGTTAGACAAAGCTTCGATGTCGGCGCTGTCGATGACGTTGTTGGCGTCACGCACGGAACCCGTTTCGAGACGCGTACGAAGGAAGTCATCCTGTCCGAGAGGACGGTTGAACATCAACATGCCGACATCGTAGTTGCGGTCGAAAATGAAGCCTTCGAATTTCGCATCGGTCGCGGGATCGTCACCGCTCGCGGTACCGAGATTCAAGCCCCAATGCCATTTCGAGCCTTCGGGCTTGTACTCGAACTCGGCGGCGACTCCGAATCCACCCCAAGTGACTTTTTCTCCACCGGCGGTGAACGCACCCGCCTCACCGCTTTGGAACGCGGCTTCGAGGCCGAACATAAAGGTCGAGAAATTCCGGCGCGCGAAAATATTCACGAGCTTGCTGTCGACTTCGGCGCCTTGAGCTCCGGTCGCGCCACCGAGAACGTTGCCGCCCGAAGCGCCGACCGGCGTATCGCTCGCCGACTCGGAACCTTTGCGCATTTGATAGAACACGCCCATCTCGATGTCGGACTCGGGATTCTCGTACATGACTTGAATCATGTAGTCGTTCATGTCGTCGTTTCCGTTAAGAACGCCCTCGTTCACTTTGCCGAACATGGGCAAGAAGTAGAGGTTGCCGACGATAAACTTGTAGCCGACCAGATCGCGCGTGTCGTACCAGTGATCGAAAAGCCCGCGACCGGCGTTGTGAGAAATTCCGAGACCGAAATGAATCGGCGCGCGGCCCACCAGCAATTGTCCGTATTCGTGATTCAGAGTCAGATAGAGTTGCGAGACTTTGATGGTCTCGGCCGTTTGATTGTCGGACGTCGCGTTCGAGTCTTGATTCGAGCTCGTCGTGTTGGCCGCGGCTCCGTTGCGAACGCCGTGCCCCCAGATCTGACCGAGCTGAGAGTTCTCGTACACGGTATCTTCGTTGAAGATGTTGAACTGACCGTGAATCGTGACGCCGTCGCCGGCCACAATTTTAGGACGAAGGACCAGGTGGCTCACGCCGTACCCGAGCTCCTTACCGCGCGAGTTCAAATCCGAGTTCTTGATATGGTTACCTTCAAAGCGATAAACGCCGCTCCATTCGATATCTGCATGTGCGGTGGAGAAAAATAAGAAGGAGGCGAGAACGCTCAGAGTGATGGAAATGATTGAGAATTTTTGCATCACACCCGCCCGTGGAGTTTGCACCAACAGTAGCATGGGACCCCTTTCAGTCAATTTAAACATTAGCCTGCCATACATTACAACAGGTGTTCCTAGACATTGCTTAGCCGTTAAGCAGATTAAATTTTGAACAAAAATTATGTCACAATCGCGAGCACATCTTCTTCGCGAAGAATGAGCAGCTCTTGTCCTTCGATTTCCACTTTTGTACCGGCATAGTCGGTGAACAAAACCGTATCCCCCACGCCGACGTCGAGCGGACGAACTTTGCCTTTTTTATTGCGACGACCGCGTCCGCTCGCGATCACTTTGCCGCGATTCGGGCGCTCCATAGTCACCGATCCTGGAATGATAATTCCGCCGGCGGTGGTTTCGGCCGGGCCTTCCACCGAGACGAGAATGCGGTCATCGAGCGGAGTGAGAGCATTCTTGCCCACGGTCGCGCGCGACGGCTTCGCCGAAGCTCGCGCTCCGGAGGGCTTTGCGGTCATTTTGCTTTTAGATGACGATTTCGAAGTTGCGGATTTCTTAGGTGCGGATTTTTTTGCGGCGACTTTCTTTGCGAGAGACTTTTTCTTCGAGGCTTTCTTACTTTTTGCCACGTCTTTCTAACTCCTCTTCGAAGTACTTCGAATACAGGATGTCCCACTCAGGGCTACCCTCGGGAACACCACGCTTTAACGATGCGACTTTTGCGGAGACATTCTTATCAATGTCTTCGACATCTTTCACGAACTGATTCAAACCTTTTTTGGCCGCGCGCAAAGCGGCATCGTCATCGACATAGTCGACGAGATCGTCGTCCCAGATTCCGTCGACGACCAGACGGGCGAGGTGGCCGACGCGATCTTCGCTGAGTCTCATAGAACGATCCCCTTTTCCTTGGCGAGACGTTTTTTCAACATCGGAAACATCTTATAGCGTTGGAAGCCGCCCGGATTCTGCCTCTCGAGATCGTCCATCATGCGGTTCACTTCCTGGTCGAGCTCCATCTCGCGGATGAAATCCGCTTTAATGATTTCGGTCGCCCGGTCGAGCACCACGTCTTCTTTTTCTTTGTACTGGATGACCTTTTGTTCTTTGAGTCCGTCGAGAATGGCCTGAGCGATGCGCTTCATGGTCTTTTCGGTCATTTTCATGCCTTTGACTAAAGACACCCGCCCTCTTAATGTCAAGCGACGATGTCCCGTAGACTCAAGATCACATTGAGCGTCTTCATCGCACTCGGCGCGGCGAGTGCCGTCCTGATCTTCGCCATGTACTCCTTGCAGGATAAAATCGATCACCGTCTTGAAAAAGGCTGGGTTCTGCCGCCGCTCGAGCTCTATTCGCAAGGCATTATCCTAAGTCTCGGACGCAAAATGCCGACGGCGGCGTTGGAGCGGGAGATTGAGTCGCGAGGTTACACGGCCCGCGATTACGAGCGCGGCGACAATGAAACGTGTTCGCGCATGTCGGGGCTCACGTTAAAAGAAAATACGAAGCAGTGTCTCTGGTTCCGCCGCGAGCAGGCGCTCGTCGCCTGGGATGAAAATGGGTTCATTACGGAAGTGTGGCGCGGAGATCCGTGGGTGCAAGTGGCGTCGCACTCGATTTTTCCTCGCCTTATTACTCAGTTCTACGGCCAGCAGCCGATCCTGCAGAGAAACACGCCGCTCGCCGAAATGCCGTTGTATTGCCTTCAGGCGACGACCGCGATCGAGGACCGCGATTTCCTCGAGCACAAGGGCGTAAGCATTACCGGGACCTTGCGCGCGATCATCCGCAATCTCAAAGCCGGGCGTTTCGCCGAGGGCGGAAGCACGATCACCCAGCAACTCGTGAAGAACTTCTTCCTCACGCCGAAGAAAACGATTAAACGGAAGCTCTCCGAGCAGCTGCTCGCGATCATGCTCGAGTCGCAGATCTCGAAAGATCAGATTCTCGAGATGTACCTAAACGTGATTTACATGGGTCAGAGCGGGCCGTACCAGGTATTGGGTTTCGGCAGCGCCGCCGATTACTATTTCGGGAAGCCCATCGGCGCGTTGAATCTTCCCGAGTGCGCTTTGCTCGGCGCGATCATCAACAATCCCGGAAAGCAAGTCCTGACGAAAATGCGCGAAGCCGGAATGATCAGCGATACGCAAGTCACCGAAGCCAAAAACTATCCGCTGCCGAAGGTCGAGACGAAGCAGAGACAAACGCACGCGCCGTACTTCGTGATCAGCGCGCTCAAAGAGTTCAATGCGCTCGATCTGCCCGCCGAGGAAGGCGCGCGGCTCTATACGACGCTCGATCCGGAAATCCAGAGCGCGATGCTCGCGGCGGTCACGAAACTCATGCCCGCGGTCGAAGCGAAAGTGAAAACGCCGTCTCCGTCGAAGCAGCCGCTGCAAGTCGCGGCGTTAACCGTCGACCTGCAGAACGCGCAAGTGCTCGCGCTCACGGGCGGGCGCGACTACCGTACGACTCAGTACAACCGGGCCTTCGATAGCCGCCGCCAAATCGGCTCGATCGTCAAACCGTTCGTCTACCTCGCCGCCATCGACGAGAAAGATCCGATGACGGAAGTCGTGGACGAGCCGTTTGAGTGGAAGGTCGGCAAGACCGTGTGGAAACCGCGCAACTACGATAAGAAAACCTACGGACCGGTTCCCTACTTCTATGCGCTCGCGCAGTCGCTGAATATTCCCGCCGCGAAAATCGGTCAGGAAGTCGGCCTCGCCAAGATCGCCGAGCGCATCGCCGACTCGGGCATTCGCACGAAAGTGCCGCTCCTCCCCTCGCTCACGTTGGGCGCGTTCGAAGTCACGCTGTGGGAAGTGGCGCAAGGCTACTCGACGATCGGGCGCTTCGGAAAGGGCGACCGGATCCACACGCTCATCCGGGTCGAAGACATCAAAGGCCACACGCTTTATGAGCGCGAGCCGGCGACCGACATCGAACTCGATCGCCAAGCGACCGCGGTGCTGACCGGAATGCTGAGGCAGACGTTCGAAATTGGAAGCGCGCGCGCCGCCCGCGCCTGGGGAGTCGAGGGCGCCTATGCCGGAAAAACCGGAACGACGAGCGACACGAAGGACGCGTGGTTTGCCGGCTACAACTCGAAACTCCTCACCGTCGTGTGGGTGGGTTATGACGACAACACGGCGATGGGCCTCACCGGGGCGAGCGCGGCCTTACCCGTTTGGACCGAAATCGCGAAGTCCTACGCGGCTCTCGTCCCGCCAGGGGAGTTCGCCTGGCCCGAGGGCGTGGAAATCCGCGAGATTAAAGGTTTAGAGATAACCGAGAAATTTCCGTCACTTACCGATATGCCCGAGACCCTCCAGCTCACCTTTGCCGACTGGGCCTATTGACAACATGTAGCAAAATCCTTTATATAGATCCTGCTTATAGGTGCTATAAGGAGCCCCGCTTGGTCCGTCTGTTCGCAATCCTGATCCTAATATATGTTACAAGCCAACCGGCACTGGCGATGGATATCGGCATGGACCGTTTTCCCGCAGGCGGCGATCGCTCCTCGATCTCGGAGCTCATTCCGAATTTCGAAGACCTTCGTGTCGAGTCGAAATGCGAAGGCCAAAGCCCGAAGTGCTCCGAGTTCTCGAGCTCGAAATCCTGCCTCCAAGAGGGCCGCGACTTAGGCTGCTTTTGGTCTTACCGCTAATCCGATCTGACAATTTTCGGCGGCGTTCACTCTCCAAACCCAATTAAACTACCTCCCGCTCCGGCATAGACCTTGTATTTTTTTCAGCGGAACCAAAATAGCCGGGGAGGCTTGCTATGGAAAAACAGAACGTTAAGCGCATCGCTGTGCTGATGATCATCACTGTCCTCGCGACCGTGTTCGCGGTGGGTTGCGGAGATGGAAAAGGCAAGCGCCGTCAGCGCACAAATAAGGTCTTAGACAACGGCAAGCCCGCGGCCGACGGCAAAAAAAGCGGCGGCAACACGACCGGCGGAACAGGAACGCCCACGACTCCGGCCACCGGGGACGGCGGGGCGACGACGACCGACCAGGGAGCGGACCAAGCGAAAGCGGCCGCGACTCGCGAAATCGAAGACGCGCTTAAGGCCGCTTCGGAAGCGGGAACGACGATCAGCAAGAACGCGCTCGAAGACGGCAAGTATAAACTGAAGACTATCGTGTCGGCCGTTCAGTACATCTTCAAAACGGAAGACGCCCGCGCGCTGCAGACCTCGCAACTTGTTGAGCAGCCGAACGGCGATATCGTTCTGAACGCGACGGAGAATCTGAAAGTCGGTGCGATCGCCGATCACCAGATCGCCGCTCGTCAAATCGAGATCGCCTACCAATTCGAAGTGAAGAAAGAGAACAACGTATTCGCGGCCGTTCGCACATCATTCTCGCCGCTCCTTATGAATACGTCGCTGAACGCTCAGAACATGACGATCACGACCGGTCTCGCGAACTCATCGGTCGATGCTTCGCCGATCGCTTCGTCGACCATCGACATGCTTCAGAAAACCGCTCAGGGAGCGACCGACATCACCTACTCGATGAACGACGAAAACAACCGCCTGATCGTTATGCGCATTCGCAAGGTCAGTGAGACCGAGATCCGCGTCACCCTGAAGATCGAAGAAGCGAAAATGTCGGACACGGACGCCAATTCGGAAGCCGTGGTTCGCGATATCGTTCTGATCTACACTTTCGAAAAGGCCGTCGCTCAAGCGGCCGAAGAAGATCTGACGCTCACGCAGCCCGCGTCGCCGACCGAACCGCCGGCTCCCGCGACGGACGCGGGAGCAGCCGCGGGCGCGGACGACGATCTCGCGAACCGTTCCAACGGCAGCTTCGGCCACTAATCCTTCCGATACTAGGGGTATAAGCCTCCTTTATACCCCCCTCCCGGGCCCCTTCTCGGGGCCTTCGGGCGACTAAATCCCTCGTGTTTTGTTCTCGAATTAACAAGCGCGGAACCCACTGACATCCGTCTGTTATTTCAACACGTCTGAAAAATGGTAAGGACTTGATTGGGACCTTGGCACGTCGGTGTCACTCTGACACCTTAGGTTCGAGATGAGCCTGGGAGCCGTGGCGTTGGCTTTGCTATACCCTTTCGCTACCTGGACTCACTCAAGGAGAAGAGAGTGACGGTCAACTGGCTCGAAAGCTGGCTCAAGAATAAGTGGGTGCACCACTCGCTGAAGCTCGCGTTCGCCATTCTCATCACCGCGATGCTCGCGCCCTTCAAGTTGGATGTTCTTGAGTACATGACCTACGACTTAAGAATGCAGGCGAGCCCGCGTCCGCGTCCGTCGGGACATGTGGTGCTTCTCAATATCGAGTACGAAACCTTGAAGAAACTCAAACGCGATCCGGAAGCGCTCGATTGGGCCGTGGTCCTTCAAAAGCTGGGACAAGCGAAGCCGAATCACATCGTCTCGTTCGTGAATCCCTCGCAGATTCAAGGTTCCTACGACGATCTCACGATGCTCGCGGACGTCGCCGTAAACCTTCCCTTCACGTTCGGCGAGAACGACATCCCGAAGACCGGCGCGGGCAAGCTCGATCCGCTCGCGCCCCCGTTCGAGCTGATTCCGGTTCTTCCGGCGCCGAAGACCGCCGACCGCTCGATCTTCGCCCGCGACGGCGTAACCCGCCGCCTGATTCTTACCTACGAAAATCAGTTCACCATGCATCCGATTCTGGCACAGGCGTTTAACGGAATCTCGGAGCCGAAGAATTACTCGGGAGAGTTCGACCTTCTGGATTCCACGCAAATGATGATTCGCTTCCGCTCGAAAGGCGCGTATCCCACTCTGCGCTTCATCGACGTGCTCGAAGGCAACGTCGACCCCGAGCTCGTGCGCGGCAAGATCATTTTGATCGGGAAAGACACGATGGAGGCCGGCAGCGATTACGTGACCACGCCGCTCGCGAAGGGCCTGCTCGCGTTGAGCCAGGTCGAGATGCACGCGAACATCCTCGACACTCTGATACTGGATCAGGCGCCGCGCTTCACGTCGTTCTGGGTCTTGCTCATTCTGACGTTCGCCGTTTCGCTCATGACCATCTACATCGTGCTTAGCGCGCGTCCCGGCAAAGGCCTCTTGATGCTCGGCTTTTCGATGTTGATCTTCATCGTGATGTCGCTGCTCTTGTTCTCAACCGTGCGCTGGGTGATTCCGGTCGCGCATCCGCTGCTCGCCGTGTTCATCTGTTACTACTTCGTTATTCCCTACCGCCTGATCATCGAGAACCGCAAAAGCTGGGAGTACTACCAAAAGAATCGCCTCCTCACGCAAGTCGAGGAGCTCAAGTCGAACTTCATGCGCATGATGTCGCACGATCTCAAGACGCCGCTCGCGCGCATCCAAGGGATGACCGAGGTTATTTCGAAGGAAGGGCCGCGGTTGACCGAGACGCAGAGAAAAGCCCTCGATACGATCGCGCAGTCGAGCGACGAGCTCACCGAGTTCATCGCTTCGATTCTCTCGCTCTCGCGCATCGAATCGAAAGAGATGAAGCTGCAATTGAAATCGCGCGACGTGAACCAGCTCGTGCGCGAGACGATTCGCAAGCACGAGTACATGGCTCGCCGCAAAGAGATCGAAATCGTCGCCGAGCTCGAGCCGCTCTTCAGCATCAAGGTCGATCAGGATCTGCTCAAGACGGTTCTTAATAATCTGGTGGAAAACGCCATTAAATATTCGCCCGAGCGCACGAAAATCTTGATTACAACCGAGGAATTGAACAACGATGTCGTGATTCAAGTCGCCGACCAGGGGTCGGGTATTCCGCCGGAGGAGATCGGTCACGTCTTTGACCGCTTCTATCGCGCTCGCAACGCGCGAACGACCACGGCGGGCAACGGACTGGGCTTGTACCTGGCCAAATATTTCGTCGAGTTGCACAACGGACGAATCGAAGTCGAAAGTGAATTGGAAAAGGGCTCTACGTTCACGGTTCGTTTGCCGATGGATCTGAGCCCCGAAGCCGAGTTGAGTGAGAACCAAGGAGGACTCTATGTATAAGGTGCTGGTTTGCGATGACGACGCCGGCCTAAGACTGAGCGTACAAGCGGCTTTGGCCGCCACGGGACGCTTCGAGGTCGATGAAGCGTTCGACGGCGTGAATGCCGTCGAGAAAATCAAATCCAAGACCTACAACATGGTTCTCCTCGACGTGGACATGCCCCGCATGAGCGGTATGGAAGCGCTGAAGGTCATCAAGGAACACGATCCCTCGATCATCGTGCTGATCTTGACGGCCTACGCGAACATCGACGACGCCGTTCGCGCCGTGAAGGAAGGCGCATTTAATTACGTCTCGAAACCCATCAAGAGCGAAGACCTCGTCGCGATGGTCGACCGCGCGATCAACGCGTACTCGCTGATCTCTCAGGCGAGCGCGTCTTTCGCGATGCAGGTGGAGCCGGGTCGCGAGATCATCGGCCACACCTCGCAGATGAAAAAAGTCTTTAACGTGATCATGCGGCTTTCGAAAGTCGACACTCCGGTGTTGATCCGCGGCGCCAGCGGCACCGGTAAAGAGCTCGTCGCGCGCGCGATCCACTCGAACTCGTCGTTCAAGGACGGCAAGTTCGTCGCGATCAACTGCAGCGCGATTCCCGAAAACCTCTTCGAGAGTGAATTGTTCGGACACGAGAAGGGCTCGTTCACGGGCGCCGACCAGCGCAAGATCGGTAAATTCCAATACGCCGAAGGTGGAACGCTGTTCCTCGACGAAATCGGCGACTTGCCCCTCTTGATGCAGGTGAAACTCTTGCGCGTGCTGCAGGAAAAGATGTTCACTCCCGTCGGCGCGAACCGCGAGATCGAAACGAACGTCCGCATCATCGCGGCCACGAACCGCCCCCTCGAAGACATGATTAAGAAGGGCACGTTCCGCGAGGACCTGTATTACCGCTTGAACGTGATGCCGATCAACTTGCCTTCTTTAAGCGAGCGCAAGTCGGACGTCGATCACCTGGTGAACCTGTTCATTCAGAAGTTTAATCGCGCCCAAGGGAAGAAAGTCGTCGGCGTAACGCCCGAAGCGTTGGCGGTACTGAAGAAATACGACTGGCCGGGAAACATCCGCGAGCTTGAGAACATCATGGAGCACGCGTTCATTCTTGAGGAATCGAATATGGTTCAGGTCGGCTCGCTGCCCGAGTCGATCCTGAACGCGACGGGCACCGAGCTCTCGGCCGCGCAGTTGAAAGCGCGTGAAGAGATGCTCGCCCACGGAGCCGTGGAGGACCTCGGCGGAGTCGAGGATTTCGACGGCGGCGGCGACGAGCCTATGGCGAGCGAGGACATGGTGAAGATCTCGGGCGACAGCCTCGACTTCAATAAGCACAAAGAGGCGTTCGAAAAGGAGTTCATCGTTAAAGCGCTCAAGATGTTCAAGGGCCGCATCAACCAGACGGCCCTGCACGCGAACATCCCGAAGAAGACCCTCCTCCGCAAAATCGAGAAGTACGGAATCAACGCGAAGGACTACGTTTAGGGTGCCAGGCGCTTTTTCCGGGTCACGCCGCGTAAACGAGCCCGCGCCCAAAGGGCGTGGGTTTTTCGTTTGTGTCCTCTAGGGGCATTGGACCTTATTCCTTTTCCAGGCCTTCGGATTCCCGTAGCAGCGATGAATCGACTCAGCTATAGCCTTGGCGTGCCTTTAAACGAATGGGGGATACATATGAAGTCACTCGCTCTCGCCACGCTCTTCGCACTCAGCGGAAACGCATTCGCCATGCAACCCAACTATTGTGTGAGCGGAGAGGGGACCGTCAACAAGATGTCGATTACCTGGGAACGGCTCGTAAATGAAAATACGAGCATACTGGATATTGAAATCGGACCCGGCGAATGGATCTATCCCGAGCACCACCAGTGGACGGAGGAATATAGCGAATCCCCCGACGGCGGCCTCAACTTGATAACCCTGATCCTCAACAAGCAAACCGTGACGGTAAGAAAGGGCGAAACATCAGTGAAGAAAGTCGTCA
>CAYPFC010000019.1:11996-20177 GCA_964409815.1 uncultured Pseudobdellovibrionaceae bacterium
CGGCCATCTCACGCTGATCGTCGACCGCAAGACGATCGCGGCCAACAGGCATTTTCCGAAGTGCTTCTAATCCTGAAAGGCAAAGACCCACGCACAACCACGTGGGTCCCTCCTTTAGTTCTCAGTAACTAATCAAGCTATTCTTCGTCCTGCTCGTAAACGCGCTCACAGTCGACGACCACGCACGTATTCGGCCAGTTCGTGCGACGCTCGCACGCTCTTACGGCCGCACGACGGGCGCTACGGCGCGAGCTGCGCTGGGCGTCCCACGAGTAGCCTTTCGCGTCCGCGGCTTCGCAACGGTATTCGCGGTGAGTGTTCGTTTCAACTTGCGAGAACGCCGGGAAGGCGACCAGCGCGAGGGCTCCGAACAAAATTGCCTTTGTCATCTTGGGTATTCCTTTCTTGGCTTGCGACCCTCTTGACTGAGTCACAAACTATTTTTGTTTATTTTGGTGAACCGGCCGATTCGGACGAACTAAAACCATGCGTGTACGCTGTTTGCAAATCGGATTTTTTTGCCGAGTACGGTCAAGTATCACTCTCGATGAGAAAGAGCCCATCACGGGGATGAATTATTCTGTCAGTGGAATGTGCCTGAATCGGTACCGATAAAACGCAGTTTGCGTACACTTAGGGGTGAACTTGCCTAAAATGTTTACGAATGGCCGCCCAAATTTGTCAAAATCGGACCCTCCGCCTTGAAAACGCCCCCTCCGGACGGTACGCCGGGTGCATCTAAAGCTATTCAGGCTAGCTTACAAATAAGGAGACCCCTCATGAAGTCCATCGCTCTCATCGCCTTGCTCGCACTGTCGTCGCAAGCGTTCGCTGCCACAAACATTTTATGCTCGAAGAACCAAGGTACCGACTCGGCCATATCGGTTGAGATGGGCGCCGACGGCTCGTTACACGTCTATCCTTACGAAGCATCGATCGACATCGCGCCGGCTTTGGTGAAAATCCATAAGGCCGTGGACGTGAACGGCAAGCTCGATACCCAACTTTACGTCGCTCAAGACGTGTCGCTCATCAAATCGGTCGAAGGCGAGGAAGAAAAAGTCGTCGTCACGGCGATCTTCGCGTACAACCCGCCGACTCAGGCCGGTCGCCTAACGCTGATCGAGAACGGTCGGACCATCGCTCGCAATCAGCTCTTTACCGACTGCAAGTAATTTAGCGTTTCACGACTTCGACAAAAAACCCACGCGAGGGTCACCCGCGTGGGTTTTTGTCTTTGAACACCAACGATTAATGGTTGTGCTTTTTCTTCTTTTTCTTTTTGATTTTTACGCTGCAGTTTTTGTAGTAGCAGCCGCCGACCGCGGAGCTACGTTCGCAAAGACTAAGCGCGCGGGCGATCGTGCCAGAACGATTGCCTCCGCTCGTGCTGAATACGCGGCCCGCGCTGTCACGTGCCGAGCACGTATAGCGCTTCTTCGTAGCCAGGGTTTCCAGGTCGGGTTGCGCCAACGCCGGCAGGGCGAAGAACGCGAATGCGAGAGCAAGAACTGTCTTGATCATGTTGTGTCCTTTCGTTGGGCGCACTCAGATCATGCTGACTCTTCAAATTCAAAACTCAGCTACGCGCGTTCGGCGAATAGCGTTTGCGATTCGGAAACGCACATTCTTTGACAGTAACGATCGCCGTACGAAAATAAAAACCCCGCCTTGCG
Organism: uncultured Pseudobdellovibrionaceae bacterium; assembly: GCA_964409815.1. GTDB lineage: Bacteria > Bdellovibrionota > Bdellovibrionia > Bdellovibrionales > UBA1609 > JALHOQ01. Next base: position 13,673 of record CAYPFC010000019.1, read on the forward strand.
GGCGGGGTTCTTTGAGCATTTAGAATGCTTTCGCGAAAGCTTACTCGTCGAAGTTACCTTCGATAACTTTCAATACGGGAATCGATTTGCCGTCGACCTCCGCGATCTTGATCCAAAGCTGCGTGTACTCATCAATCGATTGAACCGGGTTGAAGCGAGTCGCGGCGACACGGATGAACACGCCCGGCTCCGGGTTGTTCTTCCAGCGACGGCGGATTTTGAAACGCACGCCGTTCTCATCCGCGAGCACGCGCGAGAGAATCGCGTCGACATAGTACAGATTGCCGTTCACGTTTAACACGAGGTTGTAGGGATACTCGTACGTGCCGTCATTGATCGCCGCGATACGGCCCACGGTCGCGAAATTATCCCAGTACGCCACGCCCTCGAGTACGAGTCCGCTCTTCACCATGTCCCGAGACGGGCTCAAGATCGAAGCGTAGTAGTTGTAGTCAGGATCTTGGCGGTCGATCGCGACCAGCGGCTCCATCGCGAGCGCCGCGCTGGAAGCGAGAAGCAGAGAAACGAGTGCCGATTTGAACATTGAGGGTCCTCCAGAGTGAAATGTCCGGTGTGACTCATACCATTCTCACCCGTGGTGACAACCCCGAATACGGCGTTCAAACAGGTTGAGACAGATTCATTCTTCTGTGGATAACTCTGTTGATAGAATGTGGGTGCCATTGTGGGTATTTTATCCGTCAAAGAAATTCGATTTGCGCTCCGGTTAATTTGAAATTTCCTCAAAATAAGTTGATGGAGAGTTTGGCGCGGTCTTAGGCTTTCAAACTCATGGCGATGACGACTAACCTACCTCCGCAAGCGTATACTCGTGACACTCTGGTGAAAGCCATCGAGTGGCTGCACACTCAGCCACAAGCCGTAAGAGAGAGAGCGACATCGGCCGACTTACTCGTGAACATTTATTTGCAAGCCCGCCGACGTGCGGCCGTGCAGATGGAAGCACCCGTAAGCGGCGAAACCTTCAAAACCGACCTCAAACATCTGGCGGAAGATTTGAAGCAATTTGAAGAACCATCCGCCCCCCCACCACAAGCGGGTCGCTCTCCCTCTTCCGGTCCATACGATTCGCACGCCTCGGTTGAGCCTTTGTTCAAGTCGCAGCCGATGGCGGAGCCGATCGTGATGCAGATGCAGCAGGCTCAAGCGCACACCCAGGTGCACGTGCACCACCATACTCCGCCGCCTCCTTCGCACCCCCACGCTCACCCGCCGTACCACTCTCCAGCCCCGACGCACGCTCCGGCGGCCCCGAAGGGGCACACGTGGCAAGTGGACGCGCGCTCCCTGGCCGCCGCGCGCGAGCTCCAGCAACGCTTTAATTTGAGCAGTGAGGGGGAAGCTCTGCGCATGCTCATTACCCTGGGTCAAGAGCGCGCGAGAGACCTATTTCCTTGATTTCGTAGGGCTTTTGTAGAATTCTGCCCCGATGCAAGTACAGCTGCCCAAAACCGATTTCCCGATGAAGGGCAATCTTTCGACGACCGAGCCGGCACGCATTGCCGCGTGGAAAGACGCGAAGATCTACGAAAAGATTTTGAACAAGCCGGCGCCGCGCGGAAAGTTCGTCATGCCCGACGGTCCGCCGTACGCGAACGGCTCGATCCACGTGGGCCACGTTCTCAACAAAGTTTTAAAAGACATCGTCATTAAGTATAAAAACCTGGCGGGCTTTAAGGCCGCGTTCACTCCCGGCTGGGATTGCCACGGGCTTCCGATCGAGCTCAACGTGACGAAGAAGCTCGGGCCGAAGCGCAAGGATCACTCCGACGCCGAAATTCGCAAGATGTGCCGCGAGGAAGCGCGCAGCTGGATCGATAAGCAGCGCGTGCAGTTTCAGCGTCTGGGAATTCTGGCGGATTGGGAAAACCCGTACCTGACGATGGACCCCGGCTACGAGGCCGACGAGATCCGCGTGCTCGCGAAGATTTTCGAAAATGGGATTTTTTATCGCGGCGAGAAGCCCGTGTACTGGGATCCGGCGCTGCAGACCGCTCTGGCCGCGGCCGAAGTGGAGTATAGGGATCACAAGTCGCTGTCGATCTTCGTGAAATTCAAGACGGATGAAAAGTTCGCAGGCCTGCCCGCGGGTAAACCTGTGTCCTTCCTGATTTGGACGACGACTCCGTGGACGCTTCCGGCGAACTATGGGATCGCTCTGAATCCCGATTTCTCGTACGGATTTTTCGAGAGCGGCGGAGAAATTTTGATTCTCGCCGAGGATTTGAAAGAGTCCGTCGAAAAGGAAACCGGACTGTCGTTAACGCTGCTGTCGACGAAGAAAGGCTCCGACTTCGATCGCATGAAAGCGAAGCATCCGTTCATGGGTCGCGATTCGCTGGTGGTTCTGGGCGATCACGTGACTCTAGACGCCGGTAGCGGCGCGGTTCACACGGCGCCCGGCCATGGCTTAGAGGATTACATCGTTGGTTTGAAGTACGACCTCCCCGTTCATTCGCCCGTCGATGAAGCCGGCCGCTTTCGCGACGAGGTGAAATTATGGGCGGGAGAAAAAATCGCCGAGGCCAACCCGAAGATCGTCGACCACTTGAAGTCGATCGGCGCCCTGGTGGCCGTGAAAGAGATCGTTCACTCGTATCCGCATAGTCCGCGCTCGAAGGCGCCGCTGATCTTCCGCGCGACTCCGCAGTGGTTCATCCGCATGGACGACGATAAGTATCCGCTGCGCAAGAAATGCCTGGACGCGGCCGAGAAAGAGATCGCCTACGTTCCCAAGTGGGGAATTCAGCGCCTGACCTCGATGCTCGCCAACTCTCCCGATTGGTGCTTGAGCCGCCAGCGTATTTGGGGCGTTCCCGTTCCGGTGTTCTATTGCGAAAAGTGCAAAACGCCTCTGGTCGATAGCGAAGTGATGAACCGCCTCGCCGACAAGATGGAAAAATCCGGCGAGGGCATCGAGGTTTATCACTCGACGCCCACGAAGGAGTTCACCGCCGGCAAGAAGTGCGCGTGCGGTAGCGACACGTTCGTTCCGGGAAAAGATATTTTGGACGTTTGGTTCGACTCCGGCATTTGCCACACGGCCGTTCAGAAGCGGAACAAAGACCTCGCGTTCCCCGCGGATATTTACTTGGAAGGAAGCGATCAGCATCGCGGCTGGTTTCAGACGAGCTTGGTCTCGGCGATCGCGAGCGATGGCAAGTCGCCGTTTAAAGCTTTAGTCACCCACGGCTTCGTGAACGATGCCAAGGGCTACAAGATGTCGAAGTCGGTTGGCAACACCGTCGACCCCGAAGAGATCATCAAAGAAAGCGGCGCCGAGATTTTGCGCCTCTGGGTTTCGCACGAGGATTACGGACAGGATTTGACGATCTCGAAAGAGATGATGGGTCAGATCTCAGACACCTACCGCAGATTTCGCAACACGATCCGCTTCTTGCTCGGAAACTTGAGCGACTTCGATCCTTTAACGGATCAAGTGGCGTACAAGGACCTGACGCCGCTGGATCAGTGGGCCCTGCACAAGCTCGCGACGTTGATCGACACGACGACCGCGGCATACGACGCGTACGAGTTTTATAAGGTCTATCACGCGCTCAACACGTTCTTCGCCTTGGACCTCTCGGCCGCGTACTTGGATATTTTGAAAGATCGCTTGTACACGGGTCGCGTGGACGGAGTGAAACGCCGGGGCGCGCAGACGGTTCTCTATCGCACTTTGCATGCTTTGTGCGGAGTGATGGCGCCGATCGCTTCGTTTCTCGCGGAAGAAACGTATGGCTACATCCCGGGCGAGAAGAAAGAATCCGTCTTCCTCACCGATTTCCCGAAGTCGGAAAAGGAGTGGCTCAACCCGCGTATCGAGCAGGACTTTAGCCTCCTTTTCGAAGTTCGAGCACTCAGCTCGAAGGAGTTGGAGGAATTGCGCCGCCAGAAGACGATCGGGTCCAGTCTCGACTCGAAAATCTCGATCCAAGCGCCCGCCGGGACTCGGAAAGTACTTGAAGCCTATACTCCACATTTGCGAGAATTTTTTATGGTATCGCAGTTCAGCATCCGTGACGGTGCCGAGCTGAAGGTCGAGGCCGCGAAAGCCGACGGCGTGAAGTGCGAGCGCTGCTGGCATTACGACGCGGACACCGGTAAGAATACTCAATTCCCGGGCGTATGCCCCAAATGTGTCGAGGCGCTGAAGTGAAATTAGACCGAAAATATCTCGTGCTCGCGACCATCTCGGGTTTTTTGATCGCGCTCGATCAATTGACGAAGATCTACATTCACGCGAACTTCGCGCTCGGCGAATCGGTCCCGGTGATCCAGGACATCTTTCATATTACGTACGTGCGCAATATCGGCGCGGCCTTCGGGATCTTCAAAGATCATTCGGAGTTGTTCCGTAAGGTGTTTTTCTTATCGATGCCCCCGATCGCGATGATTTTCATTCTTGGAATGTTCAAGAGCGTCGAGAGCTCGGATCGTTGGCAGGTATTCGCGCTCTCGATGATTTTCGGCGGCGCCATCGGAAATTACATTGATCGCCTGCGCTTTGGTTTCGTGATCGACTTCTTGGACGTTCACTACAAACAAGTTTGGTCTTATCCGGCGTTCAACGTGGCCGACTCGGCTATCGTGAGCGGCGTGATTTTGCTTTTGATCATCATGGTCGCGCGCGACCGCGCCGCTAAATTGAAGCGCGCGAGCAAGGCCGCTTAAGAACACCACGAGGGCGTTCGCATGCACCCGTCCCTTCACCTGTTCGGAACTCAAATCTCGACTTACTTTCTGGTGATCAGCTGCGTTTGTATCTTCAGCGCGCTCTGGTTCTTCAAGCGCGCGGACAAGCACAATCTCAATCGTCACACGGCCATCGATCTGACCTTGGTGATTCTGATCTCGGGTTTCCTCGGCGCGCGGCTGCTACATGTCGTTTGGGAAGAGCCGGAGTTCTACCGCTCGAATCCGCTGGCGGTCCTGCAAATTTGGAACGGCGGATTCGTGTACCTGGGCGGAGTGGTGGGCGCGTTCTTGGGCGCCGCTTTGTTTTGCGGCTTTCGCGGTGAGGCGTTTTGGTTTTGGGCCGACGTCGCAGTCGTGCCGATTTCCTTCGGCTACGCGATCGGGCGCGTGGCGTGTTTCTTAAACGGATGCTGCTACGGAAAGTTCTGCACTTTGCCGTGGGCGGTGTACATGCAAGGCGGTTCGCGCCATCCGACTCAGCTCTACGCGACTCTTTGGGAGCTCGCGGTCGTCGTGTTGTTGTTGAAGATCGAACCGCGCGTGCGCATGGCGGGATTGTTGTTCAACTCTTGGCTCGTGCTTCATGCTCTCGGTCGTTTTGTGATGGAGTATTTCCGCGACGATCCCCGCGGGCCGGCGATGTACGGTCTCAGTTTGGGAATGTGGATGAGCCTGGGACTGGGGCTCTTCGGATTAATGAACGTGCTCTTGCGCAAAGGCCACCGCCGCCTCGTTTAGTTAGCTGAGACTTCGTGTCTCACTCCGAGACGTTGGTCTCAAGCTGCCACCAAAATCCGCCGAATATATAGATGAATCCAAACTGACTGAGGGACGTTGGTGATCAGGTCGATTCCGCGGAAATCTATGGGAATTTCGCTCGCGAGCCTTATGCTCGCGCTCTCGGCTTATTCCGCCTTCTCCCACGCACAATCTGGACCTGCTCAGCTAAACATCAGCGGTGGTTTGTATCTTCCGAGCGGTACGCCGGTCAGCAGCGCGTCGGTGAATTTCAAAATTGAAGTCTTGGACCTTTCAAACACGAAGGGTGGCTTCGCGCTCGCGATCGGTGATGGTACGTCAAAGACGAACAACATTGACGGTACTGCGCCCAACGCTTTGAGCGCGGTCGTATTTAAGAACCCGGGCGCTGTGGCTCCGTTTGCGGGTTGCGCGGGTGGTTTGACTTTGTCGTCGGGCGACTCGCGCTTGATCCGTGTGTATTATGATCTTGGCGGCGGGTACGTCGCGATGACTCCCGACGTGCCGATCACCTCTTCTGCCTACGCGATGGTTGCCGAGACATTGGAAGGCAAGCGTGCTTCCGACTTCGTTCAGATCCGTGACGACGCGACGTACGATTTGAATCAAGCGAATGTTGAATCGATCTTTAGCGCGACGAACTTTGCGAAGCTCACGGCGCTCTTGACCGGTAACGTTTCGAACCAGCGCTTACAAAACGTATCCACCCCGACTGCGGCCTCGGATGCGGCCACCAAAGGCTACACCGATGGCAACATCGGCGGTCACATCGCCGACACATCGACCGTGGGCGCGGCTACGGGTAACGGGCACACGCTGATCTGGGACATGGGTCAGAACAAGTGGGTGACCGGAGCTCCGACGGCGACAGACGCTACAAAACTTCCTTTGGCCGGCGGAACGCTCACTGGAAATTTGGTCATGCAAGGTCAAACGACCGTTCACCTCGGCAACTTCACAACCGCGCAGGAAGGCACGTTGACGACGGGCCTTGGTACGAGCGACGCGGGCAAGGTCTGGTACAACT
>CAYPFC010000020.1:0-875 GCA_964409815.1 uncultured Pseudobdellovibrionaceae bacterium
GCGGGCAAGTGTACATGGACGGCGCAAATATGAACGCGCTGGTGGGCGTGTGTAAGCCCGGAAAGATCGGAGCCGACGTCTCTCACATGAACTTGCACAAGACGTTTTGCATTCCGCACGGCGGAGGCGGTCCGGGCGTGGGCCCGATCGGCGTGGCCGAGCACTTGAAGCCGTTCTTGCCGAAGCATGGGTTGGTGAAGGAAGCCGGACCGTCGACGGGAATTACATCGACGACGAGCGCGCCTTGGGGCAGCGCCGGGATCTTGCCGATCTCGTGGGCGTACATCGCGATGATGGGCCGTGACGGATTGAAACTCGCGACCCAGACGGCGATCTTGAACGCGAACTACGTGGCGAAACGTTTAGGCAAGCACTACCCCACTTTGTATACGGGCAAAGGCGGCTTCGTGGCGCACGAGTGCATTATCGACGTGCGCGGTTTCAAAGAAAGCGCCGGCGTTTCCGTCGAAGACATCGCGAAGCGCTTGATGGATTACGGATTCCACGCGCCGACGATGTCATGGCCCGTGATCGGAACTCTGATGATTGAGCCGACCGAGAGCGAGTCGAAGGCCGAGCTCGACCGTTTCGTGGACGCGATGATTCAGATCCGCGCCGAGATCGCCGAGATCGAAAGCGGCAAAGCCGATCGCGAGAACAACGTTCTGAAGAACGCGCCTCACTCGTATACGCACCTGATTTCCGATAAATGGGACCATCCGTACGGCCGCGAGAAAGCCGCGTTCCCTCTTCCCTGGGTACGTGAGCGCAAGTTCTGGGTGAGTGTTGGTCGCCTGGACAACGTGTACGGGGATAAGAACCTTGTCTGCGCGTGTCCGCCGGTCAGTGAGTACGGCAGCTAGTCGCGGTTCGGT
>CAYPFC010000020.1:951-15360 GCA_964409815.1 uncultured Pseudobdellovibrionaceae bacterium
CAAACCTAGTCGCACTCGACATGAGCGCACGGGATTTCCGCTTCCGCAGATTCATTTCTCTCCGGATGATTTCTCTTCCGACGCCCGGTCGGCGGCGAAACACGCCGTCTCAGGGATGGAAAATCCTTGCGCTACCGCGGCGAGCGCCTCGTCGGAGCCGAGGGCCGCGCGCCGCGAATACACGATCCACTTCCGCAGCGGAAGTACTCGCATTTTATTCGAGATAGAGACCTCGCGAGGCTCCGCCCTAACTTTGCAAGACGCTCAGCCACTCGCGCTGCTTCGGCGAGGTCGTGTCCACCGGAGGCCTTCGTCCTTGCACTTGCTCTCGCGTAAAAGCTCGTTCTGATCTTCCGCGAGCACGCGCTTCAATAGCGAGAATGCCTTCCCGTTGTTCGCGCGCATGATGCGAATGACTTCCGCGATCGTCACGTGCGGGCGGGTCGTGTCCCAGCAATCGTAATCGGTCACGAAGCAACACGGCAGGTACGACAGGCCGGCTTCGCGCGCGAGCGCGTACTCGGGGAAGTTCGTCATCCCGATAATATCCGCGGCAAGCTCGCGGTAGGACAAGCTCTCACTCAGCGTGGAGAAATTCGGACCCTCGATGCAAACGTACGTTCCACCTACGTGCGTGGTGAAGTCCTCTTTCCGCGCGAGTTTCTCGACCTTGCGGACGAGGCTTTCGCAAACGGGATACGCGAGCGACATGTGCCCTACCACTCCCTCGCCGCAGAACGTGTGCTTGCGCAGGCCCTTAGTGCGATCGATGTACTGAAGCGGAATCACCATGTGCTCGGGCTCCAGCTCGGCGCGCAGGCTGCCCACCGCCGAGAAACTGATGATCGAGCGGGCGCCGTATTTCTTCAGAGCGAAGATGTTCGCGCGGTAATTGATCTCGGTCGGCAAAGACTCGTGGTGCTCGCCGTGACGAGAGATGAACAAAACCTCTTTGCCAGCCACGCGCACTTTCTTGAAGCCGCTCGAGGTTTGACCGAACGGAGTCTCGCGCGAGAGGACCTCCACGGTCTCAAAGCCGTCGAACTTCTCAAAACCCGATCCGCCGATTACCGCCCACATATATCCTCCTTACGCGTGAATACGCCTCGATCCAATACCCACGACGTCACGAGCTCCGCGGGAGTCACGTCAAACGCCGGATTCCAAACTTTCGTATGATGATAAATATCGCCGATCTCGCCGTGAGCGCGCTCTTCGACCGGAATGTCCGCGCCCGTCGCGCATTCGGGATCGACGGTCGTTTGCGGCGCCACCACGTGAAACGGAATTCCGTGATGTTTGCACGCCACCGCGACTCCGTAGGTGCCGATCTTATTGGCGAAGTCCCCGTTGCGCGCGATGCGGTCGGCGCCGACCATCACGCGATCCACTTGCCCCTTCTGCATGAGGTAGGCGGCCATGTTGTCGCAAATCAAAGTATGCGGGATCGAATTCTTGTTCAGCTCCCACGTCGTTAAACGCGCACCCTGATTCAGCGGGCGCGTTTCGTCGACCCACACGCTGACGCTCTTCTTTTCCCGGTGCGCCCAGATGATGGCGCCGAGCGCGGTCCCTACGCCCACGGTCGCGAGGCTTCCCGTGTTACAGTGCGTGAGAATGCGTTCCCCGCTCCGGATCAGGCTCGCGCCGTTCTTCGCCATGCGCTCGCTGAGTAAAACGTCTTCGTCGAAAATCGCCTCGGCCTCCGCCGGCACCGCATGCATGCCCTTCTCGCGACTCACGCGTAAGATTCGGTCGAGCATGTTCATCAGATTGACCGCGGTCGGGCGCGCTTCTCTCACCGCCATGAGCGCGCGCTCGAAGGACTTTTGATCGACGCCCTTCTCGGCGAGCACGCCCATCTGCAGGGCCGCCGCGACGCCGATCAAGGGCGCGCCGCGGACTTTGAGCTCGCGAATGATCGGAATCATCGTCTCGGGCGTGGGCGACTCGAGCCACACTTCCTCGCGCGGAAGCTTCGTCTGGTCCAAGATACTGATCATGCGTCCGTCGTAGCGGATCGCCAAACTTTGCATCGGCTTCATAAGAGCTTGTCTCCAATCTGCGTGCGCATCTTGCGCAGGGCCTCGATCTCGTCCGCTGGCAGAGGCTTCGCGCCGCCTAAGCTTTCGGCGAGCCACAGCATGTACGCCGCGTGCTCGATGCGCTCCATGCCGTTCATCGCTTCTTCCAAGCTCTCGCCCCAGCACACGGCCCCGTGACGTGCGAGGACCATCGCGCGCGCGACTTTCAAGAACGGCGTGAGTTGCGTTCCCATCGCCGCGGTCGTCGGTCGCGCGTAGGGCACGATCGGCACGCGCCCGAGACCCAAGATCACTTCGCTGAACGCTTCACACGGTAGCTCGCGAAGCTCGGGCCGCGCGAGCGTCCACGCCACCGCGTGTGGAGGATGCGCGTGCACGATGGCCGCGGCTTTCAGACAGTTGCGATAGATATGCAGGTGCATCGATTGCTCGCCCGAAGGCGCGCCGGTTTTCACGTCGCCTGAAAGGGTCATGACCGCTATGTCATCAGGACAAATAAAGCCCTTCTGCCTTCCGGTAGGAGTAAACAAGATCTTATCGTCGCTGAGGCGCACGCTGACGTTTCCGTCACTGGCCGCCAAAAGATTGCGCGCATAAAGTCTGCGGCAGGCGTCCACGATTTGCGTGCGAGCGAGGGCTTCGGTCATTTTCGTATCCTTCAATGAACTTTCATGCCATATATTGGACGTCATGGACAAAGGAAATGTCGACATAGTGCTCATCCGAATGGATAAGATCGGCGATCTGGTACTCAGCTTGCCGGTGGATGAACACCCCGCGCTCCAGGGCCAGAAGCTCGTTTGGTTTATCACCAAAGGATTAAGTTGGATCACTGAACAGTGCGCCCCCAAACGACGTACCGAAGAGTTTAAGCGCGGCTTTTCGCCCTTCGAGTTCGTACGCATGTGGCGCTGGTTCAAGCGTCACAAGCCGCATACCGTGATCTTGCTCCATTGTCCGTGGTGGGTGTCGATGGCCGCATGGATCGCGGGAGTTCCCGAGCGTATCGGACGCCGCAGTCAATGGCACTCCTTCCTGTTCGTGAACGTCGCCGTGAAGCAAAAACGCTCGCAGGCCGATCGCCACGAAAGCGATTTCAATTTCGATCTCGTCGAGTGGGGATTCAACCGACTCGGAATCCGCCGCACGTCACGCTTCGTGCAACTCAAGCAGGCCTACCTCAACATGGTGGCGCCCAATCCCTTCGGCACGCTCGAAACGCGCGGTTTAAAAACCAAAGGCTACCGCGTCGTTCACCCGGGAATGGCGGGCTCGGCGCTGAACTGGCCGCAGGAGCACTACGCGAAACTTATCGAAAAGCTCGCCGACGAAAAACCCGTGCTGATCACCGGCACCAAGATGGATGAGAAATATTTGAGCGCACTCGAATCGGTGAAAGCCAACCGCAACGTGAAATGGCTCGTGGGAGAGCTCAAGACCGGGGAGCTGCTCGATCTCTTGAGCGAAGCGCGTAGCGTGATAGCTCCGTCAACGGGCGTTCTTCACCTCGCGGCCTCGCTCGGAACCCCCGCGATCGGAATTTACTCTCCACGCAACGTCGAGCATCCGCGCCGCTGGGGACCGAAAGGCCCGTGCGTGACATTCCTATTGCCCGAAGTTCCCGAGGGCACCAAGAAAATCACGCCCGAGGTGATGAGCAATGTTTCTCCCGAAGAGGTTTTCGAGGCCGTGGTGAAACTGGAGGGCGGAAGTGCCCGGTATAATTCAGAAGCTCGCACCCGAATTTGAAAAGCTCGTGCGCGAGGGCCTGGAGGCGACTCGCGCCTCGCACCAGGACGTTCTCTCCTTAAGCGATTTTTACCTCGAGCATCCGGGAAAAGCCACACCCTGGGAGACGAGCTTCGCCATTCCCGCGACGCTCGTTTACTTCATGCCGCTGAACTACGCGCGCATGGCTTCGGCCTTTCGCGAAGTGCGGCGCTTTCTCGCGGGCGCGGAGATCTCGGAAATCTGGGATTTCGGCAGCGGCACGGGAACCACGCAGTGGGTGCTCGAGGATGAGGCCTGGCTCGAGCCTCGGCCGCTCTATTCAGTCGAGGTTTCGCGTCCTGCGCGCGAGCTGCATGATCGCTTGGAAAAACAGCGCGGCGGGCGCTGGCGCAACGAGCACGCGCGTGCCGTGCAGCCTAAGCCCGGTGCGCTTGCCGTGTTCTCGTATTCATTCCTGGAAATGCAGGAGGCCCCGCCCGACCTAAAAAAATTCGAGCACCTTTTGATCGTCGAGCCTTCAACGCGCGATCAGGGACGCGATCTTCTCGAGTGGCGCGCGCGCCTCATCCAGCAAGGGTTCACGCCGCTCGCGCCGTGCACGCACGCACAGGCCTGCCCGCTTCTCACCAAGTCCGAGCGCGATTGGTGCCACCAGCGCATTCACTTCGCCGCGCCCGATTGGTGGCTCGAGATCGAAAGCAAGCTCCCGATGAAAAACCGCACGCTGACGTACGCGTACTTGTTGATGAGCCAAAGCGCGAGCCACGGCGAATGGGCGGGAGCGACTCGCGTGATCGGCGACACGCGCAAAGAGCGCGGGAAGACGCGCCAGATGATTTGCCGCGGACCGGAGCGCGAGTTCTTCTCGTGGCTCGAGCGACACGGACCCTCGCCGCAGATTCCGCACGGCGCCCTCGTTAAGAATTTGGGCGAATACGAGACCAAAAGCTCCGAGCTTCGCGTAGGAAGCCTCGAGTGGACCGAATAGCGTCGAAGCTTCCGCCTTGATGCCTCGGCTCACGAACGTGGTGCGCCCACAGAAAGATCCGCGACCTTAGCCCTGGGTCGAAAGCACGAGCTGAGCCCAGATCAAGAGATACTTCAGCAGAACCAAATTCAACCAAAGCAGGCTCTTAAAAATTCCCCAGTTCATCCGATATGTATAAAACAGGGTTTCTGTTTTACGCATGTGTCGGCTCCTTTCCGAAGGAGGCGTTCTACGGCGGAAACTTCGACGGGGGATGTTCTTGCAAAAGACCATCCCCCTTCGTTTTTCCGCCTATTGCAAATGAGCCCGGGGCCCGTCCGCGATCAGGGCCCCATTCCGTCCTGCGCAATCAAAATCCGCTTCTCAATTTCAAACCCGCAATTTAACTTAAGATCCGGTCAACCCAACCCGGAGTCATAAACATGAAATACGTCGTCGCAATCCTAATCGCCCTGACCTTCACGGCCTGCAAAAGCAAATCGAAAGGCCAAGACCACGCCGGACTTGAAAAATATCCCGCGTGCTACCACAAGAACGTGAAGATCTCGCAAAAGTGCATTGAGAAAAACGAAGCTGGTGAGAGCGTAACCGCGCTGCAACTCGAAAACACCGCCTACCCCGGGCAGTACAAATAACCGCTAGTAGGGCCTGCACTCCCTCACCGAAACGAGGGAGTGCTTGAGCGGACGCTCCGTCCCCACCGCGACCCAAAACGATTTCAGCAGCGGCCTTCCGCCGGGAATCGCGGGTAATTCGTACTCCAAATCCTCAACCGCGAGTACCGAACCCTCACTGAACTGCTGAAGCTTCACCGGCACCCATGCGCCGTCTTTCTCGGCGTAGTCTGCGCGGATCCAACCGCGCGATTTCGTGTGGGTCTCGACCGCGAACACGTCGCGCTCCAAGAAAATTCCCAGCGCCGGGTCCTCGCTGAAGCGGATCTGCACGCGCTCACCGCTCGCGACGATCGCTTCGGGCCCGATTTTCAATTCATCGAACGGAGAGTTCACCCAATGCGTTTGCAGCAAGGTGCATAGCGCGGTTTCCATGAAGGACTCATGGCTTTCGCGCAAGGGCGAGCGCTTTTCGCCATGAAGTTCACACGCTACTTCGCGCGCCTTCCAGGTGTAACCGAGCGACTCGGGCACCTTTTCTTTCGGATACAATTCGCGGTAGCGGGCGGCGGCTGGTTGAGAGAACGAAACGTTCAGCTTACAAAGCGTCGGAGACCACGACGACAAGGGCTTCAACTTCAGCGCGCGATCTTGAACGAGCTCGGCATGTCTTTTCTGAGAGCTCGCGCACGCCACCGCCGCGAGCGCGCCCAAGGCCACGAATACTTTAAGAAACATTTTGTCCCTGGAACGCGCCTCGCGCGCGCATGAAACTGAGCATGCCTTGGTACATTTCCATCTTGAAGCTCGTCCACGCCGGCGCGATGAGCTCATCCCAACGCGAAGAGAACGCGGCTAAACGATGAACCGCGATGTCCTTACGCAGGTTCTGCAAGAAGGCCGTACACAGCGCGAAGTACTCATCGCGTTCCATCGGCATGAACTCGCCGCGCGCGAACTGTTCCGCCAACGCGGTTTCCTTCAAGACGTGCATGTGATGCAGCTTTACGTTGTGCAAGGGCAGCCCGCTGATGATCCGCGCGGCTTCGGCCGCGTCCTCGGGCTTCTCGCCCGGATTGCCGAAGATCATGTGAATGCCAAGATTCACCTTCGGGCATTTTTCGGCGATCTGGTGAATGGCCTTGATCGACTGCTCGGCCGTGTGACCCCGGCGCATCCACTTCAAAGTTTCGTTATTGAAGCTCTGCACGCCGAGTTCGACCGAGAAGAACGCTTTCTCCGCCATCTCGTTACACACGTCCAAAAATGCCTGCGAGATACAATCGGGCCGTGTACCGACCACGATCCCCACGACATCCGGATAGCTCAGCGCGAGCTCGAACTGCTCGCGCAGCTTCGAAACACGCGCGAAGGTCGTCGTGTAAGCCTGAAAGTAAACCAGGAACTTTTCGGCTTTGCGCTTCTCACGCACCACTTGCCGAACTTCTTCGATTTGCTGCGCGAGCGGTTTCTCGAGATTCTTCGCGTAAGCGGCTGAGCCCCACTGGTCGCAGAAGTTACAGGTTTGCATTCCCTTCAGGCCTTCGCGATTCGGGCAAGTCTCGGCGACGGCGACGGAGATCTTGTGCACCTTCGTTTGAAAGCGCTCCTTATAGAAGCGACTGATGGGATAGTATGGAAGCTCAACCTCGGACATAGACACACTGGTTAAGATGAACTATGCCTTTTGACAAGAGTTGTTATGCACACGCTACCCCCGGATCTAAATATTTTCATTACAGCCGACGGAAGCCCCACGCTCAGCTTCGCGAGAACCGATGGATACGTCGAAAAGATGCACCATTCTGGAGGCGCGCTCAGCGAAAGCCTGTACATTTACCATTGCGTCGCCCGGGAGGCATGTGAGCGCGGCTGGCCGTTGCGCGTGCTCTCGTTCGGGCTCGGACTCGCCTACAACGAGCTGCTCGCGATCGGCGAAGCCGAGAAGCGCGGAATCCGCGACTGGAAGGTTTATAGCTTCGAAACGCACCCGTTTCTGCGTGAAGGGTTCGCACACTGGCTGCGCGCCGAGCCTCACGGGCTCAGCGAGATTCTCGATCAGGTCGCCGCCGGCGTGGCCTCGCGGCTTGAGATCGATCCAGGCGCGCTCCGCGAAGAAACGCGCGAAGGCCTCTCCGACGGCCGACTCGAGCTGCGCGAGGGATTCCCAGAGTCCGCCGAGGGCACACGCGACGTCACCGTCGTGTTCTACGATGCTTTTAGCAACAAAATGGAGGCCGGCGCCTGGAGCGAAGGCACCCTTCAATCGAAGCTCGGCCCCTGTTTGGCGGCAAAATGCCTCTTCACAACCTACGCGGCGACGGGGTCGCTCAACCGCGGACTTAAGGGCCTCGGCTTTCGTCTAATGGACCGCCCGGGGTTTCAGGGAAAACGTGAGAGCACGTTGGCCATTCGCGAGTAGTCCGATAACCTTATTCCGATGGGCGCATTTCAAATCATTTTTGTCGCGGTAAATCTGATCGTGCCCTATTGGATTTATAAATCCCGCACCTCCTCGGACGCGGCACCCGCGATTCAATTCGATTGGAACAAATGGGAGTACACGATGGGCTCCACGCTGCTCGCGAGCGGCGGCTTCAACTGCCCGGTGGCGGACGTCATGAGAGACGTGCGCGACCTCTGCCAAAAATCCGAGGATAAGTGGGACGGCAAATCGATGTCCTACTTCGAGCAGGCGATCGGCAACTCGCTGATCTCCTGTGGCGCGCGCGGAGACGGGCTCGACGTTCAAATCAGCCGCCCCGACACTTACGAGGACGAAACGTGCATGGCCACAGACCGCTCGGACACGATCGGGCTCGCGCCGATTTTCGAGTTCAATCTGAAAGGTTTGCTGAGAGCGATCTCGTTCACCGGGCCGAACAACGACGTTCAAAAAATAAAAATCCTCAGCTGCCGGAAAAAGCTCAAGCGCCTGAAAGGCGTAAAGGCGGCGACCTTCGAGGAGCTCGTGAGCAAAATGGGTAGTGATCCGGGGGACCCTCCGGATCAACAAAGCGCGAATCACTTGTGCGTGGTGTACGATCCGGCGACGGGCTGGAACCCGTGGCGCCGAAAATTTCAGCTGATGGATTAAACCGCGATATCCTGGAAGATCTGAGTCAGATAAGTCTTCAGCCAGTAAATCGATTTCTCGAGGGACTGCTCGAGCTCGCTCGTCTTTTGGATCGGAGCGCCGGGATTCGCTTCGATCTCACGCAGCTCTTCCGAGAACTTCACGAGGCCTAAGTTGATCGACGTTCCGGCAAGACGGTGCGCGATCGGCTTCACCTGATCGGCTTTCTTCGCGTGATTGTAGCGGAAGATCTGCTCGAGCTCGATGCGCGCGTGGGTCTCATACTCCTCGACGATGCGAAGGAGGTCGTCGCGCTCCAGAGCCACCGCGAGCTCGCGCACGACGCCCACGTTCAGAATGTCGGGATCGGGCTGAAGCTCTTCGAGCTTCGGAAAACGGCGGCGGGCGATCGAGAGATGCCCGTACTCGATAGCGAGACGAATCGTTTGGTTCAGACGGTCGACAAACACGGGTTTCTGAAAGAAATCGAACGCGCCGTTCTCCCATGCTTCACGAATGACTTTTACGTTGGAGTAAGCGGTCACCAGGATGTACGGCAGTCGCGGAAACTCGGCCTTCACCGCTTTTAACAACGCAAGGCCATCGAGGCCCGGCATATCGTAGTCGGCGATGACGAGATCCACCGCTTGAGCTTTCAAAGCTTGCAACGCCTGGTTTCCGTCTTGCGCCTGAACCACGCTGTAATCCAATTTTTCCACGAGCTTCACGAGTAGGCTCAAGGATACGCTGTCATCGTCGACGATTAAAACCGTAGGCTTATTATCCATACTCTCAATATCGACATAGCGGGCGCCGTTCTTGAACGCTTTCGGGCGCTTGGAAAGGACTGGACCTCGGCCTGGGTTTAGGTCAAATTAAGCGAAAATGAAGGCTCTCCATCCGCATTTCGAGAAAAAACGTCACGTCATTTGGGATTGGAATGGGACGCTCCTCAGCGACCTGGACCTGGCCATCAAAGCCGTCAATCGACTGCTCCAAGAAGAGAATTTAAAAACGACGGATCTTGAGACGTACAAGAAGGTTTTCGGGTTTCCCGTAATCGAGTACTACAAGCGCCTCGGCTTCGATACGTCGCCCGCGAAATTTCACGACCTGTGCGAGAGATTCAACGATTATTTCCATGAAGGCTTGCACGCCTGCACGCTGTGGCCGGGCGCGCGCGAGACTTTGGAGTATGTCCGCCGTTCGGGGAAAATTCAATCCGTATTGTCGGCGAGCGAACAAGGCTTGCTGAACAAGTCGATGAAGCTGTTTCAACTCGAAGAGCTTTTTCACCACGTCATCGGGATCGCGGACAAGAAGGCCGGATCGAAAGTCGATCGCGGCCGTGAGCTCATCGCAAAGGTGAATTTGCCGATCGAAGATACGATTCTCGTCGGCGATACGGATCACGATTTGGAAGTCGGCGAAGCTTTAGGTATCGACGTGATTCTCGTCGAGCATGGACATCAGTGTTCGACACGCTTACGCGCGCTTCATCACCACGTTCTGAAAGTTCTCTAGAAAATTTCCGGCGCTAAAAATGCAAAAGCGATCTTTGCTCCCGCAAGACCGCTTTTGGATGGCCTCCACGTCCGAATGTCCGAAGGAGGTCCGAAATGAATAAACCAGACAGTTTATTTAATCGGCGCGTCTTGAAGATCATTGAAGCGATTCTGAAGATTATTTTGGCCATTACCAGAATTATCAAAGAGTTAGTCTGAGGTTTGGGAAAGCTCTAACGTGTTCACGGACGTAAGGACGGTCCGCCCAACCCTCGCGCGTGCGAGTCCAGCTAGGCGGCTTGCGGGAGCACCAAAGTTATCCGCGGCGCCGCGGATACGAACCCTGCTCCCGATCCGGTTCCTGACCCCCGGAATCCGGCTCCCGGACGCCCGAACCCGATTTAACGGAACGCCGGCGATCCGGTGATCTGCTGCCCAATCACCAAACGATGAATGTCCTCGGTCCCTTCGTAGGTATTCACGGTCTCGAGGTTCATCATGTGGCGGATGATCGGATATTCGTCAATGATCCCGTTACCGCCGAGCATGTCGCGCGCCTCGCGGGCGACGTCCAAAGCCACGCGACAGTTGTTCATCTTACAGAGCGACACGTGATGAGGCATAAGCTTGCCCTGCTCTTTCAAGCGACCCGCTTGAATCACGAGCAGTTTGCCCTTGGTGATTTCTTGAACCATCTTGACGAGCTTGGCTTGCGCGAGCTGGTATTGCGAGAGCGCCTTGCCGTCGAAGATCGTGCGATCTTTCGCGTACGACAGAGCCGTGCTGTAGCAGTGATCGGCGGCACCGAGCACGCCCCACGCGATTCCGTAGCGCGCTTGGGTCAAACAGGATAACGGACCTTTCAAACCTTGGGCCTTCGGCAAGATCGCGTCTTCCGGAACGACGCAATCCTCGAAGTGCAATTCGCTCGTCACGCTCACGCGTAAGCTAAACTTGCCCTTGGTGAGCGAGGTCGAAAAACCCTTCGTGCCTTTCTCAACGATGAAGCCGCGGACTTCGCCGTCGAGCTTCGCCCACACCACCGCGATGTCCGCGATGCTGCCGTTCGTGATCCACATTTTGTTGCCGTTGAGCTTGTAACCGCCGGGAACTTTCTCGGCCTTCGTGCGCATCGAGCCCGGGTTCGAGCCGGCATCGGGTTCCGTCAAGCCGAAGCAGCCGATGATCTCGGCCTTCGCGAGTCGCGGAAGATATTTGTCTTTCTGAGCCTCGGAGCCGTACGTGTAGATCGGGTACATCACCAAAGCGCCCTGAACCGAACAAAAGGAGCGAATGCCGGAATCTCCGCGCTCGAGCTCCGCCATCACCAGACCGTAAGCGACATGACCGAGGCCCGCGCAGCCGTAGCCTTGAATCGTCGAGCCGAGCAATCCCATTTCGCCGAAGCGCGGAATGAGCTCCATCGGGAATTTTTCGGAGCGATTGGATTCCTGCAGGACCGGGAAGATCTCGTTGGTCACGAACTCGCGGACCGAGTCGCGGACCATGAGCTCTTCGCTCGTCAACAGACTGTCTTCTTCCATGTAGTTCAACGACTCGTACGAGGCCATGCGCCTTCCTTCTTTTTGGTAGATCCAATATTCGTAGCAGAGGCCCCACCGCCGCGCAATCCTCCTCGTCGCCTCTCCCCCGCGCCCCGAAAACGATTGCTCGCCGCCCGAGAAAACGGGTAACTTCAAACCCTATGTACAATCGCGCCGAAGTGGTCGATCAGAACTTTCTGAAGTTCGTCAAAGAGGGCACCCTGCCTCCGAAGCGCAGCGCCACGGGCCCGGAAGAGAGCGGTCTGACCCGCGAAGAGTTCATGGACCTCTTCGAAACCCAGGTCATGAGCCGCCAGATGGACCTGAGAGCGCGTATTTTAAAGAACAGCAACGAGTGCTATTACACCATCGGGAGCGCCGGCCACGAGGCGAACGCGGTCTGGGGCAAAGTTTTTCGCCTAACCGATATGGCCTTCGTTCACTATCGCAGCTGCGCGTTTATGATTCAGCGGGCCAAACAGATTCCAGGATCGACGCCGCTCTACGACACCATGCTCTCATTCGTCGCTTCGAGCGAGGACCCGATTGCCGGAGGCCGCCATAAGGTGTTTGGCAGCTACCCGCTCATGGTTCCGCCGCAAACGAGTACCATCGCGTCTCACCTGCCGAAGGCGATGGGCGCGGCTTTGAGTATCGGGCGCGCGAAGGATTTGAAACTCGACTCGGCGGTCATGCCGTCGGATGCGGTCGTCATGTGCACGTTCGGGGACGCTTCGATCAATCACTCCACCGCCGTCGGCGCTGTAAACTCGGCGCTTTGGGTCGCGCACCAAAACGTGGCCATGCCGATCGTGTTCATCTGCGAGGACAACGGCATCGGAATTTCGGTTTCGACTCCCGAGAACTGGCTCGAATCGCAGTACTCCGAGCGCCCGGGACTCCATTACATCAAGTGCGATGGCTTAAGCCTGATGGATACCCACCGCGCGGCGGTGCAAGCCGCGCACTACGCGCGCACGCGCCGCAAACCGGTCTTCCTGCACATGAAGTGCGTACGCTTGCTCGGTCACGCGGGCTCCGACGTCGAAGCGACGTACCATCCGCTTTCGCGCATCGAGACCGCGGAGTTCAACGATCCTTTGCTGCATTCCGCGCGCACCATCCTTGAAAACGATTGGGCAAGCGCCGACGAGATCCTCGGCATGTACAAATCCATCGAGGCGCAAGTCGCCGCGATCGGCGAGTACGCGAAGACGCGCCCGAAATACTTGAAGCGCGAGGAAGTGCGTGCGTCGTTGAAGGCCTGCGCCTTCCCGAAAGAGTCGCCGGCGAAGCCCGATGAGGAGACCTTGCGTGGATTGATCGGTGGAGATCTCGACAAACCGATGCACCTCGCGAAGATGATCAACATGGCCCTGCAAGAGACCTTGCAGCGCTACCCGGGCGCCGTCGTGTTCGGCGAGGACGTCGCGCAAAAGGGCGGCGTGTACAACGTCACCGAAGGTCTCTACAAAAAATTCGGGCCCCGGCGCGTGTTCAACTCCCCGCTCGACGAGCAAACGATCTTGGGTACTGCGATCGGGTTCGCGCACAACGGATTCTTGCCCATTCCCGAAATTCAATTCCTCGCCTACGTACACAACGCCGAGGACCAACTGCGCGGAGAAGCGGCGACGCTCGCGTTCTTCTCGCAGGGGCAATTCACGAACGGCATGATCGTTCGCATCGCCGGACTTCCCTACCAGAAAGGCTTCGGCGGTCACTTTCACAATGACAACTCGATCGCGGTTTTTCGCGATATTCCGGGCGTGATCCTCGCGATTCCTTCGAATGGCGAGGATGCCGTACAGATGATGCGCGAATGCGCCGAGCTCGCTTGGGAAAAAGGGCGTGTCGTCGTTTTCCTCGAGCCGATCGCGCTGTACATGACTCGTGACCTTCACGATACGAACGACAAGGCGTGGGCCGGAACGTACCCAAAAGCGGGAAAGATCGCCTTGGGCGAGTTCGGGGTCCACGGCTCGAGCAAAGAGCTCACGATCGTCACTTACGGCAACGGCACGTACTACTCTCGCCAGGCCGCGAAGGTCCTACAGGACCTACACGGAGTCCAGGCCAAGATCATAGACATGCGCTGGCTCACCGAGATCGATACGCCGAAACTCATCGACGAGATCGGCGACTGCCCGCACGTCTTGATCGTCGACGAATGCCGCAAATCCGGCTCGTGGAGCGAGTGGATGTGCGGCGCCATCGTCGAAAACGCGGTGAAAATGCCGAGGGTGAAGGTCGTCACCGCCGACGACTGCTTCATTCCCCTCGGAAAAGCCGCCGCCGCGGGACTCCCCTCGCGCGACGAGATCGTCACCACGGCCCTGCGCCTGATGAACAAGGTGTAACTGAATGAAGAAACGCGCGGTGGTCATCTGCCCCGGACGGGGAACGTACACGAAAGAAACTCTGGGCTACCTTCGCCAGTTCGGCGGTCCCGTAATCGATTTCCTCGACGACCTTGACGCCCGCAGAAGGAGCGCGGGAGAGCCGACGATCACCGAGCTCGACGGCGCCGAGGCCTTCAAGCCTCAAGTGCACACGAAGGGCGAGCATGCCTCGAGCTTGATTTACGCGTGCGCGTACGCCGACTTCATGGCGATCGACCGCGAGAAATACGACATCGTCGCCGTCACCGGCAACTCGATGGGCTGGTATCTCACGCTCGCCTTCGGAGGAAGCCTCGACTGGGCGGGCGCGTTCCACGTCGTGAATACGATGGGCGGCATGATGAAGGATGAGATCGTCGGCGGCCAGGTGATCTATCCGGTTTGCGACGAGAACTGGAAACGCTCACCCGAGAAATGGCAAATCGTCGAGGACGCCGTCGCGCGGGCGACCCAGGACGAGAACGTCGAGATCCACGCCTCGATTTTCCTTGGCGGCTACATCGT
>CAYPFC010000020.1:15370-19342 GCA_964409815.1 uncultured Pseudobdellovibrionaceae bacterium
CGCGAACAAGGCCGGCATCGCGGCGCTCCTCAAGGAGCTCCCGCCGATCGAGAATTATCCGTTTCAGTTGATCAACCACGCGGCCTTCCATACGCCCCTGCTTCGCGGAACCGCCGAACGCGCGTTCCAGCTGATCCCCGAGCGTATCTTTCACGCGCCGAAGGTCCCGCTTATCGACGGACGCGGCTGCGTTTGGCAACCGTGGTCCACGAACGTTGACGATCTCTATCACTATACGCTCGGCCATCAGGTCGTTGAGCCATACAACTTCACGCGCGCGATCGGCGTGGCGTTGAAGGAGTTCGCGCCGGATCACTTGATCCTGCTCGGGCCCGGCTCGAGTCTCGGCGGCTCGATTGGACAAATCCTAATTGAGAACAAATGGAAAAACGTCGAAACGAAAGCTCAGTTCACGGCCCTACAGGCCGGCCCCGAACCGTTCCTGCTCGCTATGGGACGCCCCGAACAGCGCGGATTGGTCGCTTCGCGCTAACGAAAAAATCCGCGAACATCTGAGTCGCGTCGGGCCCGCGCGTATCGAAGTACGGAAGATTGGTCGGGTGGCTTCCCGACCACGCATGCCCGAGTACGTCGATCTTGATCAAGTCCGCCACGCGCACGGAGCCTTCGAAGTATTTGAAGTGATCGTAGCGAAGCCCTTTGGAAGTCCCGACCGTTTTTTCGATGACGACCGGGCGACCTTTGAGCGTCATCTCGACGATGTTTTCGGCGTGGGCCGGGTGAACGACCCGGTCTCCCATTCCGTGCATCACCATCACGCGGCCATTGTATCTGGAGGGCGAGCACGGGGCTTGATTCGGTTTCGCGAACGATGGTCCATGCTCAAGGACGGCCTTACTTTCTTCAGCCGTGCTCGCAAGCCCGTAACCCGGCGCCGAGTGAATCGCCGCCGCGGTAAACGCTTGGGGAAAACACGCGATCAATCCGGCGACGGTGGCGCCGCCCGAGGAAATCCCGGCGAGGAACGCATGTCCGCGCACACGAAAACGCGAGCGAGCCTGTTCGATCTGATCGTAAACGAGATTCAGCTCGCCCGAGTCCGGCGCCTGGTTTTCGGGCAGGTACCAGCTCCAGCAGTCGATCGGATTTCCCTTCGGGACTTGCGGATAGATAACCAGCCAATTGCGCTCATCCGCCATTCGATTAAAACGCGTGCCCAGAGCCATGGCTTCGGCGGATTGCAGGCAGCCGTGAATGACGGCGACGACATCCGCAGTCGAGGCGCGAAAGTTCTTTGGCATGTAAACGAGCATCGCGAAGGCGGGGTTAATACCTGCGCACAACGCGATCAGGGCGAGCCATCTCATGAACTCCGTGTCTCAAGAAACCGGAGTTTAGGCAATCTTCGACTGCTTTTGCGGGTAAGATTTTCGTTAAAAAATACGCCGGCGGCCCGGAGCGCTTTCAGCCAGTGACGCTCGAGCGTGTGATCCACGCCTTCGAACATTCTCAGCGTAATATTCTTCCCTTCCCCCTTAAGT
The DNA here is from genome assembly GCA_964409815.1 of uncultured Pseudobdellovibrionaceae bacterium. Classification (GTDB taxonomy): domain Bacteria; phylum Bdellovibrionota; class Bdellovibrionia; order Bdellovibrionales; family UBA1609; genus JALHOQ01. Next base: position 16,873 of record CAYPFC010000020.1, read on the forward strand.
TTTAGGAGGTCCCCGCGCGCCGAATCCAGATCGATCATCACATCTTCGGAGGCGTGGATGGCGAGAATCGGAAGGCTAAGTTTTCTTAAGGCGAGCAGCGTGTTGTCGTTGTCATACGATGTCCAAGTGGCGTGCGAGTTCCCGTGCCACGTGAGGGTCGTCGAGTGTGGGCGCGCGTAGACCGCGGCCACGCGCTTCAAGATCGGTCCCAGATTTTTCGCGCTCGGTTTGAAGATCTCTTCGTCGACCCAACTGCGCGTGCCGCCCGAGATCAGCGCGAGCCCGCGCACGCGCGCGTCGTGAAGCGCGACTTCGGGACTCAAGTATGCGCCTTCCGAAAATCCGAGCAGAAAAATCTTATGTCCGGGAGGAATGCAGGCCTTCAAAATTTCATTGTAGTCTTTTACACGCTGATCGCGGCGAAAGGACGCCTCGAACTCCTTCCAAGCGACTTTCCCGTCGCCGAGGATCCCAGGCTTGTTGACTTGCAACAGATTCGCGCGACCGCGCAGCGGCTCGAGGAGCGCGCGGCTTTCTCCCCAGCCGAAATCCCAGAGCTCGGCGGATGAGCCGGGCAAGAATACGATCCAATGGGACGCACCGACGTTCGTTTCGCGAACGAAGACGATGCGCCCGTCCGAGAGAGGAAATGGCGAGAGCATTAGTTTCTGCTGTTCCGGTATTTCGTCCACTCACGAAGTTGGACGTCCCACTGCGAGCAGTACGTTTCGTAGCCGGAACGAACCGGGTTACAGTATGAGTTTCTGAAGCTCGTCAGACGCTCGATCGCGGTGTCGGCACAGCGGATCTCGAGGCCGCTCGCGATACGCGGCTCGCAATTCTGCACGAAGAACTGCTTCAGCTCCGCCAGACGAGTGTCTTGACTCAAGTCTTGGCGTGCCGGCGCGGCGGGCGTGACCGCCGCAGTGGCCGGAATCGTCGTTCCGTTCGGCGAGAACACGGCGTCGCCCGAGCTCGTCGTCACGCTGGTCGTTGCCGCTGGAACCGGGGCCATGATCGTCGCTTGTCCGTTCACCACGATCGCGGGAGCGGCCGGGAATTGATCCATCGCGATCGGCGCCTGGCGAGGAGTCGCGGGATCCGCCGGGATCACGCGAATCATGTCGTCGCAAGCCACGCGGCGCGGACGGCGCTTAAACAGATTGCCGAGGCCCTGGAAGAAGCCCTCGAGCGCGTTGCGCGCGCGCTGGCGCTCCTCATGTCCGCCGTCGGATTCCCAACATTCAAATGCTCCCTCGTCCCCTTCCTCGATCGCGTCGGGAACGTGAGCGACTTGCGAGCCGTAGAGCCCGCTCGGCGGCATCTGCGTGCGGCCCTTCATATATTCGGTCACTTCCGTCGCGGGACGCTTCACTTCCGCAACCATCGTCAAGCAATCGCCGTCGGCGACCGTGTGAATCTGCGGGTTGCTGCGATCGCGTTGAACGTCGTACGTCGAATGACGGCACTGAATTTTGTCTGCGCTCGGCTTCACCGTATACACGGCCGCCCAGTACGAGTCGTTCTTCTGCGGCAGCGGGTGAGAGAGGCGCTCGTATTTGCCGGCTTGGTGGTAGCGGTACGAAACGCGAAGCTCGGGCAGCGTGCCTTCGTTTAAGATGGCGTCGAGCTGATAGAGATCTTTATCGCGAACGCGGATACAGCCGTGCGAAACAAACCCGCGAGTCAATCCGTTCGCGTCGATCTGCCAGTGCATTCCGATCGAGTGGTAGCCGCCGTCCATAGTGAAGATCCCGAAGAACGGGCGGCCGCGATAGTACCAGGGATACGTGCGGCAGCGCGAGTTGTTGCTGCCGCTGCAGCCCGCGGCCGACGGCGCATTGACGCGCACAAGGCGACCTTCGGGAAACTCGCGGGTCATCGACTTCACCGTGCCGTCCATGTAGCGGCCGGTGCGGATGTTGAACGAGCCCACGCCGAGCGGGAACACCTTCGTGATTCCGAATACGACGTCTTCCAGCACGACTTTACGATCGAGAATGTCGCCGACCACTTGGAACTGGGTCGCGGTCAGGGGAATTTCCTGATCGAGGCTCAAAACTTGGAAGAAGCGCTCGGGATCGCTCGATTGAAACCAATCCACGAGAACCGTCAGGCGGCGGAAGTAGTAACCGTTGCTGACCACGGCCGCGGGATTCGTCGGATCGTGTACGAAGAGCACGAGTTTAAGCTTGAACGTCTTATTGATCGCGAGCTCTTCGATATCCTCGATCTCGGCGCTGAAAATCGTGTTCTTGCGAGTGGCCTCGCGCTCGCGTTGATCGGGGTCGAGTCTCCAATACGATTTGCCGTCTTCCCCGACTTGCTGGGAGCCTATGGGGCCGCGCGCGCCCGAATCGTAGTACACAACGGACGTGAATGCGTTTCGGTCAGGAATCCCTTGCGCGTTCACCGGGCCGACGAAGCGGGCGGGATTGGAGCGCATGTGACCCATGATCACGCCGGCCGT
>CAYPFC010000021.1:0-1410 GCA_964409815.1 uncultured Pseudobdellovibrionaceae bacterium
CCTCGATCACGAGGGTCACGCCGATCGTGACGAGAAACGAAAGCGCGAGAATCTTCAAGGTAGCGTGGCGCTGGACGAACGATGCGATCGGCCCCGCGAACGCGAGCACCAATAGGAAAGAGGCGATAACCGCGGCGTAGATCACCAAGAGATTGTCGGTGAGGCCGACCGCAGTGATGACCGAGTCGATCGAAAACACGAGGTCGAGCATAATCATCTGCATGATCACGGCCGAGAACGCGGAATAGACAACCTGCGCGCTGGGATCGGTCTGATGTGACTCGACCACATGATGGATTTCCTTCACCGCCTTGAAGAGCAGGAATCCGCCCCCGACGATGAGGATGATGCTCTTCCAGCTCAGGCTCCATAGAACGGGCTCACTGAGCTGCACCAAGTACGAAGCGCCAAGCAGTAATAAGAGCCGGCCGACGAGCGCGAGGCCGAGGCCGATGTAGCGCGCGCGATTGCGGCTCTCGGCGGGGAGGCGATCTGTAAGAATCGAAATCAAAAGAATATTGTCGATCCCCAAGACAATTTCGAGTCCGACGAGCAGGGCGAAGGTCGCAATTAGATTTACATCCATAGGTGGGTGCATCTTAGAAAACCCGAACGGGTTCGGTCAATTAAGAGTGGTGTCTCAAATCGAGAATTTCTCAGGTCCGAGGGGCAAACGCCCGAAAAGATGTCATGATCTCCCGCTTTTTGACTGCTTTACTCGTTGTCCTGATTTTTCCGAACGCGTCGTTCGCCGGTGACGGCGAAGGAACGGCGTTCTCGAGCGACTACTGCGGCGAGGAAGGTCGCGCCATGATCGAAGATATAAAGAAGAAAGAATACGGCGAGTTGTTGGACATGATCCGTATTCACTTCATCGAGGGCGAAAAAGCCGTTACCGACGAGGAGTTCTGCGCGCAACTCGAGGCCGCGTACGATCAGAAAACCGAAGCGGGCGCGGGATGTCCCGGCGAATGTCCCCCGGAGCACACGGCCGCGAACCTCCCGGCGCCGCGCACGAACATCACGCCGAAGGATGGAAACGTAATCGAATCGCACGCGCGCGCGTCCACTCGACCGACGGGCGGAACCGCGATCAACGAGCGCAATAACGATTACGGCACGCAGTCGAGCCGCTCGAGCGGAGGCTTCTTCAGTAACCCGTTCGTTCAAGGAGCGCTCATCGGCGGAGCTGTCGGACTCATCGGAGGAATGCTCCTCAACGGGATGATGGATAACAATGACAACGCGGGCCCGAACTATCCCCCTCCGTATTTGCCTCCGCATCCATACGGACGTCCTCCGTTTCAGCCGCCGTGGATCGCGGGTCCGGTGCGTCCTCCCTTCATGAATCAGACTCCGATGCCGTTTCAATATCCGTTCAGCGGCGCGATGCCGCCGTCGTATTTAGGT